>JAHBSW010000001.1 GCA_019638935.1 Cryobacterium sp.
GATGGTGCCCAGGCCGGGCAGCAGCAGCACAGCGATCTTCGCGCGCTGCACTTCAGCTGCTGCCGCTGCGATGAGTGTGAGTTCATCGACGAGGCTGAAGCCGTAGTTGAACGACGAACCGTTCAGGCCGTCACCGTGGGTCACCTCGATCACTTGCACGCCTGCTCGATCGAGAGCGCCGGCGATGGCGCGCACGTTGCTCTCGGTGAACCGGTGCTGCATCGCGTGGGAGCCGTCACGCAGCGTCGTGTCTGTGATCCGCACGTCGTGCGCGGTCCCCGCCGTCATGATTGCGTCCAGGATGCCGCGAGAACGTCGCCGACCTGCACCGCTGCCGCGGTCATGATGTCGAGATTTCCTGCCCATGGTGGCAGGTAGTCACCGTTCCCCGTGACCTCGAGGAAGACGGCGACGCGGGCCAGGCCAGCCCACAGCTCGTTCGGCTCATCGAACTGGGGGTCGTTGCGCAGGCGGTAGCCCGGAACATACTGCTGAACTGCGGCGACCCGGTCGTGGATGGCGGCCGTCACCGCGTCTCGGTCTGCGTCGGGCGTCAGAGCGCAGAAGACGGTGTCGCGCATGATCATGTCCGGTTTGACGGGATTGAGGATGATGATCGCCTTTCCGCGCTTCGCGCCCCCCACGAGCTCGAGCGCGTGCGCGGTGGTCTCGGTGAACTCGTCGATGTTGGCACGAGTTCCGGGCCCGGCGGATCGCGAGGAGATCGTTGCGACGATCTCCGCATAGGGGACCTCCGCGACCGAGGACACGGCGTGCACGATGGGGATCGTGGCCTG
The DNA here is from genome assembly GCA_019638935.1 of Cryobacterium sp. GTDB lineage: Bacteria > Actinomycetota > Actinomycetes > Actinomycetales > Microbacteriaceae > Terrimesophilobacter. Next base: position 798 of record JAHBSW010000001.1, read on the forward strand.
GCCGCCGCAGGTGATCATGTTCAGGTTGGCGGTGCCCACATGCTCGGAGAGATTGACGACGGGGCAGACGAACGGTCCCACCGCCGCGGGGGTGAGATCGACCGCTGTGATCCCGGCCGCCGCATAGCGTGGAGCGTTCGCCTCATGTGCCTTGGCCGAGGTCGCCTCGAACACGAGGTCGGGGCGCTCCGCGTGGTCCAGCAGCCAGTCGACGCCGCTGGAGGTGGTCTCGACCCCGAGCGCGCGAGCGCGAGCGAGTCCATCCGACTCCGGGTCGACCCCGACGAGGGAGTGCACGTCGAGATTCTCATTGCGGAGCAGTTTGACGAGAAGGTCGGTGCCGATGTTCCCCGAGCCCACGATGGCGGCCGTCGGCCGGTCTCCGGTGCGCCCCCGCGAGCGGACGGTTTCGATCACGGTCATGACGCGTCTCCTGACTGCAATGAGCTGAAGCGGACGGTGAGATCGCCGAGAGAAGAGAATCGGGCGACGAAGGTGTCGCCCGGCGCTATAGGAACCGAGGCGCTGAGCGCGCCCGCCATGACGATCGATCCGGCGGGCAGTGCGCGCCCGAGCGAGCCCAGCGTGTTCGCGAGGAAGAGGGCGCCGTTGAGTGGATGTCCTAGAACGGCTGCGCCCGCACCGGTCGTCACGATGTCACCGTTGCGGCTGAGCGTATTGCCGACGAGTGCGAGATCGATGTCGTTCACGGCAATGGCTCGGCTTCCCAGTACGAGCGCGCCCGAGGACGCGTTGTCGGCGATCGTGTCGACGAGTCCTATCCGCCAGTCGGCGATGCGGGAGTCGATGATCTCGACGGACGCGATCGCGTAGTCGATGGCACGAAGCAGATCGGTCATGACAAGGCCGGGACCGACGAGGTCACTGCCGAGTACGAATGAGATCTCCGGCTCGATGCGCGGGGCTATGAACCAGTCGAGTGGAATGGGTGCCGCCCCATCGAGCACCATGTCGTCGAACAGGTGGCCGAAATCGGGACTGTCGACGCCGAGCTGGCGCTGCATGGCGCGCGAGGTCAGTCCGACCTTGAAGCCCGAGATTCGTCGCCCTTGCTCCAGCCAGCGCTCGACCTGAGAGAGCTGAACCGCATAGGCGTCGTTCACGCTGGCGTTCGGCGCCTCGTCGGTGATCGGCGGGATCGGAGCGCGAGTGTCGTACGCCTCGAGGAGCTGATTGGCGAAGCGGGAGATCTCGTCGTCGTTCACATCGGGATCCCATCGTCGACGGGCGCGGCGGGATTGCCGCGCCCTTGGATTGTCTGCCGGTGGTCCGCCATAATTCAAGGATGCGTGCCACTGAGCGGGACATCAGCCGTTCGATGGTGGGCCGTGTGACGGCAATCCTCGACGCTTTCGAGCCTCGGGACGACGAACTCACGGTCTCCGAGCTGGGACGTCGCACCGGGCTTCCGAAGTCCACTGTGTCCCGTATCGTGCAGGAACTGGTCGCGTTCCAGTTCCTCGAACACGGTCGCATCGGAGTGCGGCTGGGTCTGCGTCTCTTCGAACTCGGCGAATCGGCGACGCGTCCGCGCGATCTTCGCAAGCTTGCCCTGGCCAGCATGTCCGACCTGCGCAGCGCGCTCAACCTCACCGTGCACTTGGCTGTGCTCGAGCGCTCTGAGGTCGTCTACATCGAGATTCTGCCTGCGCGGGGGACTCCGCCTCTCCCCAGCCGAGTAGGCGGCCGGATGCCTGCATACGCCACGGGTGTGGGGAAGGCGCTCCTGGCCTGGTCGGCTCCTTCGGTCGTCGATGCCGTCATCGATCAGGGTCTCGCACCGGTCGGGCCGAACACGATCACCGATCCGGATCGGCTGAATCGAGAGCTCGCTCGCATTCGCGCGAGCGGCGTGGCCTACGAGCGCGAGGAGAGCGGTGCGGGCATCGCGTGCGCTGCCACCGCGATCCGCACTCCGGACGGCCACCCCGTGGTCGCGATGTCGGCGGCCGGCTGGAGTCAGAACTTCGATGTTCGTCGTGTCGGGCTCGCGGTGCAGACCGCCGCACAAGCCATCAGCAGGCAGATCGCGCGGCGACCCGGACTCCGCCTGTAGGGTCCTCGCCGCTATCCGTGGCGTGGAGAACCGCACACGGGCGGCCAGGGGCACCCGCGGGGTGCGATCAGATCCGCGTTCCGAAGGTGTCGCACCACACGTTCTCGTTGTGGGTTCCCTGGAACTCCGATTCGCCCATGATCTTTCCGATCGCTGAGCGGATGGCTTCACGGCTCTGGTTGTGCGCGTGAACGACGGTCTTGACCATGGGAACGTCGACGAGGTGATTCGGTTGGTTGAGTGAGACGAACACGGTGGGGACATCATTGACGTACCAGGGGATCTCCGGACTCATCGGGCTCGACCAGCGAATCCGAATCGCACCCTCCTGGGCGAAGCCGGCGACGTTCGCGAACAGGAATGCCGCATCGTACTTCTGGGCGTAGTCCGCCGCCGACTCGGCGGCGATCAGGCTCATGAAGCTGAGGTCGTCGTCTCCTTCGGCCCGACGTTCGTCGAGCGTCTTGAACACGTCGACCTCGAACCCGGCGGTCTGGAGCTCTTCGGTGACGACGTTCAGCCATCCGAAGGGGTCGGTGCGGGTCGAGTCCGCGGCGCCGGAGACTCCGTAGAGCCGGATGCGCGGGTGGGTCTGGGGCGTGATCGGGAGGTTGTTCTGGGTGTCCTTGACGAGCGTGATCGTCTTCTCCGCGATCGCCTGTGCGACAGCCCGGTGTTCCGGTGTTCCGATGGTGCGGAGTGCGTCCGTCGCGGGCACGAGCTCCTCTCGCGGAACGAGATGCAGTCCGAGCGAAGCCTTGAGACCGAGAATGCGCTCGAGAGCCTCATGGAGTCGCGACTCGCTGATGACACCGTCTCGGTAGCCGTCCAGCATGTACTGGAAGTCCTCGGCCGGGTTGTTGAAGAAGAGGAACATGTCGCAACCCGCCGCGATCGCGGCGGGCACGAGGGCGCTCCGGCTCATCGCCTGGCTCATGCCGATCATCTGCGAGGCGTCGGTCAGGATCAGACCGTTGAATCCGAGTCGAGTGCGGAGAAGGTCGTTGAGGAGCTCCGGCGCAAGAGACGCGGGCAGTATCTCGGCATCGGTGATGCCGGGCCGAAGTTCCCGCGAGAGCTCAGGTGCTCCGATGTGACCGACCATGATGGACTCGACACCGTGAGCGATCATCTCGCGGTAGACCTGACCGAAGGTCTTGTCCCAGTCCTCGTAGGAGAGTGTGTTGTACGAGGTGACGACGTGCTGATCTCGCTCGTCCACGCCGTCTCCCGGGAAGTGCTTGATCGCCGAGGCGATACCTGATTCACGAAGCCCGTCGACGACTTCTTTCGCACGCTCGATGACCACGCCGGGCTCGTTGCCGAACGCTCGGGTCGAGATCACCGTGTTGCGCCAGTTGTAGTGAATGTCGACGACGGGAGCGAATGCCCAGTTGCATCCGATGGCTTTCATCTCGATGCCGGCGATCCTGCCGAGATTTCTGGCGATGGACTTGTCGGGGTGGGACCCCGCCTGAAGGTTGGTGCTGACCAGAGTTCCCTCCGCGGACGTTCCGAAGCCGCCCTTGTCGGGGTTCGCCGCGACGAGGAGCGGCACCGTCGACTTCGACTGCGCGTAGCGCAGGTGCTCTTGGACTTCTGCCGCCGGTCCCAGTCGGTATCTCATCCCACCGACGTGGTAGTTCTCGATCACGTCATCGAGATAGTCGGCTGTGAAGTGGTGGTTGTGATTGATGAAGAGCTGACCGATCCGCTCCTCCAGCGTGAGCGATTCGATCGTGCTGTGCACCCAGGCGATCGCCTCGGAGTCGAGATTGAAGGGTGATGCGGAAAGGTCGACCATGGATGCTCTCTCGTGATTCTGGGCAGGGTGTTCTGGATGATGCGAGGGATGTTACGCGGATGCGCTAGAAGATCGCCAGGGGATTGACGGGAACACCGGAGGCGTGGGGAACGGCGATCGGAGCGACGATCATCTGGAACTCCCACCGCCCGAGTTCGGCGCACACACCGGAGAGAGTGTTGAGCTCGGCTCCGTCGATGAGACGAACACCCATGCTCGCGAGCACGAGCAGGTGCCACGGCGTGGAGATGCCCTCCACTTGAGAGGGAGAGGGATCGAGACCCCCGTCGGTGATGACGACGGCGCAATCCTGCTCGTGCAGCCAGTCGGCGCATTCGATGCTCAGGCCCGGAAGGGGGGTCTCCGGTCCGGTGCGCGGTCTCATGTTGGCGGTTCCGAAGCGGAAGGCCAGGATGTCTCCGGGTTCGGGTTGCACGCCCTGCTGCTGCAGGGCGCCTTTCACGTCGTGCAAGGAGGCGACGTCTCCTGCCTCCATCGCATCGCGTCCCTGGAATCGAGGGATGTCGATGAGGACGCCGCGGGAGACGATGCCTCCCGCTGCCGTGATCGCGGCGTGCTGTTCCGGGAGACCGCTTTGCAGCTCAGGTCGGGGAACGCCGTCGAATCCGCGATCGTCGAGGAAGAAGTGCCCTAGTCCGTCGAGGTGCGTCATGCTGTAGAGGCCGTGCACGTCGATCTCCACGCGATCGTTGACCGCATGCCAGCCCTCGCGGGCGGCGAACCACTGGTGGACGCGATAGGGATGCGGCGATGAGCCTGGCTCGCCCAGCTCTCCGACTGCCTCTCCTCGTGGCGGTTGGCAGCACGAGACCACGCGGCCCTCTGTCACGAGTTGCGCCGAGCGGACTCTCTTCTCGGCCGTGATGGTGTGGAGGGCTCCGAGGCCACCCTCGGTCGGCCAGCGTTGCCAGTTCGCAACGCGTCGCGTGAGCGAGTCGTACTCGTCACGGGCGAGGCGAAAGGGCGGGGTACTGCTGTGCGCATCAGGCATATTGATCAGCTCTCATCCACGTCGACATCGACGCCGTGCCCGGCGTGTGATCAGGTCATTTGTATCCCGAGGATAGTTGCTTGTCAACCGGTTGCCGATTTTTTTGTCAACCGGTTGCCAAATATATGCCTTCTGTGTTTCACTGTGTCCGATGGAAGCAATTCCAGGCACCACTTGTCCCAAGTTGCCCACAGAAAATCGAGGATCAATGATGTTCCGAACGAAATGGAAAGTCTCGGTTGCCGCTGCGGTTGCGGTGATGCTTGTACTGACCGGTTGCAGCGCCGAATCCACACCCGAGCCCGTCGTAGGCGGCACGCTCACCATCGGGGATGTCGCCGGACCCGGTTCCTTCGACCCGGTCGACGCCGCCGGGGCCACGACATACCCCTACTATCAGGCGGTCTACGACTCCCTGCTTCGCGCCGCACCCGACGGCACGATCGTTCCCATGCTCGCAACGACCTGGACCTACAACGACGACGAGACCGTGCTGACGCTCGAGCTCCGCGACGATGTCGAGTTCGCGGATGGTGCGCGGTTCGATGCCGAGGTGGCCAAGGCCAACCTCGAACGCTACCGCGACTCGTCCGCGACAGATGCTCGAACCCTCGCGGTGCTCGCCGACGTGGTCGTGACGGGCGAGTTCAGCCTAGAGCTGCACCTCTCGCAGCCCGACCCTGCATTCCTCGTCTACCTCACGACGGCGGCGTCATATCAGGCGAACCCGGCAGAATTCGACAACCCTGACCTGGCGACCGTGCCGGCGGGTACGGGACCGTACATCCTCGACCAGGAGCGCACCGTCGTGGGCTCGGAGTACGTCTATACGATGAACCCGGACTATTGGGATCCGTCGTTGATCCACTATGAGGAGATCGTCATCAAAGTCCTGCAGGACACGACCGCTCGCGTCAACGCACTGCAGTCGGGACAGGTCGACGTCGCTTCCGCCTCCGCCGCTGACCGCGCAGTGCTCGAGGCGGCAGGGTTGACGACCAACCGGAATGCTGTCAACTGGTTCGGTCTGAACTTCTTCGACCGTGATGGCGTGCTGAATCCTGCTCTGGCCGACATTCGGGTGCGGCAGGCGATCATCCATGCGATTGACACCTCTGCGATCCTGCAGAGCCTGGCGGTCGGCGACGGAACGCTCACGGGTCAGATATTCCCGACGCGATCCGAGGCGTACGACGCGCAGCTCGACTCGGCGTACCCCTTCGATCCGGAGGAGTCTCGTCGACTGCTCGCTGAGGCGGGATACGCGGATGGGCTGTCGATCGATATGGCAAGCACGTCGGGTCTCATCGATCCCTCGTACTTCACGACGCTGCAGCAGCTCTTGGGAGATGTCGGCATCACGGTCACGTTTACCGAGTTCCCCGTCGCGGACTACGTCGGAAATCTGCTCAACGGAAACTATCCGATGGCGCTGTTCCTCTTCGGACAGGCGACGGACTGGGAGATCATCAACCAGTACATCACGCCCAACGCACGGTGGAACGTCTTCCAGGTGGAGGACCCGACGGTCGCCGCCCTGGTGAACGACGTGCAGTTCGGTGGTCCGGATGTGCGAAGCGCGGCGCTCGACGAGCTGAACCAGTACGTGATCGACAACGCCTGGTTCGGACCGTGGTACCGGCCCGACCTGCTCTACTTCACCAACTCGACGACGTCGGTTGAGATGCAGAGCGGACGCGCCGTACCGTACATCTACAACTACTCGCCGATCCAGTAGATAAACCCCAGCGGGGTGCGGCGCGATTGCGCGTCGCACCCCGTCTCGTCGAAGCCAGCGGAGAACCTGACATGTTGCGATTCGTAGTGAGGAGAGGCATCTCCGCGGCACTGCTCTTGGCGGGTATCACGGTGCTGACCTTCTTCCTGCTCAACCTCTTCAGCTCTGAGGTTCCAAGACGGATTCTCGGCGAAGCGGCCGGGCCGGAGCAACTCACCCTGAAAGCCCAGGAGATCGGCCTCGACCGGCCCCTCGTCGAGCGATTCATCGACTGGGCGGGCCGCGCGATCCAGGGCGACCTCGGCAGATCATGGTTCACGGGCGAGACGGTCGTACAGGCACTCGGCTCGCGTTTGACCGTGACACTCACGCTCATCGTCTGCACGATCGTTGTCGCAGGAGTCATCGCCGTCGTTCTCGGCATCGCCTCCGCCGTTCGAGGAGGCTGGGTCGACAAAGTGGTGCAGGTTCTCGGAGTGATCGGCCTCGCCGTTCCCAGCTTTCTCATCGCTCTCGCTCTTGTCACGGTGTTCGCCATACAGCTTCGGCTGCTGCCGGCAATCGGTTACGTCCCCATCACCACCTCTGTGACGGGCTGGATGCTCGCACTGCTCCTTCCGGTTACCGCGCTCGCCATCGACATCGTCGCCAGCATCGCGCAGCAGATACGTGGTTCGATGGTCGACTCACTTCAACGCGACTACGTGAGGACTCTCCGGTCTCGTGGGCTCTCCAATGCCGAGATCGTCTACAAGCACGTCTTGCGGAACGCCGCCGGCCCGGCGCTCTCGGTGCTCGCCCTGAAATTCGTCGGCCTTCTCAGCGGCGCCGTCATCGTAGAGCAGGTGTTCGCTCTTCCGGGCCTGGGCCAGGTCGCCGTTCAGTCGACCGCACGGGGTGACATTCCCTTGGTCATGGGCATCGTGATCGTCACGGCCATGATCGTCGTCATCGTCAATCTCGTTATCGACATCGTTCAGGTGTGGCTGAATCCGAAGGTGCGACTCTCGTGACGACACTCGAAGCGAATAACTCTCTCCTGCCCATGGGCCAGGGCTCCCTGTGGAAACGTGTGAAGCGCGACCCGCTCGCTCTCATGTCACTCGGACTGCTGGTTTTCGTCGCCCTCGCTGCGGTCCTGGGTCCGTTCTTGGTGCCTCATGACCCCAATCAGGCATCCCTCGGCAGCGTGCTCGCTCCGCCCAGCGCCGAACACCTCCTCGGGGGGGATACCGCTGGTCGCGACATCCTCGCTCGGCTTCTCTACGCCAGTCGGTACAGTCTGCTGGGGGCACTCATCGCCCTCGGAACCGCGCTGATTCTCGGCGTGACGGGCGGGCTCATCGCGGGCTACTACCCCGGCTGGTTCGACGGTGTGTCGTCCTGGCTCACTGACCTCATCATGGCGCTCCCGGGCGTCATCGTCCTGCTCGCCGCGCGTGCTGTGATCGGGCCGTCAATGTGGTGGTCGATGTTCATCTTCGGCATCATCCTCGCACCCTCGTTCTTCCGACTCGTTCGCTCACTGGTCCACGGCGTGAGAGACGAGCTCTATGTCGACGCCGCGAAGGTCTCCGGCGTGAGCGACTTCAGCATCGTCTTCCGTCACGTGCTGACCGTTGTTCGAGCCCCCATCATCATCCAGATGTCGATGGTGTCGGTGATTGCGATCGCGGTCCAGGCTGGACTCGAGTTCCTCGGCGTGGGGGACATGACCATCCCCACGTGGGGAAGCATGCTCAACGAGGCCTACTCCAAGATCTACATCGCTCCACAGGGCCTGATCTGGCCCGGTGCCATGATCGCCATAACCTGTTCAGCCCTAGTGCTGCTCGCATCGGCGATGCGCGACGCGCTGGAGCGTTCGCGCGGAGCCAGCAGATCGCGCCGTCGTAAGCGTGGGCCCGCAGCCGGGAACACCCGCCTGACATCGACGTCGGTGTCGGAGTCGACCCGGTCGGTGGAGACCCCCGAATCGTCTGCGCTCGAGGTCATCGATCTGCAAGTGGCCTATGACGACGAAGCAGGCCGAATCACCACCGTCGTGCACGATGTGTCTTTCTCGGTCGCTCGGGGCGAAGTAGTGGGCCTCATCGGCGAATCGGGATCGGGCAAGACCCAGACCGCATTCTCCGCTCTGCGCCTGCTGCCCGCCGGGGGGAGCATCATCCGCGGACAGGTGCGCTGGAAGGGTCGGGATCTGGCCGCGCTGTCCGAGAAGGACATGGAGGGCATCCGCGGTACGCAGATCGCCTACGTGCCCCAGGAGCCGATGAGCAACCTCGACCCATCGTTCACGATCGGCAGTCAGCTGATGACACCGCTTCGGCGTCGGCTGGGGCTGTCGCGAGCGGACGCTCGAGCGCGCTCGCTCGACCTGCTGGACCGGGTCGGCATCCCCAATCCCAAGCGCACTTTCGAGGCGTATCCGCATGAGGTGTCAGGAGGGATGGCGCAGCGCATTCTGATCGCCGGCGCCGTCTCGTGCGACCCCGAGCTGCTCATCGCCGACGAGCCCACGAGCTCTCTCGACGTCACGGTCCAGGCCGATGTTCTCGATCTGCTCCGGGATCTGCAGCAGGAGAGGAATCTGGGAATCCTGCTCGTGACGCACAGCTTCGGCGTGGTGGCCGACATCTGCGACCGTGTCGCTGTCATGCAGCAAGGGCGAATCGTCGAGGACGGGCCGGTTCGCACGATTCTGCGCCGACCCGCGCATGACTACACTCGATCCCTGCTCGCGGCCATGCTCCAGGGCCGGGAGCCGTTGAGCATGCTGACCGACACGGGGGAGGAGGGCACCCATGAGTGAATCGCCGCCTCTGCTGAGCGTCGACAGTCTCGTCGTGGAGTACCCCGCGAAGGGGATTCTGACACGTCCCTTCCGCGCGCTCGATCAGGTCTCGATCTCCATCGGAACCGGGGAGACCCTGGGTCTCGTCGGAGAATCGGGGTCGGGCAAGACCACGCTCGGAAGAGCCGTGCTCGGTCTCGCGCCCGTCGCCTCGGGAAGCGTCATGTTCGCGGGAACCGAGATCAGTCACGCCGGTCGACGCCAGCGTCGCTCTCTGAGTCGAGAGCTGCAGGTGGTCTTTCAAGACCCCTACTCGTCGCTCAACCCGTCCCTCACGGTGGGAGAGATCCTAGCCGAACCCTTGAGCGTGCAGGGAGTGTCGAAAGTCGATGCGCGTGCGCGGGTCAAGGAGCTGCTGGACAAAGTCCGTCTTCCTTCCGACGCGGCGAATCGCTTGCCGCGCGAGTTCAGCGGCGGTCAGCGCCAGCGAGTCGCCATCGCCCGGGCACTCGCTCTCTCGCCCAAGCTGATCGTCTGCGACGAGCCGGTGAGCGCACTCGACCTCTCGACCCAGGCCAAAGTGCTCGATCTCTTTCTCCAGATCCAGCGAGACACGGGGGTCTCCTACCTCTTCGTCTCTCATGACCTCGATGTCGTACGCCACGTCAGCCACCGTGTCGCGGTTCTCTACCGCGGAGAGATCGTCGAAGAAGGCCCCGCGACGAGGGTGACCGAGCGTCCGGAGCATCCCTACACTCAGCGCTTGCTTCTTGCGTCTCCCGTGCCCGACCCCGACGCACAGGCACAGCGGAGGGCTCATCGAAAGGGCTTGGCAGTTCAGAGGCAGGAGCAGGAGCATTGAGAACTCCACGAGGTAGGAACATTCTCTCGGTTCGGCTACCGTGGGCGACTGAGGCGAACTGGCTCGAAGTCGAGGGAGTGGCGTGACGGACAAGGATGGCGTCGATTCCCTCATGAAGACGACGCGCAGTGCGCGGAGGGCCGGCGCGGCACCGACGATCTACGACATCGCCCGCCTTGCGGGAGTCAATCCGTCGACGGTGTCGAGAGCGCTGACTCAACCCGGGCGGATCAACGAGAAGACAGAGCAGAGGATTCACGCGGCGGCGCGGGAGCTCGACTATCGGGTCAACCCCTTGGCCCGCGCCTTGCCCACCGGACGCACCAACACCGTCGGTGTGATCTTCTCCGACATCACCAACCCGATTCTCTTCGACATGGTGAGGGGCGCAGAGCGTGCGGCCTCCGAAGCCGGATACACCCTCGTGATCGCGGAGTCGCAGGAATCCGAGGAACGAGAGGCCGAGGCCGCGGACCGGGTACTGCCCTCCGTCGACGGACTCGTGCTCGCCTCCACCCGTCTTGACGATGATCAGATCCGCGGGCTCGCGGCGAAGAAGCCTGTGGTGCTGATCAACCGACACGTCGACGATGTCATGGGAGTTCTCCCCGACGTCGATGCCGGGGTGGAGGAAGCGCTTGCGCACCTCGCGGAGCTCGGTCACAAGATCGTGATGTACTTGCCCGGCCCCGCCACATCGTGGATCAGCCGACAGCGCGGGAGGGCGCTCAACGCTCTCGCTCAGCGCTTCGGCATGAGCATTCTCGAGGGCGGGCCAGGCCTTCCCACCCTCGACGGTGGAAGGATCGCCGCCGACACAGTTCTCGCATCCCCGGCGACTGCCGTCGTCGCGTTCAACGATCTCATGGCGATCGGACTGCTTCGGATGCTCACCGAAAGCGGTGTTGCCGTTCCGGAGCGGTTGAGCATCGTGGGCTTCGACAACATCTTCGGCAGCGACTTCACCACGCCTCCCCTGACCACGATCCGGATGCCGTTGGAATTGGCGGGCGAACAGGCCGTGCGCGCACTGCTGCACAGTGTCACCACGGGTGAGCCTTCGGCCTCGGGAGAACTGCTGCCCACCAGCGTGATCGTGCGTGGTTCGACCGGAAGGGCATTCGAAGCAACATGATCGACTCATCAACCGGCGCGCAGAAGCTGCCGGAGGAATCACCGCACGTTCGCTCTGGCAACCGATTGTCGGACGAGGAACGCGAGATTGCTCGAGGGGGTGTGACACCGTTGACCCTGGATCCCGACCGTCTCTTTCCCGGCGAGCCCGCCACCCGCGAGATCGCGCGTGATCTCTACGCAAGTGTCAGCGAGCTCCCCATCATCTCGCCGCATAGCCACGTCGATCCGAGTCTCTTGCTCGACAACGCCCCATTCTCGGATCCTGCCGATCTCCTCATCGTGCACGATCACTACGTCACCCGCCTGCTTCACGCCGGTGGTGTCGATCTGGATGCCCTCGGCGCAGGAAAGAGCGCGCCGACCGACCCCCGACGTGTATGGCAGACCCTCGCGGAGAACTGGCATCTGTTCGCCGGAACGGCGACCGGATACTGGCTCAGTCACCAACTGGCGAGTCTGTTCGCGATCGATGTGGAGCCGTCGACCGTCACGGCGGACCGGCTCTACGACGCCATCAGCAGCCAGCTCGACACGGCGGGATTCCTTCCCCGTGCCCTGTTCGACCGTTTTCAGATCGACGTTCTCGCCACGACCGATGACCCCATGGACGATCTTTCGGCACACGCCGCCCTCGCCGCGGATCCCTCATTCCGTGGGCGCATCATCCCCACCTTCCGCCCCGATGCCTACCTCGACCCCGCGGATCCGACCTTCGTGGAAGGTGCCCATCGTCTCGCAGCATGGGCGGGCGAGGCCGCGGGAGACTACGCGGGCTATCTCCGTGCCCTCGAGGGGCGTCGTCGTTACTTCATCGAGCACGGTGCCGTGTCCGCGGATCACGGCGTGGTCGAACCTTTCACGATCGAGCTGGACGATGCGGCCGCGAGTGCGCTGTATCAGCGGGCGCTCGCGGGAAAGCTCACTGCCGAGGAGTCCCGGGTCTTCCGTGGACACATGCTGTTCCAGATGGCCAGGATGAGCGTGGCAGACGGGCTCGTCATGACGGTGCATCCCGGCGTGCATCGCAACCACAGCACCGCGACCTACGAACGATTCGGTGCCGATACCGGACACGACATTCCGATCGCGACCGGCTATACCCGCAATCTTCATCCCCTCCTGGAGAAGTACGGTCTCGAGCGCGACTTCCACCTCGTGCTGTTCAGCGTGGATGAGACCGCCTACTCGCGCGAGATCGCTCCACTGGCCGGTTTCTATCCGAGCGTCTACATCGGGGCACCGTGGTGGTTTCTCGACGCCCCCGACTCCATTCTTCGCTTTCGTGCCGCCGTCACCGAGACCGCCGGTTTCTACCGGGGCTCGGGCTTCATCGACGACACGCGCGCTTTTCTCTCCATCCCGGCGCGTCACGACATGGCGCGACGACTCGACGCGGCGTTCCTCGCTCGACTGGTTCGCGAAGGGCGGCTCTCGCCCGCGCGCGCGGAGACGATCATCGTGGACCTCGTAGACGTCTTGCCGCGGAAGGTCTTCAAGCTGTGAGCATGCCCGCAACCGGTCTCGCGCTCGATCGCCGGGAGTTCGCACGACTGGCCCAGGAGTCCCGGCCGACCGCACCAGTGCGGATCGTCCACCTCGGGCTGGGAGCTTTTCACCGCGCTCATCAGGCCTGGTACACGGATCTCGCGACCGACGCGACTCAGTGGGGCATAGCCGCCTTCACCGGGCGCAGCCCGGAGCTCGCACAGACTCTCGAAGCCCAGGACGGTCTGTACACGCTCCTCGAGCGTGCGGACCACCGCGACACCGCGAGAGTGGTGCAGAGCATCGTCGAGGTTCGCGACGGTGCCGAGATGAATCGATTCCTCGAACTGCTCGCCGACCCGAACGTCGCTATCGTCACCCTCACCGTCACCGAGGCGGGCTATCGGCTGACTCCGGATCTCGCACCCGACCTGGAGGACGAGCTCCTTTCCGCGGACGTCGTGCTGCTGCGATCGCTCATGGCGGCGGCCGACTCCGACCCGAAGCCACCGACGGCACCCAGCACCCCGCTCGGTCGACTGCTGCTGGGTCTGGATGCCCGGCGGCGACGCGATTCGGGTGCCATCGCGATCGTGCCCTGCGACAACATCCCCGCCAACGGGCGCGTCGTCGGCGAAGCCGTTCTCGCGCTCGCCGACCTGGTCTGTTCCGAGACCGGCGATTGGATCCGGCGGAATGTCTCGTTCGTCTCGACCTCCGTCGATCGCATCACGCCGAGGACGACACCGGAGGACTCCTCCCTCGCGGCCGAGTTGACCGGTTGGAGCGACCTCGCGCCCGTCGTGACAGAGCCCTTCAGCGACTGGGTTCTCGCCGGCGACTTCCCAGCAGGCAGGCCGAGGTGGGAGAGCGCAGGCGCCCGTTTCGTCGACGATGTCGGCCCGTTCGAGCGCCGGAAGCTCTGGCTTCTGAACGGCGCGCACAGCCTCCTCGCCTACGTGGGAATGCGTCGCGGCCATCAGACGGTCGCGGAGGCGATCGGTGACCCCGTCTGCCGGTCGCTCGTGGAGGCGCTCTGGACGGAAGCGTCACGGCACCTTGCGCACGGTCTCGAGATCGATGCCTATCGCGCCTCGCTCCTGGAGCGTTTCGGCAACTCCCGAATCGAGCACCGCCTCGATCAGATCGGCGTGGATGCGGTGCTGAAGCTTCGGGCACGGATCGTCGACGTCGCCATCGGCGAGCTGGCCACGGGTCGCACGGGGGAGGCGAGCGCGCGCGTGATCGCGGCGTGGATCTCTCTGCTTCGCGCGGGTTCGAGACTGCGCGACTCGGCGGCATCCGCGATCGACTCCGTGTTGGCCGCGGGGTGGACCGCTGATACGCCTCGATCGCTCGTCGGTCTGATCGACCACGACCTGGCGTGGAACTCCGACTTCATATCCATCATCGAAACCGTTCTCGCCGAGGAGGAAACGCCGTGATCATCACTGGAGCCGAGGTCATCGTCACGAGTCCCGACCGAAACTTCGTCACCCTCAAGCTGACGACGGATGACGGGCTCACCGGGCTGGGAGACGCGACCGTGAACGGGCGCGAGCTCGCGGTCGTCAGCTACCTGCGCGACCACGTCGTGCAGCTCCTCATCGGCCGCGATGCGTCGAAGATCGAGGACACCTGGCAGTTCCTCTACCGCAGTGCCTACTGGCGTCGTGGCCCCATCACCATGGCGGCGATCGCCGCCGTCGACATGGCCCTGTGGGACATCAAGGGCAAGGCCGCAGGGATGCCCGTCTACCAGCTGCTCGGCGGCGCGAGCCGTACCGGCCTCATGGCCTACGGTCACGCATCCGGAAAGGAGCTTCCCGAGATCTTCGACTCCGTTCGCGACCACCTCGAGCAGGGCTACCGCTCCATCCGCGTGCAGACCGGCGTGCCCGGGCTCAAGGCCATCTACGGCATCGCCTCGAACGACGCGGCGGCCGCGCTCGGCACGCGCTACGACCACGAGCCGGCGGTGCGGGGGGCGCTGCCCCAGGAGGAGGACTGGGACACGAGGTCGTACCTCCGTCACATCCCGACCGTGTTCGAGGCGGTGCGGAACGAGTTCGGGCCGGAGCTGCCGCTGCTCCATGACGGACACCACCGGATGACCCCGGTCCAGGCGGCCCAGCTGGGCAAGAGCCTCGAGCCCTACGACCTGTTCTGGCTCGAGGACTGCACCCCGGCCGAGAATCAGGAAGCGCTGCGACTCGTGCGGCAGCACACGACGACACCGCTCGCGATCGGCGAGATCTTCAACACCGTGTGGGACTTCAAGGACATCATCCGCGATCAGCTCATCGACTACGTGCGCGGTGCCGTGACGCACATGGGAGGCATCACCGCTCTCAAGAAGACCCTCGACTACGCCGCGATGTACCAGATCAAGTCGGGCATGCACGGCCCCACCGACATCTCGCCCGTGGGCATGGCCGCGGCGATGCACCTCGGTCTCGCGATTCACAACTTCGGCATCCAGGAGTACATGAAGCACGGCGCGAAGACCGATGCCGTGTTCGAGCAGTCCTTCACCTGGGAGAACGGTCTGCTCCACCCCGGCGAGAAACCGGGCTTGGGTGTCGAGCTGAACGTCGATGAGGCGGGCAAGTATCCCTACGAGCAGGCGTACCTTCCCTACAACCGTCTCGCCGACGGCACCGTTCACGACTGGTAGCCGGATGTCGGAGCTCGTCTGCGTGATGGGGGTGTCGGCGGCGGGCAAGACCACCGTCGGCACCGCCCTCGCCCGCGTGCTCGGAGTGCCGTTCGTCGACGCGGACGCGCTGCACCCCGAGTCCAACCGCGCCAAGATGGCCTCGGGGACGCCGCTGACCGACGAGGATCGCTGGCCCTGGCTCGACGCCGTCGGCGCGTCGCTCGCGGCGCACCGCGAGAGGGGAGCGGTGATGGCCTGCAGTGCTCTGCGTCGCGTCTACCGCGACCGCATCCGTGCTGCGGCACCCGGCGTCGTGTTCGTGCACCTCACCGGCTCCCGCGAACTGCTCGCTTCGCGCGCCGCGGCGCGAACCGGCCACTTCATGCCGCCCGAACTGCTCGACTCCCAGCTCGCGACCCTCGAGCCGCTCGAGCCTGACGAGCGCGGTCAGCAGGCGGACGTCTCGCTTCCGGTGGACGATCTCATCGCTGCCATCGTGGCTGGTCTGCGCACGGTCGACTCGGGCTCCGAGTTCTAGGCGAAGTCTCCGCCTGAACTTTGGGGTAGACTCGACCACTGAACTTCGGCGAGGGATGCCGACGCGCGAAACTTGCGCCAGACATCCGTTATCGACGCGGTGAGCAGGCACTGCCTCCCCAGATGCCCCTCGGGGTAAGGGAACATTCGGCACAGGTCTTTCCTCACGCGGATGCGTTCGAGTTGAAACTGATCACCAGACCACACGAGATCCCAAAGAGGACCACTATGACTGAGAAGAAGAGCAGCGCCACCGACAACCACCTCGTCGCCGAGCTGCGTGAGAGCTTCGGCAAGGGCTTCGCCCGCCGCCTTCGTGCCGCCGGCCGCATCCCCGCCGTCATCTACGGCCACGGAACCGACCCCCAGCACGTGAGCCTGCCTGCCCACGAGGTCGGGCTGATCCTCCGCAAGGCGAACCAGATTCTCGAGCTCGACATCGCAGGCAAGTCACTGCTCGCCCTCGTCAAGGACGTGCAGAAAGATCCCGTGCGCCAGATCATCGAGCACCTCGACCTCGTCATCGTCAAGAAGGGCGAGAAGGTCAACGTCGAGGTTCCGATCCACGTCGTCGGCGAGTCGTTCAGCGGCACGATGGTCATGCTCGACCTCAACACGCTGCGCCTCGAGGTCGAGGCGACCCACATCCCCGAGAACGTCACGGTCGACGTCGAGGGTCTCGAGGAGGGCTCGCAAATCCACGTTCGCGACATCGCGCTTCCCGCCGGTGCCATCTCGCACGACGACCCCGACGCGCTCGTCGTCAACATCGTCGTTCCGACGGCTCAGGCCGAGCCCGACACCGAGGCGGCGGAGGGCGAAGCCGCCGAGGGCGCTGCCGAGGGCGAGTCGACGGATGCTGACGGCGGCTCTGACGACGCTCCCGCCGAGGCAGACTCCGAGTAGCCCTCGGGCATGTTCGGCCTGTTGTGAACGCTGATTCGTGGCTCGTGGTCGGGCTCGGCAACCCCGGGCTCGGCTACGCCGCGAATCGCCACAACGTCGGCGAGATGGTCGTCGCCGAGCTGGGACGGCGCACGGACGCCTCGTTCAAGAAGCACCGGGCCAACGCGATGATCGCCGAGGTGAGGCTGGGCGTCGGGGGCGCTGCGATGGGCGGCCCGAAGCTCGTGCTCGCCGGAACCAACACGTACATGAACACCTCGGGCGGACCGGTCGCCGGCCTGCTCAAGTACTTCGGACTCCCCGCCGAACGCCTGATCGTCGTGCACGATGAGCTCGACCTGCCGTTCGACACCGTACGCATCAAGCTCGGCGGCGGCCCCGGCGGGCACAACGGGGTTCGCGACGTGATCGCCGCGCTCGACACGGGCGACTTCGTGCGGGTGCGCGTCGGCATCGGGCGACCGCCGGGGCGACAGGATGCCGCGAGCTTCGTTCTGAAGGACTTCTCCTCCGTCGAGCGCGACGTGCTTCCGTCGCTCATCTCGGACGCGGCCGACGCGATCGAACTCATCGTGACCGAAGGCTTGACTGCGGCGCAGCAGCGCTTTCACTCGCCTCCGCCGAACGAGAACTAGCCGGGGCGCAGCCGGGTCTCGGTACGCCGGGTTGTGCCCGGCTACTCGACCACCGGGAGAGTGTCCGGGTCTCGGTATCCCGGGTTGTGCCCGGCTACTCGACCAGCGGGAGAGCATCCGGTGGTCGAGTGCCGCCGGGGCACCCCACTCGCTGGTTGAGTAGCCGCGCAGCGGCGTATCGAGACCCGGCCACTAGAATCGTTCGGTGATACTCGAGGGCTTAAGTGCCAGGCTTCCGCGCGCCCGAACGTTCAATGCTGCCCTCGAGAACGCCCGGAACAGTGCCGACTTCTCCCTCGTCGACGGGCTGCGGGCGCCCCTTCTCGCGGCACTGCTCGACGTGCGTACGCATCCGCAGACCCTTCTTCGCCATCGTCGCGACCGGTCGCGACTTTCGGTGGCCGCTGCGCGCGACGCTCGCGAGCTTCAAGGTGCCGGAGGTGGAGATCCTCGAGTTTCCCGCCTGGGAGACGCTGCCGCACGAGCGGCTGAGCCCGAGCGCGGAGACGGTGGGGCGCCGCATCCACGCGCTGCGCCGGATGGCCCAGTGGGAGGCGCAGATCGGCCCCAAGCATCCGCTCATCGTCGTCGCATCGGTGCGCGCTGCGCTGCAGCCGCTCGCGCCGGGACTCGCCGACCTCGCGCCCGTCGGGCTCAGGGTTGGCGGTCGCGGCTACAACCTGGGGGAGCTCTCGGCGCAGCTCATCGACCTCGCCTACACCCGGGTCGACATGGTGACGCGGCGCGGTGAGTTCGCGGTGCGCGGCGGAATCCTCGACGTGTTCGCCCCCACCGCCGAGCACCCCGTTCGCGCGGACTTCTTCGGTGACGAGCTCGAGCAGCTTCGCCCGTTCTCGGTCGCCGATCAGCGATCGCTCGACGAGGAGCTCGAGTCGGTCGAGTTGCAGCCGAGCCGGGAACTGCTGCTGACGGATGCGGTGCGACAGCGGGCGCGCGAGATGCAGCACGAGTTCCCCAGCCTGTCGACGATGCTCGCCAAAATCGCCGAGGGCATTCCCGTCGACGGCATGGAGTCGCTCGCCCCGGCGCTCGTCGACCGGCTCGTTCCCGTGACGCACTACCTGCCGACGGATGCCGCGATCGCTGTGCTCTCACCCGAGCGGGTCGCCTCGCGCGCCGTCAGCCTGGGCGAGACCAACCGCGAGTTCCTCGCCGCGGCATGGAACGCCGCCACCGCGGGCGCGGATGCGCCCATCGACCTCAAGACAAGCCTCGACGCGGGGGACTTCCTCACCGTCGGTGCACTCCGTGCCTCTGCGGGCGGTCGTGCGTGGTGGACGCTGAGCAGTTTCGACGCTGGTGACTTGCTGGTTGAGGGATCGCAAAACTTGCTGGTTGAGGGATCGCAGGACCAACGGCCCGGAGGGCCGTCGGCGCTGGCGCCGGCAGCGACGGTCAGAAATGACCGTCGCTCTGTGCCCGAGCGCGCGCGTCTCGAAACCAGCGCTCAGAGTGAACCCGGTGGTTTCGAGACGATTCGGGCGATGCCCGAATCCCTCAACCACCTGGACAACTCCAAATCCCTCAACCATCTGGGCAACTCCGAATCCCTCAACCAGCACGATGACCCTGACTACGTGCGCGTCGACGCCAGACCCGCCCCTACCTTCGCGGGCCGGGCCGACGGCGCGATCGAGCACGTCGCCGAGCTGCTCGGCAACGACTGGTCCGTGATTCTCACCGCCCAGGGGCACGGCCTCGTCGAGCGCGCCGCAGACGTGCTTGCCGAGCGCGGACTCGCCGCGCGCGTCACCGACGACCTGCCTCGCGAACTCGAGCCCGGTGTCGCGTACGTGGTGCAGGCATCCGTCGAGGCGGGATTCGAACTGGACGAGCTGAAACTCGCCCTCCTCAGCGAGACCGAGTTCTATGGGCGGGCCGCCGGCTACGACTCGCGGCAGGTGAAGAAGCTCGCGAGTCGGCGGCGCAACGTCGTCGATCCGCTGCAGCTCAAGGCGGGCGACTACGTCGTTCACCAGACGCACGGCATCGGCCGCTTCGTCGAGCTCGTGCAGCGCGAGGTGAGCACGGGCGGCCGGGTTTCGAGACGCCTTGCAGGCTCCTCGACCAGCCATACGGTCAACCGCGAGTACCTGCTGCTCGAGTACGCGCCGAGCAAGCGCGGCTACCCTGGCGACAAGCTCTACGTGCCCACCGATCAGCTCGACCTGCTCTCGCGCTACGTCGGTGGCGAGGCGCCAGCGCTCAGCAAGATGGGTGGCAGCGACTGGTCGGCGGCGAAGGGCAGGGCGCGGCGTGCCGTGCGCGACATCGCCGTCGAGCTCGTCAAGCTCTACAGCGCGCGCATGGCGAGCAAGGGCCACGCCTTCGGGCCCGACACCCCGTGGCAGCGCGAGCTCGAGGAGGCGTTCCCGTTCGTCGAGACCCCCGACCAGCTCTCCACGATCGACGAGGTCAAGGCTGACATGGAGCGCTCGATCCCCATGGATCGCCTGCTTTCCGGCGATGTCGGTTACGGCAAGACCGAGGTCGCCGTGCGCGCCGCGTTCAAGGCGATCCAGGACGGCAAGCAGGTCGCGATGCTCGTTCCGACGACGCTGCTCGTGCGACAGCACATGGAGACCTTCGCGGAGCGGTTCGCCGGGTTCCCCGTGCACCTGCGGGCGCTGTCCCGCTTCCAGACCGACAAGGAGGCGCGCGAGACGGTCGCCGGCCTCGCTGATGGAACCGTCGACATGGTGATCGGAACCCACCGACTGCTGGGCGACAGCATCCGGTTCAAGGATCTCGGCCTCGCGATCATCGACGAGGAGCAGCGCTTCGGTGTCGAGCACAAGGACGCGCTCAAGAAGCTCAAGACCAACGTCGACGTGCTCGCGATGAGCGCGACGCCGATTCCCCGCACGCTCGAGATGGCGGTGACCGGCATCCGCGAGATGTCGACGCTCGCGACGCCGCCGGAGGACAGGCATCCGATCCTCACCTTTGTCGGCCCCTACAGCGACAAGCAGGTCGCTGCGGCGATCCGCCGCGAGCTGCTGCGCGAGGGGCAGGTGTTCTTCGTGCACAACCGGGTGTCGAGCATCAACCGCGTCGCGGCGCAGCTCGCCGAGCTGGTTCCCGAGGCGCGCATCGCGGTCGCGCACGGGCAGCTGCCGGAGGGCGTGCTCGAGCAGGTCATGGTCGACTTCTGGGAGCGTAAGTTCGATGTGCTCGTCTCGACGACGATCATCGAGACCGGCATCGACATCACGAATGCGAACACCCTCATCATCGACCGCGCCGACAAGTACGGGTTGAGCCAGCTGCACCAGATCCGCGGTCGTGTGGGCCGTGGCCGCGAACGCGCGTACGCGTACTTTCTCTACGACGATCTGAAGCCGCTGACGGAGACCGCGCATGACCGCTTGGCGACGATCGCCGCGAACAACGAGCTCGGCGGGGGCATGCAGATCGCGCTCAAGGACCTCGAGATCCGCGGCGCGGGCAACCTGCTCGGCGGCGAGCAGTCGGGGCACATCGCGGGTGTCGGCTTCGACCTCTACCTGCGGATGATCGGCGAGGCCGTGGGCGAGTTTCGCGGTGAGGTGGCCGAGGGCCAGACCGAGCTGCGGCTCGAGCTGCCCGTCGATGCGCACATCCCCGAGGAGTACGTCGAGAGTGAGCGGCTGCGGCTCGAGGCGTACCAGAAGCTGTCGGCGGCGAGCGGGCCGGCGGCGGCTCCGGATGCCCTGGATCGCGTTCTCGAGGAACTGGCCGACCGCTACGGCGAACCCCCGCCGCAGGTGCAGAATCTCGTCGCTGTCTCGCGTCTTCGTCGAGTCGCGCAGAAGGCCGGACTCTCCGACGTCGTGTCGGCAGCGGGCAAGCTGCGCGTCGTCGGGGTGGAGCTGCCGGACTCTCTGCAGGTTCGCCTCGCCCGCATGTACCCGGGGTCGCGCTACGTTGCGGCGTCGCGCACGGTGCTCGTGGCGCTGCCCGAGCTGGATGACGACGCCGCCCTCATTGAGTGGGTGGCGACGCTGCTCGGGGCGATCTTCCCGGCGCCCGAGCCGAGTTCCTCGCCGGTCGAGTAGCCGCCTCCAGAGCATCGTCGGCCGAGTAGCTGCCTCCAGAGCATCGACGGTCGAGTAGCCGCCGCAGGCGGCGTATCGAGACCCAGCTTGTGCCGGTGGTTTCGAGACGGCCGCTGACACGACCTCCTCAACCACCAAGTTGGGGCGAAGTCTCGCTTGTAACAATATGGCCCTTCTTTTTTAAAGGTTCCCCGTTCGTGTCAAGGACTTTGCAGTGAACAGAGCTGCACCGGATCCGTGGTCGTGGTGGTCGCGCCAAGGTGTCTATGGTTGCCCACCCTCAGTCGCCTGAATCATGAAATTGATCCAATCAAGAAAACTCGCAAATATAAACCCTTGAAATACGGGGATTTAAAGATTACGGATTAGTAACAACGGCTAGATCGGATACAAAACGTGTCATGATGTCCCTGCTCGCTCATTGGCGATCCCCGGCAATCCGCCCGATCGCACTACCCCAAGGAAGCAGGTAAGGAGCACAGTGTTCTCTTCATCGCAGCAAGGCACGCGCCGGTCGACGAGGTTCGGTCGCGCGCTACTGACGGTCGCCGTCTCGTCCGCACTGGTTCTGACCGGGTGCACAGCGGCTGACCCCGGTGAAACCCCGAGCGCCGACCCGGGCGGCCCGATCGCGTCGTTCACCTACGGCATCCCGACCCCGCCGAGCTCGCTCGACCTCACCAAGAACATGAACGGCTGGACCGCCGCGGTCACCGTGCTCGTCACGGAACCGCTCGAACGATTCGACAGCAGCGGTGCCGTGACCCCGGTGCTCGCGACGAGCGTGGCCACACCCGACGAGACGACGGTCGTGTACACCCTGCGCGAGGGCGTCACCTTCTCCGACGGCTCCGAGCTCACCGCCGACGATGTCGTCGCCGCGTTCAACCGCGCGATCGATGCGGCGAGCGGTGCCCAGACGGCGTCGATCCTCACGAGCATCGGCAGCGTCGAGGCGAGCGGCGACCTCGAGGTGACGGTCAACCTCAGTCACCCCGACCCCGCCATCCGCGGCTCTGTCGCATTCGGCGTGCAGGTGGCGAAGGCCTCCGCGGTGACGGATGCCGGAGCCGACTTCGGCACGGCGGCCGGGCTGCCGATCGGCACCGGCCCGTACACCTACGCGACGTTCGGCGCCTCGAACGTCGACCTGGTTCCGAACCCGGGCTACTGGGGTGACGCGCCCCGCATCCAGAAGCTCGCCTTCACCGGCTTCGACACCGACAACACCGCGCAGCTCGCGATGCGGTCGGGCTCGCTGCAGGCGAACTACGTAAACACCCCGAAGAGCACCTCGCAGTGGGCGGCGCTTCCGGGTGCGAGCGTGTTCAGCACCCCGTCGCTGCTGTCGACGTTCCTCACCTTCGACACGACCCGCGCGCCCTTCGATGACGTGCACGCGCGACTGGCGATCAGCCACCTGGTCGACCGGGTCGCACTCAACACGGTCGCGTACGGCGACGAGGCGCAGGTGATGCGGGTGATGGCCCCGGATGCCGAGTTCCTGCCGCTGGCGGGTTCGCAGCAGGCGCTCGATGCGTTCCTCGCAAGCGTTCCGCAGTACGACTTCGACGTGGAGGCGGCCAAGCGCGAGCTGGCGCTCTCGGCGACCCCGGGCGGTTTCGCCCTCGAGGTTCCCTACCCGACGAGTGAGCCCTTCGCCGAGCCGGTGCTGCTGGCACTTCAGCAGGCCGCGGCGCCCCTGGGCATCACGATCACACTGAAGCCGCAGACGTTCATCGAGTGGGCGACGGATGTCTACATGTTCAACATCCCGCAGCTCGGCATGTTCCAGATCGGCGACCTGCAGCCCGACCCGAACGGCGGCATGGCGCTCATGGTGGGGGCGGCGAATGCGGCCCCGACGAAGTTCAACATGTCGGTGTGGACTCCTGCCGACCTGGAGCCGGCGATCCTCGCCATGACCCAGTCGAGTGATTCGGCCGAGCGCTGGGAGGCCTCGAAGCAGATCATGCTCCGGGCGGCGGAGGAGATGCCGTACGTGCCGCTCTTCGCCCCGAACACGGTGCTCGTCTACGCTGACGGCTACGGCTCGACCACGGACCCCGACTTCATGTCGTTCATCACGGGTGCGTGGCTCACCGACCTCGTCGCAGAGGGTTCGAATTGAACGTTCAGTTCACTGCGGAAGCAGAGGGTGTGCGGCTCTGGACGGAGTCGTTCGGCGACCCGTCCGGGCCGTGCATCCTGCTCATCATGGCCGCCTACTGGCAGGGCATCGCGTGGCCCGACAGCTTCTGTCGGCGCCTCGCGGATGCCGGCTACCACGTCATCCGCTACGACCACCGCGACACGGGCGAGTCGACACTGGTCGACTATGAGCAGAACGCTTACTCGCTCGTCGACCTGGCCGATGACGCGGTGCGGGTTCTGGGTGCCCACGGTGTCGAGCGCGCGCACCTGCTCGGCGGGTCGATGGGCGGGATGATCGCTCAGGAGCTTGCGCTGAAGCATCCGGATCGCGTTCTCTCGCTCATCTCCTATGCGTCGACGCCCCTGTCGCACTCCTATGCGGCGGGCACGGCGCCCGCGGAGCTTCCCGGACCCGACGAGGTCGCCTGGGGAGCGTTCACCACGGTCGCCGGGCCGGGCGTGCAGCCGACGCGCGAGCAGTACGCGACCGGGTGGACGGACTTCTCGCGCGGGGTCATCGGCAGTGCCACAGCGTTCGATGAGGCTGCGACGCGTGAGCTGCACGAGCGCAGCTTCGACCGCACGACCGACGCCTCCCGGGTGTGGAACCACATGACCGCGACCGTGGGCACGCCCGATCGCGTCGATCGGCTGCCGGGCCTCGTGGTTCCGACCCTCGTCGTGCACGGCAGCGAGGATCATGTGGTGCCCGTGTCGCACGGTCACGCGACGGCCGAGCTGATTCCGCACGCCACCCTCACGGTCATCGACGGGCTGGGGCACCAGTTCGACGCGGCGGGCCTCGACCTCATCGTCGAGCCCGTGCTGGCCCACTGCGCCTCGGTGACGTAGTGGGCCGGGCGGTACTGCACCGGGCGGTCGCCGCGGTCATCCTGTTCCTCGTCATCAGCTTTCTGGTGTTCAGCCTGCTGGCGCTGGCTCCCGGATCGCTGGAGACGACGCTGCTGGGCGCTCGCCCGGCGACGCCGGAGCTGATCGCGGCGATCCGGGCCGAGTATCACCTCGACGACCCGTTCCTGGTGCAGTACCTCCGCTGGCTGGGCGGTGCCGTGCAGCTCGACTTCGGGCGCTCCATCGTGTCGGGAGCGCCGGTGCTCGCGATCGTCTCCGAGCGGCTGCTCGTCTCGGTGCAGCTCGCCGTGCTGGCGCTCGTGTTCGCCGCCGTGCTCGCGATCCCGGCGGGGATGATGGCGGCCGCGGCGAAGGGCAGGGCGCGGGACCGGATGGCGACCTTCACCTCGGTGCTCGCCATGAGTGCGCCCCCCTTCGTGGTGGGCACGCTGCTCATCTACCTGTTCGGCGTGTACTGGTCGGTGCTCCCCGTCTATGGCGCGGGCACGGAGGGCTTCGACCGGTTCCGCCATCTCATCCTCCCTGCGGTCTCGCTGGGCCTCGGGTTGGGGGCCATCATCTTCCGGCAGACGCGCGCCGCGGCGCTCGATGTGCTCGATCAGGACTTCATCACCTTCGCGCGGGCGCGCGGGCTCTCCCGCACCCGGGTCGCCGTGACCTATGCGCTGCGCAACGTCGCGCTGCCGATCGTCGCCTCGCTGGGGCTCGTGCTCATCGTGGCACTGCCAGGGGCCGTGCTCATCGAGGTCGTCTTCTCCATTCCCGGATTCGGCTCGATGATGGTCGAGGCGGTGGGGGCGAAGGATGTTCCCGTGGTGCAGGGACTCGCGCTGTTCTCCGCGGTCTACGTGGTGGCAGTCACCATCCTCGTCGACATGGCATCCGCAGCGGTCGACCCTCGGCTTCGGCGAGCGGAGGCGAGATGAGCATCCCCATGGACACGAGTACCGCTGCACGCTCGACGAGGTGGCGGCGCTCGCTGCCTCCCGTGTCGGTCATCGTCGCCATCCTGATCGCGGCGGTGTTCATCGTCGTGGCCTTCTTCGGCGACCTGATCGCGCCGCTCGACCCCGATCTGCAGAACCTGCTCATGGGGGCGACCGCGCCGAGCGCCGATCACCTTCTCGGCACCGACCACCTGGGTCGCGACGTGTTCTCTCGCGTGATCGTGGCGACGGGGCCGGCTCTGGCAGGCCCGTTCGTGGTCGCGCTGACGACGGTCGTGCTGGGTGCGTCACTGGGGTTGATCGCGGGCTTCCGCGGGGGACGCATCGACACCATCATCTCGCGCGCCGCCGATCTGATCTGGTCGCTGCCGGGGCTGCTCGTCGCGATCGTGGTGATCGGCGTCATCCAGGGCGGAATCTGGCTGACCGTGGTCGTGGTGGCGTTCCTGTCGATCCCCAACGCCATCAGGCAGACACGCAGCGCGACCCTGTCGCAGGCGGGGCTGCCCTACGTGGCCGCCGCGACGACACTGGGCCTCTCGAACGCCCGGGTCATGTTCCGCCACGTTCTGCCGAACGTGCGGGCGACGGTGCTGGCCACGGGCATGCTCGACTTCGTCAACGCGATACTGATCTTCGCCGCACTCGCGTTCCTCAGAATCGGCGTCGTGCCGGGGGAGTCGAACTGGGGACTCATGCTCGCCGAGGGGCAGAGCCTGATCTGGACCAACCCCGCAGTGATCGTCGCGCCGGCACTCGCCATCGTGGCGGTGGCGGCGAGCATCACCATCATCGGCGACTGGGCATACGACCGGGCGAGTGCGGAGGGTGAACGATGACCGTGCAGGATGCAGGGGTCGCCGTGGTTGCGCCGGTGACGGTACCCGACAGCGCGGGTGTGCTGCGCGTCGACGAGCTGGGGGTGTCACGGGTCAGGCACGGGGTGCGCGAACCAATTGTGAGCGGCGTCGGCTTCGAGCTGCGGCCCGGCGAGACCATCGGGATCGTGGGGGAGTCGGGCAGCGGCAAGTCGCTCACCGCGAAGTCGTTGATCGGCCTGCTGCCGAGCAATCTGCAGGCGTCGGGGCACGTCAGCTTCGGCGGCGAGTCGCTGCTGGATGCGGGCGAGGCAAGGATGCGCTCGATTCGCGGGTCCGTCGTCTCGATGGTGCTGCAGGATCCGTTCACCATGCTGCATCCGCTGCACCGCGTGGGGCAGACGATCGCGGAGTCGCTGCCGAAGACTGTGCGTCGCGACCGTGCCCGCCTGCGCTCGGAGATCACCCTGCGCCTCGCCGAGGTCGGACTGGACGCCGATGTCGCGCGGCTGCGCACCTTCGAGCTCTCGGGCGGGATGCGCCAGCGGGTGGGGATCGCCGCCGCGCTGGCGAAGGATCCCGCGATGCTGATCGCCGACGAGCCGACGACGGCACTCGACGCGAGCGTGCAGCGGGAGGTGCTCGACCTGCTCGCCGAACTCCAGCGGGCGCGCGGGATGAGCCTGCTGCTCATCACCCACGACCTGCACGTGGCGTTCGGGGTGTGCGACCGCATCATGGTGCTCTACGCGGGCACGATGATGGAGCTGGGGCCTGCGGAGCAGCTGCGGTCTGACCCGCGGCATCCGTACACCCGTGCTCTCATCCGCGCGACACCGCCCATCACCCACGTGCTGGAGCGATTCGACAGCATCGAGGGGCAGGTTCCGGCGCTCTCGGACGTGGCCGAGCAGTGCGCGTTCGCGGCGCGGTGCGCGTTCGCGGTCGAAGCGTGCCGCACGGCGCGATCCCCGCTTGTCTCGGTCGGTGACGGTCACTCGGTGGCGTGCATCCGGCAGGAGCTCGTCCGGTCGTCGCTCGATATGGCGCCCGAGGGGTCGGGCTCGTTCTCGTTGACCCCGATCGAGACGGGTGGCCAGGTCGTGGCGAGGGTGGCGGGGCTCACCAAGACCTTCCGCGGCGGTTCGCGCGCGACATCCGCCCGCCCCGCGCTCGCGCGTGTCGACTTCGTGATCGAGCCGGGGGAGTCGGTGGGCCTCGTCGGCGGCACCGGCTCGGGCAAGTCGACGATCGCGCGCTGCATGATGGGCCTCACCACTCCCGACGGGGGAACGATCGAGATCGACGGCGTCGACGTGAGCGACTTCGCGCGGCTCACAGCGGCATGTCGCCGCGAGGTGTACCGGTCGGTGCAGATGGTGTTTCAAGACCCCTACGCGTCGCTGAACCCCGCGCTCACGATCGGCGCGACACTGGCGGAGGCGCTGGGCGTGCGCGAGTCTGGTGACGTGGACGTTGAGGGGCTTCTCGAACAGGTCGGCCTGCCGGCGGCCTACCAGAATCGGCGCCCCCAGGCTCTGTCGGGCGGTGAGCGCCAGCGGGTCGCCATCGCGCGCGCCCTCGCCGTGAAGCCACGACTGCTGATCTGCGACGAACCGGTCGCCGCACTCGACGTCTCGGTACAGGCCCAGATTCTCGAGCTGCTGCGCGAAAGGCAGGAGGCGCTGGGGATGAGCATGCTGTTCATCACCCACGACCTCGCGGTGGTGCGCCAGATGACGTCGAGGCTTCTCGTCTGCCATCGCGGCAGTATTGTCGAGTCGGGTGCGACGGGCGCGGTTCTGGATGAGCCGCAGCATCCTTACACCCGGGCGCTTCGGGAGGCGGTGGCATGACGAGTCGGCAGGATGCTGAGAGGGAGGCCGTCGTGGAGCCCACAGGCAACGAGCCCGAGGAGGAGCAGGCCTCGTCGAGTCGGTTCGCCAGCGAGCGCGCCGCCGACCACCTGCGGCAGATGATCCTTGACGACCGGCTGCTGCCGGGGGAGCGCATTCGGCAGGAGGCCGTCGCACTCGAACTGGGCGCGAGTCGCCTGCCGGTGCGCGAGGCGCTGCGCATCCTCGAGGCCGAGGGGCTCGTCGTGCTCAAGGCCAACAGCGGCGCGCGCGTGGCGCGGATGGACTTCGCCGAGTGCGAGGCGATCTACAAGCTGCGCGAACGGGTGGAGCCCCTGGTTCTCGCCGAGAGCATCCCGTATCTGACGGACGAGACCGTCGACGAGCTGGATCGGCTGCAGGCGGGCATCGAGTCGGCACCGGATCTCGCGACGTTCCTGTCGCTCGACCGCGAGCTGCACCTGCTCACCTACAGCGGCTGCCCGATTCCAAGGCTCGTGGCGATGGCCCACCAGTTCTGGAACACGACGCAGCACTACCGGGGCGCGTTCATCCGCCTGCGCGGGTGGCCGCAGAACATGGAGATCAACACGGCCGACCACCGGCTGCTGCTCGATGCGATCCGGCGGCGCAGCGTGGAGGACGCCGAGCAGGTGCTGGCGGCGCACATCCGGCGCACGCGCAAGGAGCTGGCCTCGCATCCGGAGATCTTCGAGGCGGGGCACTCGCATCCGGCGTGGAAGTCGTGAGAGGCGTGTCCGCTTCAGGGGCGGTCTCGTCGCCCGTGTTGAACTGGTCGAGCGTGGGCTCGGGGCATCCGCTGCTCCTCATTCAGGGGCTCGGCTATCCGGCGCAGATGTGGTTCCGTCTGGCGCCACTGCTGGAGCCGCACTTCCGGGTGATCACCTTCGACAACCGCGGCATCGCACACAACCACGACCTGCCGGTGGAGGGGCTGACGATCGAGACGATGGCAGCGGACGCCGCATCAGTCATCGCGGCGAGCGGCGAGACGCGGGTGACGGTGGTGGGGGCGAGCCTGGGCGGCATCGTGGCGCAGGAACTCGCGCTGGCCTACCCCGGGCTGGTGGATTCGCTCGTGCTGCTCTCGACGCACACGGCGGACGAGCACGCGGTGTCGGCGGACGCGGACGTGCTGCGCAGCATGGCGAGCCGGTCCGGCGTTGCGGGGGAGGCCGGCCTACGGGTGTCGATCCCGTACGCCTACTCACCGTCGACCCCTTCGTGGCTCATCGAGGGAGACATCGCGTGCCGCGCGAGGTGGCCCGAGGCGCCCCAGACCTATGACGCGCAGCTGGCAGCGGCGGCAGCCTATCGGGGCTCATGGGAGCGGTTGGCGTCGATCGAGTGCGCCACGCTGGTGCTGCACGGGTCGGCGGATGCGCTCGTTCCGGTCGAGAACGGGCGGCGGATCGCCGACCGCATCCCGGGTGCGCGCTTCGCGGTTGCGGAGGGCGCGGGCCACAATCTGTTCTCGGAGCGCGCCGAGTTCGTGGCGGAGCAGGTCTCGGCTTTTCTCGGCTGATCGGGGGCGGGGCCGTTGTCTGCTGTCCCGGCTCGGCGGTCTTGGCTTGGTGGGATGCTGGCCCCGTGATCGTGGTAGTTTTCAGCCATGTCGGCTGCTGCTTCGAGGCTCGCGGGGAGGACGATTCTCGTCACCGGGAGTGGCTCGGGCATCGGCGCCGCGCTCGCTCGGGGCTTCGCAGCGGAGTCGGCGAACGTCGTGCTCGCGGGCAAGAGTCTCGACTCGGTGGAGGCGATGGCGGCGTCGATCGTGGAGGCCGGGGGCGTGGCCTCGGCGGTGCGGGTGGATGTCACGAGCCGCGAGGACGTGCGGGCGGGCATCGCTCACGCCGTCACCGAATTCGGTCGACTCGACGCCTACTTCAACAACGTCGGCGGCGCGAAGCCGATGAGGTTTCTTGAGGTCACGGAGGATGACTTCGACGAGGCGCTGAGGCTCAATGCGCTGAGCGTGCTCATCGGCACGCAGGAGGCCGGCAAGCACTTCATCGCGCAGGGTGGTGGCGGCAAGGTGGTCAACACGGGCTCGGTTGCGGGTCGTAGTGGAACCCCGAATGTCGCCCCGTACGCGGCGGCGAAGGCTGCCGTGGTGTCGCTCACGCAGGCGGGGGCACGCGCACTGGCGCCCCACGGGGTGACGGTGAACGCGTTCGCGCCGGGCGTTGTCGATACGCCACTGTGGGCTCGTCTCGATGGGGACCTCCAGCGGATGGGGGAGGAGGGTTCGGGCTTCCACGCGGTCGCGGGTCGCATCCTGTTGGGGCGTCCGGCTGATCCGGACGATATCGTTCCGACCGCGGTCTTTCTGGCGTCCGCGGACTCGGACTACATCACGGGCCAGGTGATCGCGGTCGACGGCGGGATGCTGCTCGCCTAGTTCTCGCGCACCGGCTGCCGCAGCACCGTCTTGAGCTTCGCGGCCTCGACCTTGCGCGGGTCGCTGAGATAGATCTCGTGGTGCTTTCCGCGCAGCGCGAGGCCCTGCGACGCGGCGAACTCGTGCATCCGCTCGATCACCGGCGCCTCCTCGTCGTAGGAACCGATGTGCATGGTCTGCACGCTGAGCCCCTCGGCAAATCGTTCGAACCGCACGAGCCCTAGTGCGGGGAGCTGCTTCTTCCTTCGGACGCCGGCGATTGCGGCATCCACCAGGTCAGCGGTGATCCAGTCGGGCTGGTGGATCATCATGGTCCACGACCACGCGTCCTTTGCTCGGGCGCTGAAGACCGAGAGGTCGTCGGCCCACCAGAGCCCCTCCAGTGGCGCGACGATGTGCACGCGGTCGAGCTGCTTCTTCGCCGCGAAGCGCACCGCATACGACACGGAGTAGAGCGCTTCGACGGCGTCGCGGTAGGCATCCGCGGTGTTGGGGTTTCCGCGGCCGTCGACGCAGAGGTAGGCGAACTCGGGAACGTCGACGATCGCGAACTCCCCGGGCTTGGGCGCGTAGAGCGCGCGGTGCTCCTTCTTGACGTCGTAGGTCTGCATCAGACCATTGTGCGGGTTCAGGATACCGAGGCGAGGTGTCACCCAAGAAGGTAGTGTCTAGAAAACTTGACACCTTGTAAAAGTAGCTTTACAGTGATGATGTCAAACAAACTTTACCAAGGAGGAGCAATGGCGTCGGCGGAGCGCATGGCGTGGCAATACGGGTTAATCGCGATCGCGGGGTACTCGGTCTATCTGGGTCTGATCCTTTCGCAGGCAGGATCATCCCCTCTGGTCGAGGTCGACTACGTCTGGCCGATGGTGTGGACGATAGGCGGTGCGATCGTCGGCGCGATCGTGCTGTCGATTCTCGTGGCCATGTTCTTTCCGAAGGACGCGGGCAAGGAGGACGTCCGCGACAAGGAGATCGGCCGCTTCGGCGACAACGTCGGCAACGGGTTCGTGGTGGCCGGCGCGCTCGCGGCGCTCGTCATGGCGCTGCTCGAGTGGGATCACTTCTGGATCGCGAACGTGATCTACCTCGGGTTCGTGCTGTCGGGCATCCTGTCGTCGATCGCGCGCATCGCGGCGTACCGGTGGGGCTTTCAGCGATGACGAAGTCGACGAGGGTGACCAACGACATCCGTCGCCTGCGATTCGCGCACGGCGAGCTGACCCAGGCGGAACTGGCCGACCGGGTGGGCGTGACGCGGCAGACGATCATCGCGATCGAGCAGGGCAAGTACTCGCCGTCGCTGGAGATGGCGTTCCAGATCGCGAGGGTGTTCGGCGTGCCGCTGGACGAGGTTTTTCAGTACCCGGATGCCGGGGCGGCGTCCGAGACGACGAAGGGTAAGAGATGAAGGCAGTGGTGCAGGACAAGTACGGCTGGGCCGAGGTGCTGCAGGTTCGCGAGGTCGGGCGGCCGGAGCCGGCCGCAGGCGAGGTGCTCGTGCGCGTGAGGGCGGCCTCGCTCAATATGGCCGACTGGCACCTCATGGCGGGCGAGCCGACCATCATGCGCCTGGGATTCGGGTTCGGCAGACCGAAGAGTCCCACGCGCGGCTCGGATGTGGCCGGTGTCATCGAGCAGATCGGCACGGGCGTGACCGAGCTCGCGGTGGGTGACGAGGTGTTCGGGTCGGCATCCGGAACCTTTGCCGAGTTTGCCGTAGCGAAGGTCGGGCGTCTGGTGCTCAAGCCCGCGACGGTGTCGTTCGAGCACGCAGCGGCGACGCCCATGGCGGGCTACACCGCGCTGCAGGCTGTGCGGGACAGTGGCATGGTGCAGACGGGTCAGCGCGTGCTCGTGACGGGAGCGGGCGGCGGTGTCGGCTCGTTCGCGGTGCAGCTCGCGAAGCACTTCGGTGCGCACGTGACGGGCGTGTGCAGCACGGCGAAGATCGAGCTCGTGAGCTCGCTCGGCGCTGACGCGGTGATCGACTACACGGCGCAGCCGCTCGTGGGAGAGTTCGACGTCATCATCGACACGGGCGGTGGACGGTCGCTGTCGGTGCTGCGCTCGCATCTGACCCCGCGCGGCATCGCCGTGCTCGTGGGCGACGAGAGCGGCAGTCGCACCTGGGGGCCGATCGGGCGCACCCTGCAGGCGGCGATGTGGTCGCCGTTCGTGGGGCAGAAGCTCATCGGTCTGCTCGCACTCGAGCGACAGGCGGACCTAGTGGATCTCGCCGAACTGCTCGAGTCGGGTGCGATCGCACCGACCATAGATCGCGTCTTCCCGCTCGACGAGACTCGGGATGCGATGGCTCGCCTCGCAGCGGGCTCCGCGCGCGGCAAGCTGGTCGTGGTGCCCTAGCGTGCCTTGCTGGTCGAGTAGCGCGAAGCGCGTATCGAGACCCCGCTTCCGGTTAGGCGGCAGGGTCTCGTTGCGAAGTCGCGAACAATCTGAGACTGCCAATCGTCTGGGGGTCGTTGCCTATTGGCAGCGTACTGAGCGAACGTGAGTTGGAGCCAGCCCTTCAATCGTTAGAGCCGACACAGGCGTACCGTGGAGAAAGTGACCACCATACTCACGGTCGGGCACTCCACGCATCCGATCGACGAATTCATTGAGATTCTGCGGGCGCACGAAATCCGCACCCTCGTGGATGTGCGCACCATCCCCAAGTCGCGCCACAACCCGCAGTTCGGTGAAAACGTGCTGCCCGGCAGCCTTGCGGAGGCGGGCATCCACTACGACCGCTTCGAAGAACTCGGCGGACTTCGCCACACCACCAAGACCTCGCCCAATACGGGTTGGCGCAACGCCTCGTTTCGTGGGTACGCGGACTACATGCAGACCGACGAGTTCGCCGCCGGCATCCAGCGTCTCATTGACCTCGCCGACCAGGCCGGGCCGCTCACCATCATGTGCGCTGAGGCCGTACCGTGGCGGTGCCACCGCAGCCTCATCGGTGACGCCCTCCTCGTCCGCGGCCACACCATTCTCGACATCATGACGGCCAAAGACGCCAAGCCCGAAACACTCACCAGCTTCGCCCGCGTCGACGGACTCGTCATCACCTACCCACCGACCGAGGACAGCTAACAGGTCCTGCACAGCCAGCGGAATCAGTCAACTTATCCACAAAAGCGGGCCTACCCTCTTCCGCTAACAGCCACATGGCTTAAAATGGCTAAGTAAGTTAGCCAGAATTCGACGAGGAGGACCGGGTGAAGAGAGTCAACATTCTCGAAGCGCGCAACAACCTATCGAAACTGGTCGCCGCCGTCGGCAACGGTCACGAAGTAGTGATCGCCAATCGAGGTAAGCCCGTCGTGCGACTTGTCGCCATCGTTGACGACGCCCCCAGCCACACCGCCAAGGAAGTCGCCCAATGGCTCGCCCACGACCCGGCACCTCGGCGTGCTCCTCGTACCGCTGAAGAGCTCGATCAGCAGATCAGCACCGAGCGCGAGGCGT
Organism: Cryobacterium sp.; assembly: GCA_019638935.1. Taxonomy (GTDB): domain Bacteria; phylum Actinomycetota; class Actinomycetes; order Actinomycetales; family Microbacteriaceae; genus Terrimesophilobacter. Next base: position 35,049 of record JAHBSW010000001.1, read on the forward strand.
GGGATTGATCTACCTGGACTCGTGCGTTGTCATCTATGCAGTCGAAGACGACGGTTCGCGAGGTGACGCCGTGCGTCGAAGGCTCGCTGAGGCCGGCAACAGTGAAGTCGCCATCAGCCCGCTCGTCACACTTGAGTGTCTCGTCGGGCCGCTTCGCGACGACAACCTCGCGCTGCACGACCATTACCTTCGCGCGCTCCGCCAGTTCCGACAGCTAGCCCTTGAACCAGAGCACTATGTGCGGGCAGCCGGGCTGAGAGCACGCCACGGAATCAGAACACCGGATGCGCTGCACCTCGCTGCGGCGCAGATGCACGGATGCGACCAGCTATGGACCAACGATGACCGACTTGCCGCCGCATCCGCCGGTCTGGCCGTAGCGGTAACAGAAGCACAGCAGTAGCTCGGAAACTCTCGGTTGCTGCAGACTTTCGCACACGGTGTCCGTGGACGATCGGTACACACCGAGCGATTCGTGAGCGAGCAATCCTGGTGCACGCCGATCACACCACGCGGTGCACCTTCCCGATCACCATCGGAATCAGCACCAGCGAACGCAGGTCGAACAGTGCGTGCACGATGATCGGCCACAGGATGCTTCCCGTCGCCAGGAACAGCACCATGAGCACCGCGCCGAACACGAGCGTTCCGAGCACGCCGCCGATGCCCTGATACGCGTGCATCGCGCCGAACACGACGAGGCTCACCACGACAGCCACGAGCGCGTTGCCGGTCACGGCGAAGAGCGCCGCGGGCAGTGCGAGGCGGAACAGCAGCTCCTCGACCACTCCAGCGTTGAGGGACAGCAGCCAGCCGTACTTCAACTCCGCCCGGTTGCGGGGGAGCAGCGCTTGGATGTCGCCGAGCGTCTCGATCTCGTCGTGCGGCTCTTTGCCCGCCCGGATGAGCAGGAACAGCAGAAAGACGACGAGCCCGATCGCACCGCCGATGATGAAGCCTCGCACGAGGCTGCCACCGCTCTCGATCGCGTCCCGGAGTGCGACCATCGCAGGCCACCGCTCGACCTGCTCCAGCATGGGCCCGATGAACTGCCACACGAGCAGCAGCAGGATGCCCGCCGCCCCACCCAGCCAGGCGAACGACTCCAGCAGCCATTTGCGCAGCATCCGTTGCCGCCGTTTCGTGCTGCGGTAGCGCTTGAACAGGTGGTACTCGCGGCGGTCGCGCCGCACGGCACGCAGGATGAGCAGGCCTACGAGGGCCACGAGCACCGCGCCGATGATCCATGGGGCCATGGGGGCGTCGACGGACAGCACCATCCCATCCTTCCACCCGCCGCAGCCTTTCACCGCCGCGGGCGTCAGCCGTTGACGGCTCTGCCCGCAACGAACGGAACGGTGAAACCGAGCCCCGATGGCAGGCGGTACTCGTGCAGCTCAACCACCTCAAGACCAGACCCGCGGATGCTCGCCACCGTCTCGCGGTCGAGGTGGCAGCCCCGGTCGAGTCGCCGGGTGATCGGAGTGGCCACGCGCTGCACCCCGCGCAGCAGCGAGCCGCGCTTCGCGGCGACGTGCTCGATGAAGACGAAGCTGCCGCCCGGGCGCAGCACGCGCACGATCTCCGCGAGGGCGGCCTGCGGGTCGCCGACTGAGCACAGCACCGCCGTGCTCAGCACTCCGTCGACGCTTTCGTCGTCGAGCGGGTTGTCCTCCGCCGACGCCACCAGCGGCTCGCGCCGTCGCCCGAACTGGGCGGCACGCGCGCGCAGCGCGTCGGTATCGTCGGGGTTCGGCTCGAGGCCGATCCAGTCGACCGACTCATCGAGCATGCCGAAGTTCGCGCCGTCGCCCGCGCCGATCTCGAGCACCGTGCCGCGCAGGCCGCGGATGAGGGACTCCTCGATCAGCGTGGGGTCGTCGGTTGTCACGGGTCACCTCCTCGGCGCGGGTCGAACGAGTTTATCGGGGGTGCCCGCGCCGTGGTCCGAAATGCAGGAGCCGAGGCCGGATGGCGTGTCCGCTCCCCATGGCGCCGTGTCCGACATCCGGCTACTCCTGCATTTCTGACGGGTCGGGGCGGTGCGAGGATGGGGGCATGCCCGCACCGCACCCCAAACTCGACGAACTCATCGCCACCCTCGAACGGCTGCGTGCGCCCGGCGGCTGCGCGTGGGACGGCGAGCAGACCCACGAGTCGCTGGTGCGCTACCTCATCGAGGAGACCCACGAGCTCGTCGACGCGATCGAGTCAGGCACCCGCGACGACCTCATTGAGGAGCTCGGCGACGTGCTCTACCAGGTCATCTTCCACGCCGACATCGCCGCGCACACCCCCGGCGAGGAGTTCACCCTCGAGGACGTCGCCGCTCACATGACCGCCAAGATGATCGGCCGTCACCCGCATGTCTTCGCCGACGCCGTAGCCGACACCCCCGACGCCGTCATGGCCAACTGGGAGACACTCAAGGCCGAGGAGAAGCCGCACCGCTCCTCCACCCTCGACGGAGTGCCCGAGCGCATGCCGTCGCTCCTGCTCGCCGACAAGCTCGTCGGCAAGGCGGCGGGTCTCGGTGTCGCGACTGCCACGGTTCAGGATGCTTCCACTCCCGACACCGAGGACGCCCTCGGCGACCTGCTCCTCACCCTCGTGACGCAGGCGAAAGCCCGCGGGCTCGACGCCGAGCGCGCGCTGCGCTCTCGGCTCCGCACACTGCAGCGCGACATCCGCGATGCGGAGGCCACGCAGTAAAGGGACCCGTCCCCGGGGCCACGCCGCTAGGCTGTCGCGGTGAGCCAGGGCACCGTTGAGCACGTCCGCGCTGCGCGCAGGATCCTCTGCTTCGGTGCCACCGGCTCGGGCAAGTCGATGATGGCGCTGGAGCTGTCCCGTGTGCTCGGGCTGCCGCTGGTCCTCGTCGACGACCTCTGCTGGGGGCCGAACTGGACGCAGGCATCGGCGGAGGTTCAGGACGAGCACATCATCGGCGCGCTCCTCGGCGATTCCTACGTGATCGACTCGGTCTACCGGCGACACAACGCGGTCGCGCTCGACCGGGTCGACGTTGTCGTTGCTCTCGACTACCCGCGACTGGTCTCGCTGGCGCGGCTGATCCGACGCACGGCTCGGCGCATCCGCACCCGCGAACTGGTGTGCAACGGCAACATCGAGACGCTGGGTCGTGCGCTCGGCCGTGACTCCATCGTGTGGTGGCACTTTCGGTCGTGGCGAAGCAAGCGCGAGCGGATGCGCGCCTGGCACGCGGACGAGAAGCTGCCTCCCGTCGTGCTTCTGCGCCGGCCCCGAGATGCCGAGGCTCTCCTCGCCGCGATGCGCCCTTTTGTCAACGATGCGCCTGATTGAAACAGCGCATTGTTGACAAACCTCCGCATCGTGGCCGCATCGTGCGCGCCGCCACCCCGCCGAAAAGCACAGCCTAACCTTGGATGAAATTCGAGGCTTCACGCACTAGCGTCGAGCACATGGCTAAGAAGACGACGAGTTTCGACCAGTTGCTGACCGAGCAGATCGGCCACGAGTTCGAGGCCGCCCAGCAGTACATCGCGATCGCGGTCTGGTACGACAACCGCGACCTGCCTCAGCTCGCGCGCCACTTCTACCAGCAGGCGATCGAGGAGCGGAACCACGCGATGATGCTCGTGCAGTACCGCCTCGACCGCGACCTCGGGGTCGAGATTCCGGGCGTTCCCGCCGTGAAGAACGACTTCAAGAACGAGACCGAGCCGATCGCGCTCGCCCTCGCACAGGAGAAGCGCGTCACCGAGCAGATCGAGCGACTCTTCGCCGCCGCGCGCGCCGAGACGGATGCGCTCGGCGAGCAGGCCATGCTGTGGTTCCTGCGCGAACAGGTCGAGGAGGTCGCGAGCATGACCACCCTGCTCACGATCATGGAGCGCGCCGAGAACCTCTTCGACGTCGAGAACTACCTCGCACGGGAGACCGTCGGCGACGGTGGCAACGACCCGCTCGCCCCCGAGGCCGCGGGCGGGGCGCTCTAGAGTCCCGCACAGCGTCGAGCACGGCATCCTCCTCACTTGGGGCCGGCCAACCCTTCAACGGTTTGTGGCAGTTTCAGCCGAACATTCGCGCGTAGTCGCCACAAACCGTCGAGGGCCTCCGTATAGTAGGAGCGATTCACGGAGCGCCGGACGCCGGGCGACACCCGATCACCGCGCACACCTGAAAGAATGGGCACGTGGCGACTCAGGTGAACCCCCCGCGCGGGATGCGCGACTTCCTGCCCGCAGAGAAGGCGCGGCGCGAGCGCGTGCTCGGCGTCATCCGCGAGACCTACCGCGCGCACGGGTTCGATGAGATAGAGACACCCGTCATGGAGGAGTCCTCCCGGCTGCACGCCGGACTCGGCGGCGACAACGAGAAGCTCGCCTACGCGGTGCTGAAGCGCGCACTCACGGCCGACGACCTCAACGCTGCCGCGGCATCCGCGAGCCCCCTCGACCTCGCCGACCTGGGTCTGCGCTTCGACCTCACCGTTCCGCTCGCGCGCTTCTACGCCACCCACCGCGCTGCGCTGCCGAGTGTCTTCCGCGCCATTCAGATCGCACCGGTCTGGCGTGCCGAGCGTCCGCAGAAGGGTCGCCACCGCCAGTTCGTGCAGTGCGACATCGACATCATCGGGGAGTCCGGCGCGCTCGCCGAGGTCGAGCTCATCACGGCGACCGCGGCGACACTCAGCGCCCTGGGCCTCGAAGGGTGGAGCGTACGCGTCAACGACCGCCGCATCCTCACCGGCCTGCTCGACCACGCGGGCGTGCCCGCGGCCCAGCACGAGCGCGCCCTCATCACGATCGACAAGCTCGACAAGATCGGGGCCGACGGTGTTGCCGCCGAGCTCGCGGAGAACGGCATCCCCGCCGCGGGGCTCGCCGAGGCGCTGGCCGCCTCGGGCTGGGAACTGCTCGACGGGAACCCACCCGCCTGGCTCGACCAGGATGCCTACCGCGACCTCCTCGCCCTCCGCGACGCCCTGCCACACGTCGACCTCGTCTTCGACCCCACGCTCGTGCGGGGCATGGGCTACTACACGGGCACGATCTTCGAGGTCGCACACCCCTCGTCGAGCAGCTCGCTCGGTGGCGGCGGACGCTACGACGGCATGATCGGCCGCTTTCTCGGCACCGACGTTCCCGCGTGCGGGTTCTCGCTCGGCTTCGAGCGCCTGGTCGATCTCGTCGACCTCACCACCGACGAGGTTCAGGATGCCGTGGCACTCGTCTACGACCCGGCAGTCCCTGTATCCCGGCTTGTCGCCCTCAAGACGCACCTCGTCGCGGGAGGTTCCCGCGTGCGACTCGAGGCCCGCACCAAGAACACCAAGACCCTGCTCGAGCGGCTGGCCCTCGAAGGCTACACCCGCTTCGCGTTCGTCGAGGCCGACACGACGCCGGAGACGCTCGAGTTGCGCGCACTCACCGTCGGTTGAGCGCACTTGGTGGTTGCGGAGCGCGCTCGCGCGTCTCGAAACCACCGGTTCTCGGATGCTGGTTTCGAGACGATTCGGCTTCGCCGAATCCCTCAACCAGCAAGCTTGCTCGAGACCGACGACCGGGACGGTCGGAAATGACCGTCGCTCCGTGCTCCAACGCGCTGGTCGAGTGCCGCCGCAGGCGGTGTATCGAGACCGACCCCCGGAGTCACTATGGCTCAAACCCGCACCCGCTCTCAGCGCGTGCCCAGTAGTGTTTAACCAGCATCCGCCAGCCTGAAGTCTCACCGACAAACCAACAAGGAGCACCCCCGTGGCACTCATCGAAGCGATCAACGCACGCGAGATCCTCGACTCGCGGGGCAACCCGACGATCGAGGTCGAGGTTCTGCTCGACGACGACACGGTGTCGCGCGCGGCGGTTCCGTCGGGGGCGTCGACGGGTGCGTTCGAGGCGTACGAGCTTCGCGACGGCGACCCCAAGCGCTACGGCGGCAAGGGCGTGCTGAAGGCGGTCGACGCGGTCATCGACGAGATCGGTCCCGAACTCGAGGGCTTCGACGCGAGCGACCAGCGGCTCGTCGACGCGGTGATGATCCAGCTCGACGGAACCGAGAACAAGTCGCGCCTCGGCGCCAACGCCATCCTCGGCGTCTCGCTCGCGATCGCGAAGGCCGCGGCCGACTCCGCCGACCTGCCCCTCTTCCGCTACCTGGGCGGACCCAACGCCCACACCCTGCCGGTGCCGATGCTCAACGTCATCAACGGCGGGGCGCACGCCGACACGAACGTCGACATCCAGGAGTTCATGATCCTGCCCATCGGTGCCGAGAGCTTCTCCGACGCGCTGCGCTGGGGAGCGGAGACCTACCACGCGCTCAAGAGCGTGCTGGGCAAGAAGGGTCTCTCGACGGGAGTCGGCGACGAGGGCGGGTTCGCCCCGAACCTCGAGAGCAACCGTGCCGCGCTCGACCTGCTCGTCGAGGCGATCGAGAAGGCGGGTTTCACGCCCGGCAAGGACATCGCACTCGGGCTCGACGTCGCGGCCACCGAGTTCTTCGCCGACGGCAAGTACACCTTCGAAGGCAAGGCGACGAGCTCGGCTGACCTCGCGAAGTACTACGAGCAGCTGGTCAAGGACTTTCCCCTCGTCTCGATCGAAGACCCGCTGGCAGAAGACGACTGGGACGGCTGGGCGGCTCTCACCACCGAGCTCGGCCACAGGGTGCAGCTCGTCGGTGACGACCTCTTCGTCACGAACCCCGACCGTCTGGTGGAGGGCATCGAGAAGGATGCCGCGAACTCGATCCTCGTCAAGGTGAACCAGATCGGCACCCTCAGCGAGACCCTCGACGCCGTGACCATCGCCCACCGCAACGGCTACACCGCGGTCATCTCGCACCGCTCGGGCGAAACCGAGGACACCACGATCGCCGACATCGCCGTGGCGACGGATGCCGGACAGATCAAGACCGGCGCCCCCGCTCGCAGCGAGCGCGTCGCCAAGTACAACCAGCTGCTGCGCATCGAGGAGGAGCTCGGCGAGGCGGCGGTGTACATCGGCGGCGACGCGTTTCCCAGATTCTCGGCCTGACAGAGCTTGCCGGTTGAGCGCGCTGGAGCATAGAGCGAAGGCAATTTCTTGCCTTCGCGGCGACGCCAGCGCCGACGGTCGTCTCGACCGTCGGGTCTGCTGAGCCTGACAATGCTTGCCGGTTGAGTCCGCCGTAGGCGGCGTATCGAAACCCCGCGCTCGCAAGGGCCAGGTTTCGATACGCGCGCGATGCGCGCTACTCAACCATCGGTGGTTTCGTAGAGCCGGGTTTCGAGACGCGCGCGGAGCGCGCTCCTCAACCATCACGTTCTCGCGCCCACGTAGGCTTGAACCATGAGCAGACGCGAACGCCACGAGACCCGCCAGGTGCCCGTGCGCCTGCCGGAGCAGTCGGAGCGCGCGGGCTGGCTGCGCAGCATCCGGTTCTCGGGTTTCACGATCGTGGCGCTCATCGTGCTCGTGCTCACCGTCGTCGTGCTCGCCCCGTCGCTCAAGATTCTGGTCGAGCAGCGCCAGCAGCTCGCGGCCCTCGAGGCCGAGGTGCGCGCGCAGCAGGAGGGCGTCAAGGACCTCGAGAAGGAGAAGGCCCGCTGGGACGACCCGAGCTACATCGAGGCGCAGGCGCGGGAGCGCCTCAACTACGTCTACCCAGGCGAGATCAGCTTTCTCGTCATCGACGACGGTCAGACCGTGACGACCGACGACGGTCAGCCGATCAGCGACGAGCTGCAGACCACGAAGGTCGACTGGATGCGCATGCTCCTGTCCTCCTTCCTCACGGCGGGGCTGACGGATGCTTCGCCCGAGGAACTGGGCCTCCCCGCCATCGAGGGGGTCACTCCGTGACGCGACCATCCCCGGGGAACGGCACCGTCTTCGAACCGGCGACGGCGGAGGACATCCGCATCGTCTCCGCCCAGCTCGGCCGCCCGGCTCGCGGAGTCGCGGGCATCGCGGCGCGCTGTGCGTGCGGCAAGCCGACGGTCGTGGCGACTCAGCCGCGGCTCGACGATGGAACCCCGTTCCCGACGCTCTACTACCTGACGCACCCCGCGGCCACGGCGGCCATGTCGGTGCTCGAGGCCGAGGGCGTCATGACCGAGTTCAACGAGCGGCTCAAGGCCGACGCTGCTCTGCGCGAGGCTTATGCCGCAGCGCACGAGGCGTACCTCGCCGATCGGGCGACCCTCGGCGAGGTCGCCGAGATCGACGGGATCTCGGCGGGCGGGATGCCGGACCGTGTCAAGTGCCTGCACGCGCTCGCGGGTCACGCGCTCGCCGCCGGGGTCGGGGTGAACCCGATCGGCGATCTCGCCCTCGAACGGTCCCGGTGGCGGACGAGCGTGTGCGAGTGCTCCGACTACGACGCGGCGGGCGATGAGACAGCCGGTGCCGTCACGGTTGACGACACCGCCCCGTCCACCCCGGAGGGCGAACGATGAGGCGGGTGACGGCGGCGCTCGCCGCGGCGGGTGTTGCGGCATCCGTTCTCTTCATCGGCCCGGCCGCGCACGCGGACTACATTCGCGACCTCCAGTACTGGCTCGACGACTACGGCATTCGCGAGGCGTGGGGCGTGACCGAGGGCGAGGGCATCACGATCGCGATCATCGACACCGGTGTCGACGGGTCGGTCGATGACCTCAGGAACGCTGTCGTCGGTGGGCGGGACTTCTCGGGCATCGGATCGTCCGACGGCCAGAAGGGCGTCGGATCGAGCGGCGACCACGGCACCTGGGTCGCGTCGCTCGCCGCCGGACACGGGTACGGGCCGAACAACGAGTCGGGCATCAAGGGGTCCGCGCCGAGGGCGAAGATTCTCACGGCGTCGATCGGGTTCGGTGTCGGCACCTCGAGCTCCGATGACCAGATCGCCGAGGCCGTGAAGTGGGCGGTCGATGCGGGCGCCGATGTCATCAACATGTCGCTCACGCGCAACACCCTCGAGTGGCCCACCTCGTGGGACGAGGCCTTCCTCTACGCCTTCGACCACGATGTCGTCGTCGTGGCGGCGGCCGGAAACCGCGGCAGCGGCACGAGTCAGGTCGGCGCCCCCGCGACGATGCCCGGTGTGCTCGTCGTGGGCGGTCTCGATCGCAACGGCCAGGCCAGCTGGGACGCCTCCTCGCAGGGCATCACGATCGGCGTCTCCGCCCCGAGCGAAGAGCTCGTCGGGGTGAACCAGGGCGGCGCGTACGTCTCCTGGGCTGGTACGAGCGGTGCGACCCCGATCGTCGCGGGCGTCGTCGCGCTCGTGCGGGCGGCGCATCCCGAGCTCGACGCGGGTGACATCATTCATCGCATCACCGAGACCGCGCGCCCCGTCGGCGGGGTCGAGACCAGCCCCATCTACGGACACGGGCTGCTGGATGCCGCCGCCGCGGTCTCCGCCACTGTGCCCCGCATCGACCCCGCCCCCGCTGACGAGCTGCGCGAGTGGATCCGCGTGCATCGTCGCGCCGCCGGTGACGATGTGGAGCCCACGTTCGGGCCGAGTGAGCCGCCCGCTGCGCCGCCGGCATCGACCCCGATTCCCGGCGCATCCGTCGACAGCCCACTGGGCACGGTGCTTCCGGATGTCGCACGACTTCGCGACGTCGGCATTCCGCTGCTGCTCTACGGCGGTCTGCTCGCGGCGCTCGTGACCTGGGGGGTGCTGTTCCGGAGGGCGGTGCTGCGTCGTCGGGAACGTTAAGGGACGTGCTGAATAGTCAGTAAGATTGATCAGTGCCTAAGATTCTGATCGTCGGCGGTGGCTACGCCGGCTTCTATACCGCGCGCAAGCTGCAGAAGTGGTTGCGCCGTGGTGAAGCCGAGGTCACGATCGTCGACCCGTTGCCCTATCTGACCTATCAGCCGTTCCTTCCGGAGGTGGCCGCGGGGTCGATCGAGCCCCGTCACGCGGTTGTCGGGCAGCGCAATCATCTGCGGCGCACCAATGTCATCACGGCGAAGGTCACCGCGATCAATCACGCCGAGAGGTTCGCGACCATCACGCCCGAGGTCGGTGAGCCGTGGGAGTTCGAGTACGACGTCGTCGTCGTCACCGCGGGCTCGATCTCGCGCACGTTCCCGATTCCGGGCGTCGCCGATCAGGCGATCGGCATGAAGACCATCGAGGAGGCGATCGCCGTGCGCGATCGCGTCATCGACAACTTCAACAGGGCTGCGAACCTTCCCGCCGGCCCCGAACGCGACCGCCTGCTCACCTTCGTACTCGTCGGTGGCGGCTTCGCGGGCATCGAGACGATCTCCGAGCTGCGTTCGCTTGCGAGTGGCCTCCTGCGCTACTACCCGACGATCGCGTTCGAGGATGTCCGATTCCACCTCGTCGAGGCGATGGACCGCGTCATGCCCGAGGTGTCGCTCAAGACGAGCCACTGGGTTCTGCGGAATCTTGCCGAGCGCGGTGTCGAGCTTCACCTCGAGACGCAGCTTCAGTCGGCCGTCAACGGAGTCGTGGAGCTCTCCAACGGCGACACCTTCGAGTCCGACACCATCATCTGGACCGCGGGCGTCATCGCGAGCCCCATGCTTCGCGGCACCGACCTTCCCGTAGAGGAGCGCGGACGCCTGCGCGTTCAGGCCGACCTTCGCGTGATCGGTGACGACGGCGTGATCGAGGGTGCGTGGGGGGCCGGAGACGTCGCGGCGGTGCCCGACCTCACGGGCGACGGTGTCGGCGGGTTCTGCGTCCCCAACGCCCAGCACGCTGTTCGCCAGGCCAAGCGCCTCGCGCGCAACATCGTGGCCGAGCTGCGCGGCGACGCCACGGTCGACTACTTCCACAAGAACCTCGGCGCGGTGGCGGGGCTCGGCCTCGGCTACGGTGTCTACCAGTGGCGGGGGATCGCCATCAAGGGACTCATCGCGTGGTTCATGCACCGTGGCTACCACGGGCTCGCGATCCCGATGTGGGAGCGCAAGCTTCGCGTCTTCGCCAACTGGTTAGGTCACTTCTTCCTGGGTCGCGACATCGTGTCGCTGGGGGCCGCACAGACTCCTCGCGCCGCATTCGTCGAGTTCGCCGCGCGTCCCCGGGCCTGATTCTCGCATCCGGGGCTTTCGGCTCTGACGTTCTAAGCTTGTCGCACGGGACGCCCCTGTAGCCCAACCGGCAGAGGCAAACGACTTAAAATCGTTCAAGTCAGGGTTCGAATCCCTGCAGGGGCACGGGTCAGCCGAGCGACTCCAGCAGGGCGCCAGCGAGCTCGATGAGCCTGGCTTCGCCCGCGGCACCCTTGCCGTCGATGGCGATCCATGCTCCACCGACGAGCACATCGACGAAGCACGGTGGGTTGTCGATGGGCTGGCATCCTGCGAAGGCGGCGTCGCCGAGTCCCTCGACGGCATGCGCGGGGGAGTGGTCGGGCCGGGGCGCAGCCCAGGAGGCTTCCCATGCCCAGGATGCTCCGGGCAGCACGACGATCTGCAACGGGGTGCCGGTGGCCGAGGAGTAGGGGTTCGACCAGGAGCAGTTCAGCGCGTCATCGAGGCCCGCGTTGAGCACGTAGGGCATGAGCAGGGGCGCCTCGCGCTCGTCCATGTCGTCCACACCGAGAATGTTGCGAACGGTGTCGAGCGGAAGCAGCGCCTCGCACGAGGTGGGCAGACCCGCCAGGGGCGCGGGCGTCCACTCAGCGGTGGGCGAGGTGGAACGCTCGAGTGCCGCGACGATGGTGCCGACGAGGGCGCTGGTGTCGGCATCCGGAGCGATGTTGTTGATGCCGATCGCCGCCCATTTGCCGCCCGCGAAGACGTCGTAGTCGCAGTAGTGGTAGCGGCCACCGAGCGAGGAGTTGCAGGCCCAGAGGATCGTGCCGTCTTCGCTCTCATTGGGGTAGTTTCCGGTCATCGCGCCGTGCCACGCGGCCCATTCGTCGGCCGCGTTGGGCAGGATGTCGACCTCGAGCAGCGCCTCGTACTCGCCCGCCTTGTCGGCCGCGTCGCTCCACTCGCACTGGAGGCCGCCGGCCTGCCGCAGGCCGATCGAGGAGATGGGCCAGGTTCCACCGGGAGCGAAGAGGTTGTCGACGGGCTCGACCGCATCGCCCAGAATGCTCCGGACGTCGTCAAGGCTCACCAGATCGGCGCAGTCGGCACCGACCAGGCTGGTCGGCGCGGTGGGGCCTCCCGGTTCCGTGGGATCGCTCGGATCGCCCGATCCCGTGCAGCCCGCGAGCACGACCGAGAGCGAGAGCGCGAGCACGATGAGGGGCCGAGCGGTGCTCGCCGAGTTCCGACTGGGCTTTGAACCGTTCATGACTGATCGACGCATAAGACGTCCTCCCGGTTGACAGCGTAGAGGCACATTCCATTGACACGAGGCTCCGACTCGGCCACACTTCTTGGTCAAGCGTCTAAGACGACCGACCAATTGAGGAGGCGGCATGGCCCGGGTCTCGTCCGCACAGCGACGCGTGGAGCTCGTGCAGGCGGCCCTGCGCGTCATCGATCGCGACGGCGTGCACGGTGCCACGACGCGGGCGATCGTCGCCGAGGCGCACGTTCCCCTCGCAACCTTCCACTACGTCTTCCGCTCGCGCGACGAGCTCATCCGCGAGCTCATCGCCTACGTCGTCGAGCAGGAGGGTCGCGCGGCCGAGGGAACCCTGCAGTCGGCCACCGACATCCGTTCCCTTCTCCGCACCGGGCTGCAGGCGTACTTCGACCTCGTCGTCTCCGAACCGAACCGCGAGCAGGCGATGTTCGAGCTCTTCCACTACGCCCTGCGCACCGACGAACTCGACGACCTCCCGCGTCTGCAGTACGAGCGCTACCATCGCACGGCCGCCGACCTGCTCGCCGCGGCGGCCCGACAGCTCGAGATCACCTGGAGCGTCCCGCTCGACGAGCTCGCCCGCCTGCTCGTCACCTTCACCGACGGCCTCACCCTCGCGTGGCTGGCCGACCGCCACGATGCCGCAGCCGCCCGAACCATGGATCACGCCGCCGACTTCATCGCGCGCTTCGCGAACCCACCCACCGAACAGATCAACCAAGGAGCACACTCATGACGACTGACGCTACGGCCGCTCCCGCGGCGCACGCCGAACCGACGCGGATCGTGCCCGCGAGCTGGATCGCCCTCTTCGCCACCGCGTGGTTCGGCATCTGGATGGCGCAGCTCACCCCCGTGCAGCTGCTGCTGCCACAGCAGGTCGAGGCGCACGTCGTCTCGGACAACTGGGTCGACAAGGTCGTCGCCTTCGGCATCATCTCGGGAATCGCCGGTGTGTGCGCCCTCTTCGCCTACCCCATCACCGGCGCACTCTCCGATCGCACGACGAGCCGCTTCGGTCGCCGTCGCCCCTGGATTCTCGGCGGCGCACTGCTGTTCGGCGCCGCTCTCATCCTGCTCAGCCTGCAGGACACAATGGTCGGCATTGGGGTCTTCTGGTCGATAGCGATCATCGGCTTCTGCATGCTCACCTCAGCGCTCACCGCGACGATCTCCGACCAGGTTCCCGTCGGCCAGCGCGGCTTCGTCTCGGGCTGGCTCGCGGCGCCGCAGGCCGTGGGAACGATCGCCGGGCTGCTGCTCATCATCATGCTCGGTCTCGGCCAGTTCCTTGGCTATACGCTCATGGCGGTGCTGCTCGTGCTGCTGGTGCTGCCGTTCATGCTCAGGATCCCGGATGCCGTGCTCACGAAAGAGCAGCGCCCGCCCTTCACCTGGCGCGCACTCATCGCCGGCTTCTGGATCAGCCCCCGGCAGTTCCCCGACTTCGGGTGGGTTCTGCTCAGCCGCGTGCTCGTCAACCTCGGCAACGCGTTCGGCACAACCCTGCTGCTCTACTTTCTGCAGGACGGGCTCGGTTTCGCTCCCGGCGACCCCGCCGAGGAGGCCCTGCTCACCCTGACGCTCATCTACATGGTGTTCGTGATCATCGCCTCGATCGGCCTCGGCAAGCTCTCCGACAGGCTCGGTCGCCGCAAGCCCTTCGTCATCGCGGCGGCGTCACTGCAGGCGGCGGCCGCGCTGCTCCTCGCCTTCATCCCGTCGTTCGATGTCGCGATGGTCGCGGCGGGTCTGCTCGGTCTCGGCTACGGCTGCTTCCTCTCGGTCGACCAGGCGCTCGCGACCCAGGTGCTTCCCTACGCGGCGGCACGCGGCAAGGACCTCGGCATCATGAACATCGCCACGACCGTGCCGCAGGCGATCGCTCCGCTGTTCGGCGCGTTCATCGTGGCTGCGCTCGTGGGCTTCCAGGGGCTCTTCATCGTCGCGGCGATCGCCGCGCTGTGGGGTGCCCTCGCGGTCATCCCCGTGCGCAAGGTGCGGTGACAGTGGCATGAGGCTCGATCGTCCGAGCGCGCGACCGTGGGAGCATCCCGCGTCGTACTGGCCCTCGCTCACGGTGGCGACCGCTCAGCTCGACACCCCGATCGCCGTCGTCTCGCACGCCGCGCTCGCGCACAACGCGCACGAGCTGCTCGATCGTCGGGACCGGTCGCGCACGGTGATGCCGAGCATCCGTGTCGCCTCGAAGTCGCTTCGGGTGCGCGGCCTCATCGAGGCGGTGGAGGCCCTGCCGGGTTATCACGGCGTGCTCGCGTACACGCTGCCCGAGGCGCTGTGGCTCGCGGAGACGGTTCAGGATGTCGTGATCGGCTACCCGAGTGCCGATCGAGCCGCGATCGCGCGGCTGGCGGGCGATGCCGACCTCGCGACACGCGTGACGCTCATGGTCGACTCGGTGGCGGGGCTCGACCTCATCGACAGTGTCGTGCCCCCGGCCACGCGGCCACGCATCCGGGTCTGCCTCGAGCTGGATGCCGCGTGGGACGCCCCCTTGCTCGGTCACACCGGAACCTGGCGCTCACCCGTGCACTCGGTCGACGACGCGCGCACCCTCGCGCAGCACATCGTCGACCGACCGGGGTTCGCGCTCGTCGGCCTCATGGCCTATGAGGGTCAGATCGCGGGCACGGTCGATCGACCCGCCGGAAGGCCCGTGTTCGGTGCCGTCGTGCGCTGGATGCAGCGGAGGTCGGCTGCAGAGCTCGCGGTACGCCGTGCCGCGGTCGTCGCCGCGGTGAGCGAGCTCACCGAGCTCGAGTTCGTCAACGGCGGCGGAACCGGCTCGATCGAGTCGACGACCGCCGAGGCCGCCGTCACCGAGGTCGCGGCGGGAAGCGGGCTGTTCGGCCCCCATCTCTTCGACCACTACTCGCGCTTCACCCCCGCCCCCGCCGCGGCCTTCGCCCTCTCGGTCGTGCGCAAGCCGCGACCCGACATCGCGACGGTGCTGGGGGGAGGCTGGATCGCATCCGGACCTCCCGGTGCCGATCGCCTGCCGCTTCCCGTCTGGCCGGAAGGCCTGAAGCTCGTGCCTCGCGAGATGGCGGGCGAGGTGCAGACCCCGCTCACGGCGGCGGGTGCGCTCGCCGTGGGGGACCGCGTGTGGTTCCGGCACACGAAGTCGGGTGAACTCTTCGAGCACGTCAACGAGGTGGCGATCGTCGCCGACGATCGGGTGATCGACGTGCTTCCGACCTACCGGGGGGAGGGAAAGGCGTGGCTCTGAACCTGCTCGAACCCGGTCGACGCTGGAGCAACTGGGGTCGAGTCGAGTCGGCCGACCCCGTCTGGATCGCCCGGCCGACCTCGGTCGATGAGGTCGTCGCGGTGGTGCATCGTGCGCGCGAACTCGGCCTGTCGGTCAAGGCGATCGGCGCGGGGCACAGCTTCACCGGGATCGCCGCCGCACCCGGGGTGCAGCTCGACCTCGCGGGGCTCGACGGGCTGTTCGCGGTGGACGCTGCCCTCAGGCGTGTCACGCTCGGCGCGGGCACGAACCTCTTTCAGCTGCCGGCACTGCTCGCGCCGCACGGCCTCGCCATGGAGAACCTCGGCGACATCGACGCGCAGACGATCGCGGGGGCGACCTCGACGGGAACCCACGGAACCGGCGGCAGCTTCCGCGGTCTCGCCGCCCAGCTGGTCGGGGCGACCATCGTGACGGCCGACGGCGGCGTGCTGCGGGTGAGCGAGGCCGAGAACGTCGAGCTATGGCCCGCTGCGCGACTCGGTCTCGGCGCGCTCGGCATCCTCGTCGATGTCACGGTGCAGTGCGTGCCGGCTTTCGCGCTCCATGCGCTGGAGCAGCCCGAACCCCTGGCCGCCGTGCTCGAGGATTTCAGCGCGCGCGTCGAGGCGGTCGACCACTTCGAGTTCTACTGGTTCGCCCACACCGAGACCGTGCTCACCAAGACCAACACCCGGCTCGCCCCCGACACCGAGCTGGCACCGCTGGGTGCCGTGCGGCGCTGGTTCGACGACACCCTCATGGCGAACGGCGTCTTCGAGGCGACGTGCGCCCTCGGTCACGCGCTGCCCCCCGTCGTGCCGGGAATCAATCGCCTCGCGACGAGACTCTGGGGCAACCGCGAGTTCAGCGACGTCTCGACATCGGTGTTCGCGACCAGGCGCACGGTGCGGTTCCGCGAGATGGAGTACGCGATTCCGCGGGAGGCGATTCCGGATGCCCTGCGCGCCATCCGCGCGCTCATCGACTCGCGGGGATGGCGGGTCTCCTTCCCGATCGAGGTGCGTGCCGCAGCGAGCGACGATCTCTGGCTGTCGACCGCGCACGGTCGGGAGACGGGCTACATCGCCGTGCATCGGTACTGGCGGGAGAACCACCTCGACTACTTCCGCGCCGTCGAGGACGTCATGCGAGGGTTCGACGGACGCCCGCACTGGGGCAAGATCCACTTTCAGGATGCCGAGTCGCTCGCCGCGCTCTACCCCCGCTTCGGGGACTTCGTGGCGGTGCGCGACCGCCTCGACCCGGAGCGGCTGTTCGCGAACGCCTACCTCGACCGGGTTCTCGGTGGCTGACGCGTCTTGGTGGTTGAGCGCGCTGGAGCACGGAGCGAAGGCCATTTCTGGCCTTCGCCGCGACGCCAGCGCCGACCGTCGTCCCGACGGTCGGCTTGACAGGCTGACACAGTGATCGCGCATATCCCGCGGAGGTTCACCATCGGCGCGGCGACCGCGGCCCTGCAGATCGAGGGCGACGTGCCCGGGCGCGGCCGCTCGACCTGGGACACCTTCGCCGCCCGTCCCGGCCGCATCCTCGACGGCAGCACGCCCGCGGTCACGGCCGATCACGTGAACCGCATGACCGAGGACGTCGAGCTGCTGCGCGAGCTCGGGGTCGACTCCTACCGCTTCTCGCTCTCCTGGCCGCGCATCCAGCCCACGGGGTCGGGTGCGGCGAGCCGCGAGGGGCTCGCGTTCTACGACCGGCTGATCGATGCCCTGCTGGATGCAGGCATCCGGCCCATGGTCACCCTCTATCACTGGGACACGCCGGAACCGCTGCAGGCCGCGGGCGGCTGGATGAGCCGCGACACCGCGAAGCGGCTCGGCGACTTCGCCGCCGTTGCGGCGCGAGCGTTCGGCGACCGGGTCGACGCCTGGCTCACGATCAACGAACCCGCGACGGTGACGCTCAACGGCTACGCCCTCGGCGTGCACGCGCCCGGGCTCGAGCTGCTCTTCGACGCCCTGCCCGCCGCCCACCATCAGTTGCTCGGCCACGGCTACGCGGTGCAGGCACTGCGCTCGGCCGGCGTCAGCGGCGGTATCGGCATCACGAACGTGCACTCGCCCGTCGTCCCCGCGCGCCGCCGCGTCGCCGACCGCTACTTCGCGCGCATCTTCGACCTCGTGCACAACCGCATCTACGCCGACCCCGTGCTGCTCGGCCGCTACCCGAAGCCGCCGCTGGGCTCGGGTTCGCTGTTCCGCGCACTCACCGAGGTCGATGCGGACGACCTCGCGCTCATCCACCAGCCGCTCGACTTCTACGGACTCAACTACTACATGCCCACCCGCATCCGCGCCGGTGCGTCGGCAAGCACCGAGACACCGGATGGCGAGGCCGAGGCCATGAGGCGTGTGCCGTTCTCGCTCGAGCCGTTCCCCGAGCATGAGCAGACCGGCTTCGGCTGGCCGATCGCGCCCGAGTACCTCGCGGTCGCGTTCGCGGAGCTCGCCGAGCGATACGGCGACGCGCTGCCGCCGATCTACCTCACCGAGAGCGGTGCGAGCTTCCCGGATGCGCGCGGCGCAGACGGTGCCGTCCACGACGAACAGCGCCGCGCCTATCTCGCCGATCACCTCGCGGTCGCACTGCGGGGTGCGCCGGGCGTCGACGTGCGCGGCTTCTACGCGTGGTCGCTGCTCGACAACTGGGAGTGGGCAGCCGGGTTCACCCAGCGCTTCGGTCTCGTGCACGTCGACTTCGACACCCTCGAGCGCACGCCGAAGGACTCCTACCGGTGGTTGCAGGCACTCCTCGCCGCGCGCGGAGGTTCGCTGGACGAGTAGCCGACGTCAGACTTTCGGTGGTCGAGTAGCGGAAGTCAGACTTTCGCCGGTCGAGAAACGGCTATTTCTAACCGCTGCTCGAGTGGCCGAACTCAACCGCTGGTCGAGTAGCGGCGAAGCCGCGTATCGAGACCACGCCCTTGCAACACAGGTCTCGATACGCCGACTCCGTCGGCTACTCGACCAGCGGTTAGGGCTAGTGGTTTCGAGACGCGCGCGGAGCGCGCTCCTCAACCACCAAGTTGGCTAGGGCGTGCGACGTCGCAGCGTGATCGAGCCGAGCACGATCGCCCCGACGATGAAGGCGCCGATGATGAGCAGCTTCGTGCCGACGTAGCCGGCGTCCTCGGAGTCGCGTGCGACGGCGTTGAGCGCATCGATCGCGTGGGAGAGGGGGAGCCAGTCCGAGATCGCGTGCAAGACATCCGGCATGTCCTCGCGCGCGAGGAACACCCCGCCGAGCAGGATCTGCGGGAAGACGAGCGCGGGCATGAACTGGATGACCTGGAACTCGGTCTGGGCGAAGGCGCTGGCGAGCAGCCCGAGCGCGGTGCCGAGCACGGCGTCGGCGATGGCGACGGCGAGCAGCAGCCACATCGAACCCTCGATCTCGAGTCCGCACACCCACACGGCGAAGCCGACGGCGATCGACGACTGCACGATGGCGAGCAGTCCGAAGGCGAGGGTGTAGCCGAGGATGAAGTCGAGCTTGCCCGTCGGCAGCGCGAGCAGCCTCTCGAGCGTGCCGCCCTGGCGCTCGCGCAGCGTCGTGATGCTCGTGATGAGGAACATGATGATGAAGGGGAACAGCGCGATCATCGCCGGCCCGACGAGGTCGAAGACTCCGGTGTCGGAGAAGAGCCACGCCATGAGCCCGATGAGCAGGCTGGGCACGATGAGCAGCAGGCCGATCGTGCGCGGGTCGTGGTGTATCTGCGTGAGAACGCGGCGTGCCGTGGCGAGGGTGCGGCGCAGGTTCATGGCGCCTCCTTTCGCCCGGTGCCGGCATCCGGATGCGTGTCGGCGGCACCTCTGTCGGCGGCCTTGATCAGGGCCAGGAACGCGTCGTCGGCATCCGTCGTCGCCGTGCGCTCGAGCAGGCCCGTGGGGGTCTCATCGGCGAGGATGTCGCCGTCGTGCACGAGCAGCAGTCGGTCGCAGCGGGTGGCTTCGTCCATGACGTGGCTCGAGACGAGGAGCGTCGTGCCGGCCGCGCTGAGCTCGCGGAAGAGGTTCCACAGCTCGAAGCGCAGCACGGGGTCGAGGCCCACCGTGGGTTCGTCGAGCACGAGCAGTTCGGGTGTGCCGAGCAGGGCTGCGGCGAGGGATGCACGCGAGAGCTGTCCGCCGGAGAGTGAGCCGACGAGCTGGTCGGCCTGAGCGTCGAGTCCCGTCGCGTGGATCACGCGCTCGACGTCGCCGCGAACGACGCCGAGGATCGACGCGAAGTAGCGGATGTTCTCGCGCACCGTGAGGTCGAGGTAGACGCTCGGCGCCTGGGTGACGTAGCCGATCCGGTGACGGAGCTTCGCGCTGCCGGCGGGGTGACCGAGCACCGTGATCTTTCCGCTCACCTCGCGCTGCACGCCGACGATCGAGCGCATGAGCGTGGTCTTGCCCGAGCCGCTGGGGCCGAGCAGCCCGACGAGGGCGCCCCGGGGAACCTCGAAGCCGAGCCCGTGCAGCACCTCGTTCCTGCCGCGACGAACTCTGAGGTTGTCCACCTGAATCGCGTAATTCACCATGCGGTGAATTATTCGCCCGCCGTGGCTCCGCTGTCAAGGGGTGCGCTCGCCAAAGGCAGCGGGTAGCCCGTGAGGTGCCACTGGATGACCGGCCCGATCCGCCCCGCCACCTCCTCGATCGACGCGCTCGCGAGCGGCTCGACTCGAACGCCGTAGCGCACCATCATGAGCCCGACGATCTGCGAGGCCACTGCCGTCGCCCGAAGCTCGCCGTCGTCGACTCCGAGCTCCTCGGCGATTCGGTGGAGCACCTCGCGCATGATGAACTGGCGCAGCATGGTCGCCGCGAAGTCGTGGCTGAGCGCGGTGCGCAGCAGGCTGATGACCCGGGCGCGGGCCTTCTCGTTCTCCAGCACGGTGAGGATGGCGGTGACGAGGTTGACGCCGATGTCGTCCCGGGGCCCCCGCAGAACCTCGCGAACGAGCTGGTCGGGTCGGATCGGGGTGCGGACCGCCTCGGCGAACAGATCAGCCTTGTCATCGAAGTAGTGGTGCACGAGGGCGGGATCCACGCCCGCACGGCGCGCTATCGCACGAATGGATGCCGCGTCGTAGCCGCGGTCGAGAAACTCCTTCGTGGCGGCGGCGACGATCTGCGCGCGAGCATCCGTATCGCCCCCGCGCCGTCGACCGCGGCGGGGCTTTGCGCTCTCGTCGTCCGCAACTGCCACGTTCACAGGCTAATCCTGTCCGTGCTCACAGTCTTAAATTCAAGAGCTTTCGCTATAGTTGCCCTATCGCGGCGAGCGGGCCTCCGTGCGCTCCGCCTCATGGCATCCACTAAGGAGCTTTCTGCACATGGAATTCATCATCGTCATCGGCATCCTCGTCGGTCTCGTCGTCATCGCCGGCATCTACCTCTGGGCGACCTACAACGGGCTCGTGCGCCTCAACGTTCGCGTCGACGAGGCGTGGAGCGACATCACGGTTCAGCTCAAGCGTCGTGCTGACCTCATCCCGAACCTCATCGAAGCGGTTAAGGGATACGCCGCTCACGAGAAGGCCGTGTTCGAGAACGTCACCAAGGCTCGCGCCGAGACGCTCTCCGCGCAGGGGCCCGCCGAGGCCGGTGCCGCCGAGAACCACATGCAGCAGGCGCTCAAGAGCATCTTCGCCGTTGCTGAGGCCTACCCGCAGCTGCAGGCGAGCCAGAACTTCCTTCAGCTCCAGGGCGAACTCGTCGACACGGAAGACAAGATTCAGGCGAGCCGCCGCTTCTACAACGGTGGTGTGCGCGAGCTCAACACGAAGATCAAGGTGTTCCCCAACACACTGTTCGTTCGCGGCCTCGGCTTCACCGAGCGCGAGTTCTTCGAGGTCTCCGAGCCGGCAGCCATCGCCGAGCCGCCCCGCGTGCAGTTCTGAACCGAAAGTTGAGGCTTCGCAGAAGGCTCAACTGAAGGTTCAGGGTCGAGTAGCGCGCGGCGAAGCCGCACGCGTATCGAGACCCAACCAATCCGGAAGGTGACCACCTTTGTACAGCGCCATTGCGCGCAATAAGCGCAATACCGTTTTCATCATCGCGATCTTCTTCGTGATCATCGCTGGGCTCGCGTTCGTGGTGAACTACCTCTACGGCGACGGCAGCTGGGGTATCTTCATCGGCACGCTCGTGGGGGCGACGATTTACGTCATCATTCAGTACTTCGCCGCGAGTGGTCAGGCGCTCGCCATGAGCGGTGCACGACAGATACAGAAGAGCGACAACCCTCGCCTGTACCGCATCGTCGAGAACCTCGCGATCACCGAGGGGATGCCGATGCCGAAGGTGTACGTCGTCAACGACCCGGCGCCCAACGCGTTCGCGACCGGTCGCAAGCCGGAGACCGCGTCGGTGGCGGCGACGACGGGGCTGATGGAGATTCTCACCGACAGCGAACTGGAGGGCGTCATGGCCCACGAGATCGCGCACGTGAAGAACTACGACATCCGTGTGACGATGATCGTGTTCGGTCTCGTCGTCGCGATCGGCTTCATCGCCGACATCGCGATGCGCATGATGTGGTTCGGCGGGGGTCGCGGCCGCAGTAACAACAACGGCGGCAACATCATCTTCCTCGTCATCGGCATCGCGGCGCTCATCATCTCGCCGCTCGTCGCCGCGGTGGTGCAGGCGGCGGTGTCGCGTCAGCGCGAGTACCTCGCCGACGCGACGGGGGCGATGACGACGCGTCACCCCGAGGCGCTCGCGAGTGCACTGCACAAGATCGGTGAGTACGGTCGGCCGATGCAGAGGCAGAACTCCACCATGGCGCACATGTGGCTCGCGGACCCCACCAAGCCGGGCATCATGGATCGCATGTTCTCGACCCATCCGCCGATTCAGGAGCGCGTCAAGCGGCTTCTCGGCAACGCCACCAAGTTCTAGGGCGTCGCTGGTCTCGATACGCGCGCCGCTTCGCGGGGCGCTACTCGACCGGCGGAAAGAGAACACTCAGGTCTCGATACGGCGCTGTGCGCCTATTCGACCGGCGAGAATCCTCTTCCGCCGGTCGAGTAGCGGCGAAGCCGCGTATCGAGACCCGCTCGCGCGCAGTCAGCCCAACCAGGGCGAGAGCGTTCCCCGCCCCGCCACCGCGATCGACTCGAGTCCCTGCCAGGCTGCCGCAGATTCGAGCACCGGCCGGATGCGTTCGGCCACGACCGCCCCGTCGCGCCCCTCCTCGAGCCACGCACTCTGCACGCGCAGCACACCCGCCTTGCGGTCGCTCTTGAGGTCGATGCGACCGACGAGGCCCTCGTCGATGAGGATGGGAAGGCTGTAGTACCCGAACTGCCGCTTCGCCTCGGGGGTGTAGATCTCGATGCGGTAGTGGAAGCCGAACATGCGCTCGGTGCGCCCCCGTTCCCAGACGATCGGATCGAAGGGGGAGAGCAGAGCCGCGGCCTGCAGCTTGCGGGGGATGCGTGCGTCGCGGTGCAGGTACGCGAGGTCTTTCCACCCCGCGACGGAGACCGGCACCAGGGTGCCGTCGTCGACGAGCGAATCGATGGCGACCCTGGTCTCGGCGCGAAGCATCCGGTAGTAGTCGGCGAGATCGGCCGCTGTGGCGATGCCGAGCGCTCGCGATGCCTGTTCGACCAGGGCTCGGTGCGCGTCGACCTCGGCGATCTCTCGACCGAGCACGTCGGGAGGAAGAACCTGCTCGGGCAGCCCGTAGGCGCGCTCGAAGCGGTTGCGTCCCGCGCTCACGACGAGACCGCGACGGAACATGATCTCGAGCCCGATCTTCACGTCGGACCAGCCCCACCACGGCCCGCGGCGTTCGTTCGCGTCGTGCTCGATCTCGCTCGCCCGCAGAGGGCCCCTGTCGCGAAGCTCGTCGAGCAGCCAGGTCATGATGTCGCTGTTCGCCTCGAACCAGTCGTGCTCGTGGCCCTCTCGATAGCGCTGCATCCGCCAGCGGAAGAGCGGCCAGTCGTCGACGGGCACGAAGGCGGCAACGTGGGCCCAGTACTCGACGTACGGCGCCCTGCGCGAGAAGGTGAGCCGGTCGAGTGCGGCACGGTCATACTCGCCGAGCCGCGCGAAGGGGATGAGGTAGTGGCTGCGCTCGAACACGTTGACCGAGTCGATCTGCAGCACGCCGAGCCGACGCAGCAGCAGGTTGAGCTGGCGGGTTCCGGCGGATGCCGGCGGTCGCCCGAAGCCCTGCGCCGCAAGAGCGACGCGGCGAGCGCCCGCCGCGGAGAGTGTGTCGACCACGATTCGACCCTAACGCGGGTGACCGACACCGCGAGAGCGGCCGCATTCCGTGCGCGATGAGTCCGTAGTTTCCAGTCTTGGCATATGTCAGGTGGCGTGGGAACGAGACACTTAGACTGAACGGGTGATGTTCGGTCTTCGCCGCCGCTCCGAGGGTGCCACGCGCCCGATCGACAGCGACCTGCCCCGTGGCATGCTCCTCGCCGGGGCATGGTCGTGGCGCATCCTCGCCATCGCCGGTGTCGTCGCCCTCTTCATCTTCCTCGTCATCGAGTTCCGGGTGATCGTCATCCCCATGCTCGTCGCGATCATCGTGAGCGCCTTGCTCGTGCCGTTCAGCGAGTTCCTGCAGCGACACCGCTGGCCCCGGTGGCTCGCGATAGCGACGACCCTCGTCGTCACGGTAGGGGCCATCAGCTCGCTCGTCTATCTCGTTGTCACGCAGGTGCGCGCGGGGTGGCCCGACCTTCAGGCCCAGTCGCTCGCCGCATGGGACCGTTTGACCGACTGGTTGCTCGCTTCTCCCCTGCACGTCACCGAGGAGCAGATCGCGGAGTGGGCTGCGGGGCTGTGGGAGGGCATTCAGCGCGATAGCTCGGTCTGGATCAATGGCGCACTCACGGTCGGTTCGACGGCGGGACACCTCGTCGCCGGAGCGCTCATCGCGATCTTCGCGATTCTGCTCATCCTCATCGATGGCAAGAACATCTGGGCGTGGTTCGTGCGAATCTTCCCGCGCAACGCTCGTGTCGCGATCGACGGAGCGGGCCAGGCGGGCTGGGTCACGCTGAGCAACTTCGGCAAAGTGCAGGTGTTCGTTGCCGCCGTGGATGCCGTCGGAATCGGGCTCGGAGCCTTCTTCCTCGGACTCCCGCTCGCGGTGCCGCTCGCGATCGTCGTCTTCCTGGGGTCCTTCATCCCGATCGTCGGTGCCGTAGCGACGGGCGCGATCGCCGTGCTGATCGCCCTCATCTACAAGGACCTCGTCATCGCGATCATCATGCTCGCGATCGTCATCGTGGTGCAGCAGGTCGAAAGCCACGTGCTGCAGCCCCTCGTCATGGGCCAGGCGGTCAAGGTTCACCCGCTCGCGGTCGTACTCGCCGTGGCAGCGGGCAGCTACATCGCGGGCATCGCGGGGGCGCTCTTCGCGGTACCCATCGTCGCCACGGCGAATGCCGTGATCGGTTACATCGGTCGCGGCGGCTGGCGAAAGCACCCGCATCCTGATCTCGACGACGTGCTGGCCAGTGACTGAGGCGGCGCCCGCCGGCTGGACTCGCTTCGGCCCCTCTCTCGACGCCATTGAAGCGGCACGAGAGGTGGTCGAGTCTGTCATCAAGGTGACGCCGATGGAGAGCTCGCGTGTGCTCTCGGAGCAGCTCGGCTCGCCCGTGCACCTCAAGCTCGAGTCACTGCAGCGAACGGGTTCGTACAAGATCCGCGGAGCCTTCCACCGCATCTCGCGCCTCACCTCCGAGGAGCGCGCTCGCGGCGTCGTCGCGGCGTCCGCGGGCAACCACGCCCAGGGTGTCGCTCTTGCCGCGCGGGAGCTGGGGATCGAGGCGACGATCTTCATGCCCGTCGCCGTCGCGCTGCCGAAACTGCAGGCGACCAAGGACTACGGAGCCTCGGTGGTGTTGCGTGGCCACACGATCGAAGATCCACTGCGCGCAGCGGCCGAGTATGCCGAGCAGACGGGTGCGATCTTCATTCCCCCGTTCGATCATGAGGACATCATCACGGGGCAGGCGACGCTCGGCCTCGAGATCCTCGACCAGGTTCCGGATGTCGATACCGTGCTTGTGCCGATCGGCGGCGGTGGCCTGATCGGGGGCGTCGCGAGCGCGGTGAAGCAGGTCGCGGAGAGGCAGGGACGCAGCATCCGGGTTATCGGGGTGCAGTCGGCGAACGCCGCGTCGGCGGTCGCCTCGCTCGAAGCGGGTCAGCCGGTGACGATTCGCAGCACCCCGACGATCGCCGACGGGATCGCTGTCGCCCGCACCGGTGATCTGAACTTCGCCCTCATCAAGGAGCTTGTCGACGACATCGTCACCGTCACCGACGACGAGACGTCGAGTGCCATGATCTTTCTGCTCGAGCGCGCGAAGGTCGTCGTCGAACCCGCCGGTGCCGTCGCGGTGGCGGCGATTCTCACCGGCAAGGTCGCCAACACCGGCACGACCGTGGCGATACTCTCCGGCGGAAACATCGACCCCCTCGTCATGGAGCGCGTCATCGCCCAGGGGCTCGCCGCATCCGACCGCTTCTTGAAGCTGCGCATCAAGCTGCCCGATCGGCCGGGTCAGCTCGCACGCATCTCGGCACTCATCTCCGAGGTCAATGCGAACGTCATCGAGGTGCTCCACACCCGCCACGGCAAGGGCGCGCTGCTCAACGACGTCGAACTCGAGGTGAGCCTGGAGACCAGAGGCCCCGATCACGTTCAGCGTGTGCTGGAACGTCTCCGCGAAGCGGAGTACGACCCCCGCATCGACTTCTAACGGCGTGCCCGCCTAGCTGAACGTCACGACCTTGAGGATCTCGACCGTGATCTCCTTGCCGTTGGGTGCCGTGTAGCTCACGGTCTCGCCCTGGGAGTGACCGATGATCGCCGAGCCGAGCGGGCTCGCCTCGCTGTAGACGTTGAGGTCGGCGTCGCCGGCGATCTCGCGGCTGCCCACGAGGAACTCCTGCAGCTCACCAGCGATACGGGCGGTAACCCGCATACCCGGTTCGACGACACCGTCGTCGGCCGGGTTGCCCACGCTGGCGGTGCGGAGCAGTGCGGTGAGCTGGCGAATGCGCGCCTCGATCTTGCCCTGCTCCTCCTTGGCAGCGTGGTAGCCGCCGTTCTCCTTGAGGTCTCCCTCGTCGCGCGCCGCTTCGATGCGCTTCGCAATGTCGTCGCGACCCTGGCCGCTCAAGTGTTCGAGTTCTGCGGTGAGGCGATCGTGCGCCTCTTGGGTCAGCCAGGTGACGGTCTTGTCGTCAGCCATTGTGCTCTCCTTGTTTTTCGGGATCCATCCCGCGGGTGGAATTGAACCTAAGAAAAGAGACCGGCCACCCGACCGGTCTCAAGAACGAATCAAACAAGTTTACGTCAGCCAGCAGCGGTAGATCAACCCGCTGACGCCCAATTCGCTGGTGCGCACGGTCTCGGTGATCAGCCGGGAATGGAGCTCGGATGCCGGCAGCTCGATGACTTTCCAGCCCACCGTGGCCTTGCGCTCGTTGAGCACCTGAACGGCGCAGCTGACCTCGTTCCCGGGGTCTGTCGTGACCCTGAACATGACATCGGCGGAGTGTGCGTCGTTGATGCGGTGGCCCGCATCCGTGTAGCTGAGCGACGCCCAAGCGCCGCCGAGCCCCGCCCAGACGAGCCACGCGAGCACGACGAGCCCGCCGACGATCCCGCCCGTCCACAGGATGGCCCTGTCTCGACGCGCACGGTTCGGCGTGCGGCCGTAGCGCGCGTCGAGCGTCGCGTCGGCCCGCGCGTCGCTGATCCGTGCGCTACCGGCAGGGTCCGTCACCGTTCTCCCATCGCGAATCGGGTTTGTGACTCTAGGCTACTGGGCGGGGATATGTGCGAAGCCCGCCCCGGCATCCAGTGATGAGGTGAAATGCGTGAGTGAAACCCGCCCGGCAATCGACGCACGGTCAGTCGGCGCTGCAGCAGCTGGAGTCTCGGCTCGTCGGCTGCTCTCGGTGCACGCTCATCCCGACGACGAGTCGAGCAAGGGCGCGGCGACTCTTGCGCACTACCTCGCTGACGGCGCCGAGGTGCTCGTGGTCAGCTGCACGGGCGGCGAGCAGGGCGATCTGCTCAACGAGGGTCTCGCCGACACTGCGCCGAGCGAGGCCGCGATGGCGGGTCGTGACATCGGCGGGCTGCGCCGAATCGAGATGCAGCGTGCGCGAGACGTGGTCGGCTACGAGCACCGCTGGTTGGGGTACGCAGATTCGGGGATGCCCGATGACGGCGTCCCCCTGCCGCCCAACTGTTTCGCGCTGATCCCTCTCGAGATCTCCGCCGAGCCGCTGGTTCGGATCATTCGGGAGTTCAAACCCCAGGTCGTCGTCACCTACGACGAGAACGGGGGCTACCCGCATCCTGACCACATCCGAACCCACGAGCTGACCATGTTCGCCCTCGAGGCAGCGGCCGAGGCGACGCGCTACCCGGATGCCGGCGAGCCGTGGCAGGTGAGCAAGGTCTACTACGACCGCGTGTTCAACGCGCCACGGGTGATGGCGAACCTCGAGCTCGTCCGTGCCGAGCAGCCCGACCACCCCATGCTCGAAGAGCTCGAGAACTATGCGGCGTGGGTCGCGGAGCGACCCGACCGCGCGACGACCCACATCGAGTGCGGCGACTATTTCGAGCGTCGCGACGAAGCACTCAAGTCGCACGCCAGCCAGGTCGCCCCCGACAGCAGCTTCTTCTTCTGGCCCAACGAGATTCAGCGTCGGGCGTGGCCCTGGGAAGACTTCGAACTGGCTCGCAGCACGGTGCAGAGCGAACTACCCGAGAACGACCTCTTCGCGGGAATAGACTTCGAAGTCGGCAGCAACTCAGGAGCAGCGAATGAATAGCTTTCTCGTCCACCTCGTCGTCGCGGCGGAGGACGTCGAGTTCGACCCCAACGACGTCACCCCGACCTGGCTCGGGTTTCTCATCACGTTCCTGATCGCCGTAGCGGCAGTCGCGCTCATGTGGGACATGGTGCGACGCATCCGTCGCACCCGCTACCGCGGTGAGGTGCGCGAGGAGCTCGAGGCCGAGGCGCGCGCTGCCGCTGCCGACGACGCTGTGGACGAATCCGAGTCCTGAGCGCCCTCAGGCAGGGGTTCCGCGGGGCGCTCCTAGGGCAGGGGCGGGTTGATCGCGACGAGGAAGATCGCGGTCCAGTGGCAGAGAAACGCCAGGAGTGTGAACGTGTGGAATATCTCGTGGAAGCCGAACCTGCCGGGGAACGGGTTCGGTCGTTTCATGCCGTAGACGATCGCGCCGAGTGTGTAGAAGACGCCGCCGATGATGATGAGCGTCATCATCACCCAGTTGGCGTCGAAGAAGTCGACGATGAACATGACGGCCGCCCAGCCGAGCAGAACGTAGAGGGGAACGTAGAGCCAGCGTGGGGCTCCGATCCAGAACACGCGGAAGCCGATTCCCAGCAGCGCACCGCCCCAGACGAGAGCGAGCAGCAGGATCGCCTTGTCCTGCGGCAGCGAGAGCACGGTGATCGGCGTGTATGAGCCGGCGATGAGCAGGAAGATGTTGGCGTGGTCGATGCGCTTGAGCAGCTTTCTCGTCTTCTCGCCCCAGTTGAAGCGGTGGTAGAGCGCTGACATGCCGAACAGCAGCAGCGACGTCAGCATGAACACCGCGCTCGAGAGCTTGGCGACGAGCCCGTCGGCGAACACGAGAAGGATCACGCCCAAAGCGATCGCCACGGGAAAAGTCCCCGCGTGAATCCAGCCGCGCCACGTCGGCTTCTTCTCCTCGATGACGGCGTCGTGCTCCTGCTCGAGCGCGTCGTCGAGAAGCGGAATGTTGGCTACGTCATCGGACACACCGCCACTTTATGGCACGCAGAATAACGCTCGCCTGTGAGAACGGGCGGCAAGAACGTGCCCCTGAACGATGCGACTGCACACATCGCCGAGCGCGGTGGGCTAGCGTTGCCCTGTGCGAGGCGGAGATCGGTCCTGGGGTCTTGGATTCCTCTACGGGCTCTATCAGCGCAGGCTGAGGCGTGAACTGGCGGGTGCGGTGCGGCCCCGCCACGTGGCGATCATCCTCGATGGCAATCGGCGCTGGGCGAAGCAGCGCGCGCTCGAAACCGCGGGCCATGGACACCGCGCGGGTGCAGCGAAGTTCCGCGAGTTCCTCGACTGGTGCGATGAACGCGACATCGAGGTGGCCACGCTCTACCTGCTGTCGACCGACAATCTTCGCGGACGCGAGCCCGACGAGCTCCATGACCTCTTCGAGATCATCGCCACTCTCGCCGACGACCTCTCGCACTACCGTGACTGGCGTGTGAAGCACGTGGGTGACGCGGCGGGCCTTCCCCCTGAACTCATCTCGGCGCTCACGGCCGCCGAAGCCCGCACCGCGGGAAAGACCGGACTGCATGTCAACCTCGCCGTCGGCTACGGCGGCAGGCGGGAGATCGCGGATGCGATGCGCAGCATCGTGCGCAAGCACTCCGACGAGGGTGGCACCCTCGACGCTCTCGCCGAGATCCTCACGCCCGACCTCATCGGGGAGCACCTGTACACGGGTGGTCAACCCGATCCCGACCTCGTGATCCGCACCTCGGGCGAGCAGCGGCTCAGCGACTTCATGCTCTGGCAGAGCGCGCACAGCGAGTTCTACTTCGTCGAGGCACTCGGCCCCGACTTTCGCGAGATCGACTTCCTCCGCGCCCTTCGCGACTTCGCCACACGTCAGCGTCGCTTCGGCAAGTAACATTCTTCACGGTGCGATTCCTGCGCCGACGAGATGGATGGGAGGCTCCGTGTCGACGATCGACGAGTTCGCCGCCCAGTTCGGCGAGGAGACGGGCTTTCTCGATTTCGCGCGCATCGGTCCGATCGGTTCAGCGGTCATCGAAGAGGAACTCGCGCAGAACAATCTTCGCCATCGCGCGCGGTACGGGTCACTGGGTTCGGTCAGTGACATAGACGCGCGGCTGCGCGAGGCGGTCGCGATCGCCACAGGGTTCCGCGACGATCAGATCGCGTTCCAGCCGAGCACGACGGCGGGACTCATGCACGCCTTCTTCGGCTTGAGCGGCGGTCTCCTGCTGTCCCCGGTCGAGTTTCCGAGCGTGCGCTTCGCGGCGGTTCGGGCGGCCGAGGCACGCGGGGTGCTCGTGCCGAGCTGGATCGACTACCTCGAGGGCGGTCTCGAGACACCGGGGGTGATCACCCCGGGCACCCTGCGCCCGCGACTCACCCCCGCGATCAACGCGGTCGCGGTGAGTCTCGTCGACTATCGCACGGGGCATCTCGCCGACCTCGAGGGCATTCGTCAGGTCATCGGAGATCGCCTGCTCATCGTCGATGCGGCGCAGGGCTTCGGGGTGGTTCCCGCCTCCTACGAGGTCGCCGATGTCGTCGCCTCGGGTGGCCAGAAGTGGGCACGAGCCGGGTGGGGCACCGGATTTCTCGCGCTCAGCGATCGTGCGGTCCAGCAGTTGCGGCCTGTGCTGTCGGGGCTTCTTCCCGGCACCGAACCGTGGCCGCCCGGGCCGGTGCCGGCGCCTCCCCAGGAGGCGGCGGCGTTCCAGACCACGCTGCCCAACCCCGTCGCCCAGGCTCGACTGACTGCCGCCCTTCGCGCCATTCTCGATGTGGGGGTCGAGGCGATTCACGACCGCGTGCTGGAGCGCACCGACCGCATCATCGAGCTGGCCGATCAGTTCGGCATCGAGGTCGTGTCCCCGCGCGACCGGCGCGAGCGGGGTGGCATCGTCGTCATCGATCCGGGCGTCGATCGGATCACGAAGATGAGCGCCGCCCTGCACAATCACGGTGTGTCCGTCACCGTGCGAGACGATCATGTGCGGCTGAGCGCACATGTGAGCACCTCCGACGAGACGCTGGACGCGCTTCGCGCGGCGTTCGTCGAGTTCTCGAACTAGGGCGCTCGACTGGCACACGGCAGCACAATCACGAACATGGCAACGCTGTGACAGGGGGCGTGTCGCTCACGCTCACCCGGGCATCCCGTCGTAGCGTCAGACACATCAGGTAAGTCGCCTGATCGAAGCGGCCACATAAGTTCGCTATCGACACGACGTGGCCCTTGTGAGTGACCGAGCGGATTGCGCTCGGAGACGGAGTCACGGTTGGCCGCGAGCAGCACACCCCGCCCGAAGACCACTCGAGAGAAGGTCGCGGGGGTGAGATCAGGGCAGTCGGAATCGATTGCGAGGGAGAAGCGCCAGAGGCTCCGCACCTACGTGCTCGACACCTCGGTGCTGCTCTCCGACCCGAACGCGATTCACCGCTTCGCGGAGCACTCGGTCGTCATCCCCGTCGTCGTCATCACCGAGCTCGAGGCGAAGCGTCACGATCCCGAGATCGGCTACTTCGCACGCCAAGCGCTGCGCAACCTCGACGATCTGCGCGTCGCGCACGAACGACTCGACTTTCCCATCGCGATCGGCGACGGCGGTTCCTTGCGCGTGGAGCTCAACCACACGAGCACCGCGGTGCTGCCGTCGGGGCTCAACCTCGGTGACAATGATTCCCGCATTCTCGCCGTCGCGCTCAATCTCTCGAACGACGGCCTCGACGTCACGGTCGTCTCGAAAGATCTGCCGCTTCGGGTCAAGGCGGCATCGGTGGGGCTGCTCGCCGAGGAGTACCGCGCGGAGCTCGCGATCGACTCTGGCTGGTCGGGTGTCGCCGAACTCGACCTCGGGTCCGATCTCATGGCGAAGCTCTATGACGACGAGGAGCTCGCCACCGCATTGGTCGACGGGATGCCGATCAACACCGGGCTCGTCATCCACTCCGACCGCGGCTCGGCGCTCGGTCGTGTCTCAGGCCCCGGTGAGCTCAGGCTCGTCCGCGGTGATCGAGACGTCTTCGGCCTGCACGGACGATCCGCCGAACAGCGGCTCGCGATCGACATGCTGCTCGACCCCGACCTCGGCATCGTCTCCCTGGGCGGTCGCGCAGGAACAGGAAAGTCGGCACTCGCGCTGTGCGCCGCCCTCGAGGCCGTGCTCGAGCGCCAGCAGCATCGCAAGATCATGGTCTTCCGTCCCCTCTACGCGGTCGGCGGCCAGGAGCTCGGCTATCTGCCGGGCGACGCCTCGGAGAAGATGAACCCGTGGGCTCAGGCCGTCTTCGACACGCTCGGCTCGGTCGTCTCGCAGAACGTGCTCGAGGAGGTGCTGGAGCGGGGAATGCTCGAGGTACTGCCGCTCACGCACATCCGCGGTCGTTCGCTTCACGACGCCTTCGTCATCGTCGACGAGGCGCAGTCGCTCGAGCGCAACGTTCTGCTCACAGTGCTGAGCCGCATCGGCCAGAACTCACGCGTGGTGCTCACGCACGATGTCGCCCAGCGCGACAACCTGCGGGTCGGTCGGCACGACGGTGTGGCATCGGTGATCGAGACGCTCAAGGGGCACTCGCTGTTCGGTCACATCACCCTCACGAGATCCGAGCGAAGCGAGATCGCCGCGCTCGTGACGCGCCTTCTGGAGTCGAACGAACTCGCCTAGCCGGTCATGGCGCCCATCGGCCGCCGGACCGATTAGGGTCGAACAGTGGATCAGTTGGCTCTCGTGCTCGTTGTCGTGCTGGCGATCCTGTTTCTGTGGGGACTGTTGGCACCGCGCAGCCAGTGGCGTCTGCTCGTCAGTTGGACCTATCGCGAGCCCCATACGGATGCTCCGAGCGGCTGGGCATTCTCGCTTCACCGCGTGATCGCCGCCGTTGGTGTCGCGGGGCTTCTCGCGGGCGGGGGCATCGCCTGGCAGCGCTATCTCGACGCGCTGCCCGAACCACCCCCACCGCCGAACCCCATCGAACAGATGTGGGGGGATGCGAACACGGTGATCGTCAACCGCGTCATCAGCCCGACCACGAGCCTGCCCCCGGGGCTCCTGCGTGTCGATCCGTCGGCCTACCACGCCATGGATGGGCAGCGTCGCCAGCCCACCTACCTGTTCGATCTCGCCGCCCTCGAGCTTCCTGCCGGTGAGACAGCGGGGGGTCTCGTCGGTGTGCAGCCTTCGCCGGGTCTCACGGCCATGGATCTGGCCCGCGTCGTCGTGCTCGCGACCGCGGACGCGCAGTGCGTCCCGCGTGAAGTCTTCCTCCAGGAGGGACCGAGCTCGGTGCGCGTGGCCGTCTACTACGGTCGCCCCGACCTGCCCGATGGCACGCCCGACCCCGAGGGTCTTGATGCGTGCGCACCGGGAAGCAGCGGAGCACGCTCGGTGCTCATCCCCCTGCAGCTTGCAAGCCCCCTGGGCGAGCGACTCGTCACCACTCTCGACGGCGTTCCGCTTCGGCGGGCGCCGATCATCAACTGAGCGTGGTCAGCCGGGCCTTGTCATGCTCAGGACGTCGAGCAGCGTGTCGAGCTGCTCCTCGGTGATCTCGCCGCGCTCGACGAAGCCGAGCTCGACGACCGAGTCGCGCACGGTGATGCCCTTGGCGACGGCGTTCTTGGCGACCTTCGCTGCGGCCTCGTAACCGATCACCCGGTTGAGCGGCGTGACGATCGAGGGGCTCGACTCGGCCAGGGCGCGAGCGCGCTCGACGTTGGCCTCGAGTCCCTCGACGGTCTTGTCGGCGAGGATGAGGCTCGAGTTCGCGAGCAGACGGATCGACTCTAGCACCGCGGTGCCCATGACCGGGATCGCCACGTTGAGCTCGAACGAGCCCGATGCTCCGCCCCACGCGACCGTCGCATCGTTGCCCATGACGCGCATGCAGACCATGAGCACGGCCTCGGGCACGACGGGGTTGACCTTGCCGGGCATGATCGACGAGCCCGGCTGCAGGTCGGGAAGGTGCAGCTCGGCGAGTCCCGTGTTGGGGCCCGAGCCCATCCAGCGCAGGTCGTTGCAGATCTTGGTGAGGCTCACCGCGATGGTGCGCAGGGCACCGGATGCCTCGACGAGTCCATCGCGCGCGCCCTGAGCCTCGAAGTGATCCAGCGCCTCCGTGACGGGCAGCCCCGAGTTCGCGGCGAGTTCGGCGATGACGGCCTGAG
Organism: Cryobacterium sp.; assembly: GCA_019638935.1. GTDB lineage: Bacteria > Actinomycetota > Actinomycetes > Actinomycetales > Microbacteriaceae > Terrimesophilobacter. The sequence goes on from JAHBSW010000001.1 coordinate 69,583, forward strand.
GGAAGCCCGCCGGCGTGTTGATCCCCGTGCCCACGGCGGTGCCGCCGAGCGGAACCTCTGCGACGCGGGGGATTGCGGCCTCCACGCGCTCGATGCCGAGGCGAATCTGGCGCGCGTAGCCGGCGAACTCCTGGCCGAGGGTGACGGGCGTCGCATCCATCAGGTGCGTGCGACCGCTCTTGACGACGGTCTCCCACAGCGTGGCCTTCTTCTCCAGCGACAGCGCGAGGTGGTGCAGCGCAGGGATAAGGTCGCGCAGCAGCGCACCGGTCACGGCGACGTGCACCGAGGTCGGGAAGACGTCGTTCGACGACTGCGACGCGTTGACGTGATCGTTGGGATGCACGGGGCTGCCGAGGGCCGCCGTCGCGAGGGTGGCGAGCACCTCGTTCATGTTCATGTTCGACGAGGTGCCGCTGCCCGTCTGATAGACGTCGATGGGGAACTCGTCGAGGTGCTTGCCCGCGATGAGCTGGTCCGCGGCGCCGACGATGGCATCCGCGATGCCCTGATCGATGATGCCGAGGCGACCGTTGACGATGGCGGCGGCACGCTTGATGCGGGCGAGCGCGACGATCTGGGCGTCTTCGAGCACGGTTCCCGAGAGGGGGAAGTTCTCGACGGCGCGCTGCGTCTGGGCGCTGTACAGGGCGTGCTTGGGCACGCGAACCTCGCCCATGGTGTCGTGCTCGATACGGTACTCAGCGGTCTTGGGGGCGGTGTCGTTGGTGGCCACGAGGCAACTCAGCTTTCTCTTCGACTCAGGTCGTTTCTGTGACGGGTGCGGGGTGCGGGGTGTGCCGCTAGGGGGTGCCGATGTTTCCGACGACGACATCGGGCACGGCCATGCCTTCGAGCAGCCGGTAGTTGGCACCCACGATAGCCAGCGTACCTGCGGCGACGGCGTCGCTCATCAGCTCGGAGTGTTCGACGAGCCCCGCGACGGTGTGGCGCAGGTGCTCCCGACCCACCTCGATGGGGTCGGGCAGCCCGTCGCCGTCCTGTCGGCTGCGCACGCGGTGCACGGCGGGCACGATCGGGTCGATCAGCGTGCGGATGTGCGGCGGCAACGGTTCGGCGTCGTCTTGAGTGCAGTCGATGGCCGCGCGCACCGCGCCGCACTCGTCGTGTCCGAGCACGACGATGAGCGGAGTCCTCAGGATCGCGACGGCGTACTCGAGGGAGCCGATCACCGAGTCGGAGATGATCTGTCCGGCGTTGCGCACGACGAACAGGTCGCCGAGACCCTTGTCGAAGATGATCTCGGCGGCGAGCCGGGAGTCGCTGCAGCCGAAGAGCGCGACGTTCGGCTCCTGGTGGCCGACCAGCTGTCCGCGGCGCTCCACGTCTTGACGGGGATGCTGGGGCACTCCTGCGATGAACCGACCGTTGCCCTGGACCATTTCACGCCAGGCACCGGCGGGAGTCGATGTGGGCACGTTACTTGCCTCTCTTCAGTGACTCGGCGACCGAGGTCGCGAGCTGGGTGAACTCGGTATCGCCAGCGGTGCCGAAGAGCACGATGGTGCTCGAGTCGATCGTCGCGACGAGGGAATACGACCGGATGCCGGTGGGGTCGTTCGCTCGCCGGTCGTACTCCTGCCAGACCACGCCGCCTGCGGAGCGCTCGCCCGTCGCGCGGGCGCCGTCGAGCTGCTGCGCGAGCCAGGTGGGGTTAGCGTCGACCCCCTGGCGCACGGCGATGAACCTGCCCTCGGCGGTCAGCAGGCCCACGTACCAGCTCGTGACACCATCGGAAGACGCTTCGAGGCGGGCCGCGTTGGCGACCCAGCCGTCGAGGTCCGGAACCGCGGGCGTCGCGCCGAGCGACGGTGCGGCCTCGAGCGCCGTCTGGGTGACATCGACCGGCTTCAGCGTCGTCGTATCGGGGCGGGTGGCGAGCAGCACGAGAAACACGGCGATCACGAGCGAGGCGCCGAACGCCCAGAGCAGGTTCTTCACCGTCTTGCTCGCGCGGTAGCGCTGCGAGCTCGCCGCCTTGCGATCGGCCGTCTCCTGGGGGGTCTCGGGGCGGCCCAGCTCGGCGACGATGGGTCGGTTATCGCTGCTCATCCGCGTCACTCAGTGCCGACTCACTCAGCGCCGGCTGCGGCACGCGCGGCGTCGAGGCGCTCCTTCGCGCCGATGAGCCATTCTTCGCAGCGCTTCGCGAGCGCTTCGCCGCGTTCCCAGAGGGCGATCGACTCTTCGAGCGACGCCGCGCCCTGCTCGAGTTCGGTGACGACGCGCACGAGCTCGTCGCGGGCTTGCTCGTAGCTGAGCTTGGAGAGGTCGTCTTCCACGGCTTCCACCCTATCGCCCGGTACCGTGAGACGTTGCGGCGACCGAGCCGTCGGTGAGCGTCAGCGTGAGCTCGGTTCCTGCCGGGGCATCGGCCGTGCTGCGTGCCACGCGCCCGTCCGCCAGCCGCGCTATCGCGTAGCCGCGGTCGAGCGTGCCCTGGGGCGAGAGCGCCGTGAGCTTGCCGTGCAGCTCGGCGATCGACGTGCGCGCGCGCTCGAGCGCACGATCGACGAGCTCGGCGCCGCGCGCGACGTAGCGGGTGACCTCTTCGGACCGGGAGTCGACGATCCAATCGCCGGACGCCATGACCGGTCGCGTGCGCAGCTGGCCGATGCGGTCGATCTCGGTCGTGATGAGCGAGGTCACGCGCAGCGAGATCCGGGTTCGGGCCTGCTGCACACGGGTGATCTCCTCGGCGACGTCGGGCACCACCCGCTTCGCGGCATCCGTCGGCGTGGACGCTCTCAGGTCGGCGACCTCATCGAGCAGGGGGCGGTCGGCCTCGTGTCCGATCGCGCTCACGATGGGAGTGGATGCCGCAGCCGCCGTTCGCACGAGCGTCTCGTCGCTGAAGGGCAGCAGGTTCTGAAAGTCACCGCCGCCGCGCGCGACGATGATGACGTCGACCTCGGGGTCGGCGTCGAGGGTCGTGATCGCCGCCGTCACCTCGCGGGCCGCGGTGTCGCCCTGCACGGGCGTGTGGATGACGCGGAAGCGCACCGAGGGCCAGCGCAGCTGCGCGTTGCGCAGCACGTCTTTCTCGGCATCCGAGTCGCGACCGGTGATGAGCCCGATGCACTGGGGCAGGAACGGCAGCGGCCTCTTGCGGTCGACGTCGAAGAGTCCCTCCGCCTGCAGGGTCGCCTTGAGCCGGGCGAGCTGCGCGAGCATGTCGCCGAGTCCCACGTGGCGCAGCTCGAGCACGTTCATGCTCAGCGAACCGCCCTTGACCCAGTAGTTCGGCTTGAGCAGCGCGATGACCCGGTCGCCCTGCGCGAACTCGTCGGTGAACCTGGCACGCACCGACGACCAGACGGTGAAACTCACCGTCGCGTCGACCTCGAGGTCCTTGAGCTTGCCGTAGACGTTGCCGTTCGAGACGCCCCACTGGGTGATCTCGCCCTCGACCCACGCGGTGCCGAGTCGGTCGATCCAGCCCTTGACCTTGTCGGCGAACAGCGCGACGGGCCACGGGGTCTCCCGTGTGGGTGGCGCATCCGTCATGTACTCAGGCTAAGGGATGCACCGGACAGCCGACGTGCGCCCGCGTATTGCGGACGATGGGTTTCCACAGTGGCGATCAATCTCAGTCGGATGCCACCGTGCGCACCCAACGATCGAGGCATGGTCGATCGAACACTCCTTGAGCAGGCTATGAAGCTGCCCGACAGCGAGCGGCTCGAGTTGGCGGACGCGCTGCGGGAGTCGATTGCCTACCGCGACCCTGAGCTGAACGATGAGGTGCGCGCAGTACTCGCCGATGCCGAGCAGGACGTGAGCGACAACCCGGCGCACGAGCGCGCGTGGTCGCGAGCACGACGCGAGCTGTTCCCCCACCTCGCGTGACGGCACTGCTGCTTCTTCGCGGCCGAGCCGAGCAAGAGATCGCCCATCGCATCGACTCCTGACGACACGCGGCGGAGACTGGCTGAATACATGCGCAATAGCATCGTGGCATGCGAGTGTACGTGCACGGTGCGGGCAGCTCGGGTCGCGATGCGTGGCCGTTCGCCCCGGATGAGGGTGCCGTCTTCGCCGACCTCGCCGGCATGCCGTCGGTGGCGTCGAAGCTCGACGCGCTCGCGGAACTGGTTCCGGAGGGCGCCGTCGTTCTCGCGCACTCCTGGGGTGCGATTCCGGTGGTGCTCGCCGTTGCCGAGCGGCGCATTCAGGTAGCCCGGCTGGTGCTGCTCGAGCCGGCACTCTACGACGTCGCGCGTGGGGCACCCGCGGTCGAGCGGCACATAGCGAGCATGACCGAGGCGAGAGCCCACGCATCCGACGGCCGCCTGTTCGAGTACTGGTCGATCGTGCGACCCCTGATGTTCGGAGGCCCGGCCGACCGAGGAATCTGGGATTCCGAGCAGGCGGTCGCGGCCCGGTTCGCCGCGATCGAGCCTCCGTGGGGGTACGACCTGGCGGCGGAGATGGTCTCGGGCGTGCCCACGGTGGTGATCACCGGCGGGTGGAATGATGAGTACGAGGCGATCGCGGCTGCGCTGACATCGGCCGGGGCGGTTCACCGTCAGCTCGTCGGCGCTCGGCACCGTCCTCAGGATCATCCGGACTTCGAGCGTCTGCTCCTCGAGACCTCCACGGGTTGAGCCCGCGGCGAGCGGCCCGCGCGGGGCTGCACCTACGTCGTGTGCGACTGGATCTCGTCGATGTAGTCCTTGATCGTGGGCATCTGCGTGAGCCGATCCTTGAAGAAGGTGTTCACGACGTTGATGACCCGAGTCTGGGCTGCGTCGATGCGCTCCAGGCGGGTCTCGACGTCGCCCGTGTGCTCGAGGGAGCGCTGCAGCTGCAGCAGGGCCTTCACGATCTCGACCTCCTCCGCGCCCTCGAGGGCGTCGATGACGTCGATGACGAGCGCATCCGCCTGATCCCGCACCGCCGACAGCGGGATGCTCGACCCCGGCTGTGTCGCGTTGTCGAGCGTCGTGATGAGCGACCACACCTGGTAGAGGATCGTCGCAGGCTCATCGAACAGCTGGCGCACGAACGCCGCCTCGAGGTGCTTGCCGCTCAGGCGGAAGACGTTGTACATGCGCTTGGCGGCCTTGCCGTAGTTGAGGCTCTTGGTGAGGTACTTCTGCACCTCCTGCTCGAGCCGCTCGACGTACTCGTCGAGCGCATCCTCGGACACGAATCCGGTCACCTTCTCGAACATCTCGGCGTCCTCGGCCTCGAGGTAGACCTCTTGGAAGAACGCGTCGAGGTAGCCGTCGAGGGCGACGATCTCGCCGTCCGGCCCCTCCCAGGTCACGTCGATGACATTGCTCGCGTTGGTCAGCTGGCCCCGCTCCTCGTCGACGACGACCCAGTCGAGCTTGCACCAGCCCGGATCGAGGGCGACCTCGTGCCATTTGAACTCGTGCGTGGCACCGTCATGCTCGAGGCGCAGGATGCCCTCCGATACCTCGTCGAAGGTCCACGACATGGGGCTTCCCTTGCGCACCGCGTTGCCGCGGTGGGTGCAGTCGAAGGGGTAGCTGCCGAGCTTGGCCTCGAGAAACTGATAGGTCGAGCTGCGGGCGAAGTCGAGGGCCTTCTTGCGCATGAGATGCGCCATGCGCAGGCAGGCCTCCTCGCGGGTGTCCGCCTTGATGTTGAGCCGCTGGAAGAAGTCGGCGTCACCCGGGTAGGCCTGAATGTGCGACTGCGCCGCCGAGCCGGAGAGGGCGAGGGCGCTCTCGACCGAGGAGTCGCCGGGCTCCCCGAGCACCTCGACGATCGCCCCGATGCGGCGGAAGCGCTCGAGGTCCTTCGGACTGAAGTCGAGCATCGCGACCTTGTGGCCGAAGGTGCCGCTCGAGGCGTCGATCGTGACGTCGGAGTCACTGGGAGCCGCCGTCATCGCCGCGAGCCAGTCGAGCGTTTCGGTCTCGGTCAGCTCGACGCCGAGGCGGGCCGCCGAATCGATGATGCGCTGAACGTCAGCAGCGGGAGGCTTCGTGTCGGTCATTCGTCCACTTCACTTTCGGTCGGGCGCGCGGCACGGCGCGAATGCGAGTCCGCGATCATGGCGCGAAAGAGTTCCGCCTGGTCGATTGCGTCCTCGAGGGCATTATGGGCCAGGTCACGCCCTTCTAGATAGAGCAGAGACACATTCGCCATGGAGGTCTCCGCCCAGGTTCGACCCGCAAAGCCCAGGTAGTAGGACTTGATGTCGATCGCCGAGTGCCCGAAGGGATTGCGTCCGAGAAACCGTTCGAACCAGTCGGCAACGAACATCCAGTCGAACGGCGCGTTGAAGCCTGCGAAGACGGGCACGTGACCCGGTGGCACGGCGGCCGTGAGCCACTGCTCGAACCGCTCCATCGCCTCTGCCGGCTCTGCACCGGTTGCCGAGAGGTGCTCAAGGGTGAACCCGCTGACCTTCAGTGCCGATTCGACCGCGACATCCGTCGTCGGTTTGAGCTCGATGTAGAACGTCTTGTCCGGCTCATCGACGAGGCACGCACCGATCGACAGCAGCGAATGGATGCTGGGAGCCGGCCCCGAGGTCTCGACGTCTACGCTGATCCAAACCTCGGGTCGCGGCGATGCGTCTCGACTTGCGGCGGGTGGCACGGTCATGAGGCTCCTGGATGGGTGAAGGACTGTGGTCAAGGCTAGCGGCCCCGCGCCCCGGCGTTCACAAGCCCCAGAGCCTAGACTGGGGCTTGTGAGCACGATCACCAACGGTGCGGCGATTTCGCTCGAATCGCCCCGCATGCCATCGACCCGGGGCCGCCTCCGCGACCTGCCCGTCGCCGGGCCGAAGCGCGTGCTCCTCGCGGCCCCGCGCGGTTACTGCGCGGGTGTCGATCGGGCCGTGATCGCGGTGGAGAAGGCGCTCGAGCAGTACGGCGCCCCCGTCTACGTGCGCAAGCAGATCGTGCACAACGTTCACGTCGTGTCGACTCTCGAGAAGCAGGGCGCCATCTTCGTCGACGAGGTCGAGGAGGTTCCCGAGGGCTCGCACGTGGTCTTCTCGGCCCACGGTGTGAGCCCGGCCGTCGTCAGCGGGGCCGCCGATCGCAAGCTCCAGGCGATCGATGCGACCTGTCCGCTCGTGACGAAGGTGCACCGCGAGGCCGTGCGCTTCGCACGCGACGACTACGAGATCCTGCTCATCGGTCACACCGGCCACGAGGAGGTCGAGGGCACGATGGGCCACGCGCCCGAGCGCACGACCCTCGTCAACAGTCCCGAGGAAGCCGACACCGTCGTCGTCAAGAACCCAGACCACGTCGTCTGGCTGAGCCAGACGACGCTGAGCGTCGACGAGACGATGGAGACCGTGCGTCGGCTGCGCGAACGCTTTCCGAACCTGCAGGACCCGCCGAGCGACGACATCTGCTACGCGACCCAGAACCGTCAGGTGGCGATCAAGAAGGTCGCCGGCGAGGCTGATGTCGTCATCATCGTCGGCTCGGCCAACTCGTCCAACTCGGTGCGCCTCGTCGAGGTCGCCCTCGACAACGGGGCCAGGGCGGCCTACCGGGTCGACTACGCGAGCGAGATCCGGCAGGAGTGGCTCGACGGTGCGCGCACCATCGGCGTGAGCTCGGGGGCATCGGTTCCCGAGGTGCTCGTGCAGGAGGTGCTGGACGATCTCGCCGACGCGGGCTATGTGGACGTGTCCAACGTCGTCACCGCGGAGGAGGACCTCATCTTCTCGCTTCCGAAGGAGCTGCGTCCGCCAGGCGGCACTCCCGATGGGCGAGCCCTCGGCGGTCGCAAGCGCAGCGTTCCGGCATCCGGTTGATGAGTTCGGAATCGGTGGAGTTCGGTGATGAGTGACCAACACGAGCAACCCGAGTACGGTGAGCGTGCGACGCCGGAACAGCAGGCCGAGGCGATTCGCCGGTCGGGCGGCGTGCCCGAGGCGCAGCGAGCGGCGGAGCTGCCACGCGCGAGCTGGCGTGCAGCGGATGGCGTGCAGCAGCGGCCGGCGACGGGAGCATCGGCGAGCACGCGGCCGGGCACACCACCGAGCGGCAGCTACCTCGTCAACCGCTTCGTGACGGTCTTCCTGCTCGGTGTCGGGCTGGTCGCGGTCATCCAATCGGTGTTCAGCTCCCTCAACCTGGCCGAGAGCATTCAGATTCTTTACGCCCAGCAGGGCATCGGCGACTACGTCGAGACGCCGTTGACGTCGACGGTGGGCATCGCGCTCGTCATCGTTCACGCGGCACTCTGGGCCGCGACGGCCTGGGTGAGCATGAAGGTGCTCGCGGCGGGGCGCACGGCGTGGTGGATTCCTCTCCTCGGTGCCGTGATCGCCTTCGTCGTCATGGCGATTCTCATGGCCGTCCTGATTCTGGGCGACCCCGCCTTCATGCAGTACATCGGCTCGGGCGGGTAGAGGAGGAGGCCGGATGCGCGTAGCCGTTCCGCCACGCGACGTCGCCGCGACCGTGAGCGCACAGGCGCTCCTCCGCACGGGCTGGGCCAGCTCGACCGTCCTGATCCTGCTCTCCGTCGTCATCCTGGTGGATCTGTCAGCGCGCGATGAACAGCTTGACGAGCTGTGGGGACCGTTCGGGTCGCTCGGTGTCGTGCTCTTCGCCCTCGCCCTCCTGATCGCCGAGCCGAGTCGCGGACGTGGAGTGTTCTACCTCGGCATCGGCTTCGTCGGATGCTTTCTCTACCAGTGGTTCGTGCTCGACGACTTCGCCGAGTTCCCCAGCGACAGCGTGTACCTCGTCAATCGTGTGGCGATGGTGCTCGTGCTCGTCGGGCCCGTCGGCAGAAAGTTCGTGGGCGGCATCTGGTGGGCACTCTCCGGTCTCGTGCTCGCGACCGCGTCGACGCTGCTCGCCCAGTGGTCGACGGGCATGCCCCTCGAACCGGGTTGGGGGCCGACGATCGCGTGCGTCGTCTACATCGCCCTCATCCTGGTGCTCCAGCGCATCCGGGTCAGCCAGAGATTCCGGATGCCGGACTTCAACAAACTCGAAGCCGAAACCGTGCGGCTCACCGGTCAACGACAACTGCAGGAGCACGCCACCGCGCTCGTGCACGACACCGTGCTCGCCGACCTCGACGCGGTGTCGCAACGAGTCGGAGCGCTCGACGAGCGGGCGGTCGGCCGCATCCGTCGTGATCTCGAGGTTCTCGAGACAGCGGCGGAGGGTGTGGCCCCGACGGATGTCGCATCCGTGTCGAGCAGGCTGCGCGACGAGCTGCTCACGGTCATCCGCGAGGTGCAGTGGCGGGGTCTGACGGTGGAGGTCACGGGAGGCGACTCGCTCAGCATCGAACTGGCCGATCTGAGCCGCGAGGCGGTCGCGGGGGCGCTGTTCGCTGCGCTCGAGAACACGCTGGACCACTCGGAGAGCACCGAGGCGTACGTCGACTTTCGCACCACCGAGGAGGACTTCACGGTCATGGTCGTCGACAACGGGGTCGGATTCAACCCCGATGAGATTCCGAGCGACCGCCTGGGATTGCGCAATTCGATTCGCCGACGCATCGAGGGTGTCGGGGGAACGGTTCGCGTGTGGTCGGCCAGCGGAGCCGGCACGTCGATCGTGGTCTCCGTGCCGCGCGAAGGGGCGACGGGGGTGGTGTCGTGAACGAGGAGCACCCCCGCTCGGACTGGAAAGACAGTTTCACGCAGGCTCCCTACGAGATCGACCCGCTCACCTGGCTCAGTGGGAATCGCCTGCCGCTCGTGTTCACGGCTCTCATCATTCTCACCTGCAGCGCGCCCATCTTTGCGGCGAAGGGCTCGCCGATCGAGATACTCGGCCAGATCGGTGCGCTGCTGCTCATGGCCGCATCCTGCGTCGTCGTCTTCTCGTTCACGCGGCCCACTCGCGGGCGGGTGACCCTGCTCCGGGCACTCGTTCCCGTCACGATGGCCTGCACGGCGACCGTGATCTCGGCGGTCAACATCGTTGCGCCCTCGCCGCTCGGCGACCTGATGCCGATCGAGCTCTGGTGGGCGCCACTCGGTTTCAGCCTCGTCCTGGGCTCACTAGCGCCCTTTCTCTCCGCGACGAAGTCACTCATCGTAGGGAGCATCGCCGTCGTGGTCACCGGCGCGTGCTCGGCACTGGCGTTCGCCGCGGGCGCGTGGCCGGTCGTGTCGACGGTCGCGATCGGTTCGGTTCCGATCGTGCTCGCAACGGCGGGAGTGGTCACCTTTCAGTCCCAGGTCGTCAAGCGGGTGCTGCGCTGGTCGTCGAACGCGTCGCCCGCGGTCGTCACGGGGAGTCTGCTCACCGAGCGCGCGCGACTCGCCGCCATCCAGGGTGAGCTGGCGACCGTGTCGAGCAGAGTGACGCCCCTGCTCGCGGGAATCGCGGATCGCGCAGAAGTGACACCGGAGGATCGCGTGCACGCGGCTGAGCTGGCGGATGAGATCCGGCGAGAGCTCGTCGAGCGCTCCAACCGCAGCTGGCTCGACCATGTCGCAGACGGCAAACCGATCACGGTGGTCGATCCCGACCATAGGGCTGAGACGATGGACGAGCGTCAGCGATCCATGGTGCACGCGCTCGTGCTCGCCGTGATCGACTCGCCCGAGGTGGAGTACCCGCAACTGCTCATCGAGTTGCGCGGCGAAGCCGACGGCTCGACAGCCGTGGCGATCACGATCGATGCGGGACTTGCCGAGGGCCGACGCATCATGCTGCTCGCGCCGCACTACCTCTCACTGCGCACCGCGGTCGACGACCTCCGCTGGAGCGGAGGCGACACCATTCGCATGCGCTTCAGGGTGGGGCCGGGGTGAGCTAGGCGCTGATCGAGCTGCCCGCCGAGCCGAGCTGCTGGGTGGACTGCAGCACGCGAGCGGCCATGGCCGACTCGGCGACCTTGCCCCAGGCGCGCGGGTCGTAGAGCTTCTTGTTTCCGACCTCGCCGTCGACCTTGAGCACGCCGTCGTAGTTCTTGAGCATGTAGTCGGCGATCGAGCGCGTGAACGCGTACTGCGTGTCGGTGTCGACGTTCATCTTGACCACGCCGTTCGCGACCGCCGTCGCGATCTCCTGGTCACTCGATCCCGAGCCGCCGTGGAACACGAGGTCGAGCGGCCGCGGCTCGGTCTTGTACCTGGCGGCCAGCCCATCCTGAATCTCCTGCAGCAGCTCGGGCCTCAGCTTGACGTTTCCGGGCTTGTACACGCCGTGCACGTTGCCGAAGGTGAGCGCCGCGAGGTAGCGGCCCTGCTCGCCCAGGCCGAGCGCCTCCACCGTCGCGATCGCGTCATCGAGGGTGGTGTAGAGGTGCTCGTTGATGTCGTGGCTCACGCCGTCTTCCTCACCGCCGACGACGCCGATCTCGATCTCGAGGATCGAGTTGATCGCCTTCATGCGCGGCAGCAGCTCCTTCGCGATCGCGAGGTTCTGCTCGAGCGGCACCGCCGAACCGTCCCACATGTGCGACTGGAAGATCGGGTTGCCACCGGCCTTCACGGCCTCCTCCGACGCCGCGATGAGGGGTCGCACGAATCCGTCGAGGGCATCGCTCGGGCAGTGGTCGGTGTGCAGCGCGACGGTGACCGGATAGTTCTTGGCGGCCTCAGTCGCGAAGGCGGCGAAAGCGAGGGCACCGGATGCCCGTGCCTTCACGCTCTGGCCCGCGAAGTAGTCCGCGCCGCCCGTCGACACCTGGAGGATGCCGTCGCTGCCCGCCTCGGTGAGCCCCTGCAGCACCGCGTTGACGGTCTGCGACGATGAGACGTTGAAGGCCGGGAAGGCGAAGCCGCTGCTCTTCGCTTTGTCGAGCATCTCGGCGTACTGGTCCGGGGTGGCGATGGGCATGGTGACTCCTTCGGCGTCGGTCTGATGCGAGTCTAACCGGGGTGCTCAGCCGGGTGGTGAACCGGCAAGAATCGCTGATCTTTCGACCGGCGACGGGCCTTCCCGGTGAGCACGGTCAATAGGCTTGAGAGTGTGAATGACGTCGCCCCCAGCATGATCACCCACCCCGACCGCAACATGGCCATGGAGCTCGTGCGGGCCACCGAGGCCGCAGCGATCCGCGCCTGGCCCTACATCGGACGCGGTGACAAGCTCGCGGCCGACGGCGCGGCCGTCGACGCCATGCGCAAGTTCCTCGGCACCGTCGACTTCGACGGCGTCGTCGTCATCGGTGAGGGCGAGAAAGACGAAGCCCCCATGCTCTTCAACGGCGAGCGAGTCGGCAACGGACTCGGCCCCTCGTGCGACATCGCCGTGGACCCCATCGACGGAACCTCGCTCACCGCAGCGGGCCGCCAGAACGCGCTCTCCGTGATCGCGGTCTCCGACCGCGGCACAATGCTCGACGCGTCATCCGTCTTCTACATGGACAAGATCGTCACCGGGCCCGAGGGCCACGGCATCATCGACCTCGAGCGACCCATCGGCGACAACATTCGAGCCCTCGCGAAGGCCAAGGGCAAGGATGTCTCGTCCCTCACCATCGCCGTGCTCGACCGCCCGCGGCACGTCGACCTCATCGCCGACATCCGTGCAGCGGGAGCCGGCACCTGGCTCATGCTCGACGGCGACGTCGCCGGTGGAATCAACGCGGCCCGCTACGGATCGCCCATCGACATGTGCGTCGGCATCGGCGGATGCCCTGAAGGCATCACGACCGCCGCGGCCGTCAAGGCACTCGGCGGGTTCATGGAGGGGCGGCTCGCCCCGCTCGACGACGCCGAGAGCGAGCGTGCCGTGGCGGCGGGGCTCGATGTTCGCGCCGTGTACGGGCTCGACGAGATGGTCAAGGGCGACAACACGATCTTCGTCGCCACGGGGGTAACCAACGGCGAGCTCGTGGCCGGCGTCGAGAAGCTGGGACCCATCATCCGTACCGAGAGCATCATCCTGCGGTCGAAGTCGGGCACGATCCGTCGCGTCGTCGCCGACCACCTCGTCGAGAAGTGGCTGGACTGAGGCTCGTTCCCTGAGGAGCCCGCGCAGCGGGTGTCTCGAAGGGCGCCGGCTGCGGACGAGAGAACAGCGGCCTGCGCTCAAACATTGAGTTCGAAGGTCGGCCGCTCCGCGATGCGAGTATCGCTCCGGACCGACCTTCGAACTCAAAACTCGCGCTGGACGACCGCCGCTCTCCCGTCCGCAGCCGGCTTAGGTCGTGTGGGCGGGGGAGTCTGTGTGGGGCGCGCGGGAGTAGCTTGTGCCGGTGGGGGTGCGCAGGAGGAAGCCCTCGTCGACGAGGTAGCGGCGCAGGGTCGCGACATCGTCGCGGAAGCGGGCCAGGCGCTCGCCGACCTCGGGCTCGGTGAGCACCTCATCGGCGGTCAGTGCCTCGTTCGCCACCCATTCGAGCACGGCCCGACGCTCGGCGGGGCTTGCGGGGTAGGTGACGACGCGTCCGTCTTCGATGAAGCGATCCACGCCCTCTCGGCGCGGTTCGGCGGCGGTGGCGAGCAGCGTCGTGAACGTCTCGGCGACGAGCTCGAGCACGTCGCCCTCGGCGCGGCGCGCGAGTCCGGTCGACAGGAGCGTCGCGATTGCGCGGTCGCGCTTCTTCGCGGAGAGGCTCGTGGAGTTCGGCTGGTTCAGCACGATTTCGGCGAACACGCTGCGGGTGTCGGCGTTCGCGAGTGCGGCGATGATCGCGCGCCAGTCGTTCGACATCACTGCCCCTCGGTGTCGGGATCGGCGTCGGTCGTGAGCTCGAACGCGGTGAGTTCGCGCGGGGCCTCCTCGATGCCGGGCAGGGTGCCGAGCACTCGCGACTCATCGAGAGCGCTGAGGCGGCGCGCGCTGGGCAGCACCTGGCGCTCGAGCGAGCCGACGAACGCGTTGTAGTCCTTGACGCTGCGCTCGATCGAGCGGCCGAGCTTCTCGACGTGGTCGGAGAGCTTGGTGAGTCGCCCGTAGAGCTCCTTGCTCAGGTCGAAGAGCAGCTTCGCATCCTCGGTGAGCACGTTCTGCTGCCACGCGAAGGCGACGGTCTTGAGCACCGACCACAGCGTCACCGGCGAGGCGAGGGCGACGCGCTTGCCGAACGCGTAGTCCATGATGGCCGGGTCGGCCTCCAGCGCGCTCGAGACGAGCGACTCGCTCGGGATGAACGCGATGACGAGCTCGGGGGAGGCGTCGAGACCCGCGTAGTACTGCTTGTTCGAGAGCGTGTCGACATGGGAGCGGAGGGCCTTGACGTGGTCGCGGATGAGACGCTCGCGCTTCGCGCCCTCCTCACCGGTCGCGGTGGCGGGGATGCCGCTCGCCTCGAGGTAGGCGGTGAACGGCACCTTCGCATCGACCGCGATGTTCTTGCCTCCCGGCAGGTGCACGACCATGTCGGGTCGGCCGGCGCCGGCATCCGAGCTGATGCTCGATTGCACCTCGAAGTCGACGCGCTCGATGAGGCCTGCGGCCTCGACGACGTTGCGCAGCTGGGCCTCGCCCCACACGCCGCGCGTGCTGTTGCTCTTGAGAGCGGCGGCGAGCGCCTCGGCGGTGCTGCGCAAGCGCTCTTCCGACTCCGTCGCCGACTTCAACTGCTGGCTGAGCTCACCGTGCTGCTTCTGACGCTGGGTCTCGAGATCGGTCACCTTGAGCTGCATGGCTCGCAGGTTCTCCTGCACGGGGGTGAGCAGTTGCAGCACCTTGCTCTCGGCGCGATCCCGCTCTTTCTGGGCCTCGTGCTCGAGGCGCTGGCGCTCCTGCAGCTCTCGCTGCTGCTCCATGAGCGAGACCACCTGATCTTTCAGGGCCGATGCGGTCGCCCGGGCCGACGACAGCTCCGCGTCGAGCGAGGCGCGGGCCTCGAGTTCGGCGTTGCGCAGCTCCGCCAGCGCGACCTCGTGGCGCGCCTGCGCCACGGCAGGGTCTTCGAGATCCGCCACTGTGCGCCGGAGCCGCCCGATCAGCCAACCGACGAGAGCGCCGAGTGCGAGGCCGGCGCCGGCCCCGATCAGCAACGCGATGAGAGGGTCCATCCACCCAGTGTGCCAGCCACCACCGACTACCCTGATCAGGTGAGCAGCGCCGACCAGTTCAGCACCGACGATGTGCGGGTGCTGCTGGCGGTCGCCCGAACCGGCCGGCTCGTGACCGCGGGTGAACTGCTCGGAATCGATCACACGACGGTGCGCCGACGACTCAACCGGCTCGAGGCGAGCCTCGGTGCGCGCCTGCTCGATCGCGGTGCGGACGGCTGGGAGCTCACCGCTCTCGGACGCGAGGTCGCCGAGCGCGCCGCCCCGCTGGAGCGCATCGTCGAGCAGGTCGTCGCCGCGGTCGATGGTGAGGCGGGAGCCGTTCGCGGCACCGTGCGCGTCATCGCCCCCGACGGGTTCGGAACCGTCTTCGTCGCCCGCGCGCTCGCCCGGGTTCAGCGTGAGCATCCGGGAATCACCACGGAGCTCGTCACCTCGACGAAACCGCTGAGCCTTCGCGGCTCCGGCTTCGATCTGGCCGTGACCATCGGCGGGGCCGTGAGCGCGCGCCTTCCCATCGAGCCGCTCGCCGAATACGCCCTGCGGCTGTACGCGTCGCGCGACTACCTGGCCGGCCATCCGCCGATCACTGGGCTGGCCGACTTGGCCGCGCATCCGCTCATCTTCTATGTGGATGCGCTGCTCACGGTGCGCGAGCTCGATCTCGCCCCCCTGCTGTCGGGGATGCGCGTCGGCTTCGGCTCCACCAACGTCTTCGCGCAGCTCGAGGCGACGAAGCACGGGGCGGGCATCTGCCTGCTGCACGCGTTCATGGCGAGCACCGAGCCCGATCTCGTGCCCGTGCTGCCGCAGCTCGTGGATTTCAGGTTGCAGTACGCCCTCTCCACTCGCGCGGAGTCGCTCGCCGTCGAGCCCGTGATGATCGTGCGGGAGGCGATCCTGCGGGATGCTCGTGAGCACGCGGCAGATCTGGTTCCACCGGTGGGCATGTAGCTGATCTGCGTTTTCGCACATTGGCTGGGCGGGTTCGGGGCTTGTACGCGCCAGCCGACGAGCGCAGACTGGGAGAACCAGCGGCGTCTCGTGCCGCAGAATCGCGACCTTCAAGGATGAGCACCGTGACCGAGTACGTCAACCACTGGATCAACAACACCACCGTAGAGGGCAACAGCGACCGCACCGCCCCCGTCTACAACCCCGCCACGGGCAAGGTGACCAAGGAGGTTCGCCTGGGCTCGGTCGACGACGTCAACGCCGCCGTTGCCGCGGCGAAGGCCGCACAGCACGGTTGGGCGGAGACCTCGCTTGCCAAGCGTCAAGCCATTCTCTTCAACTACCGCAACCTGCTCGTGGAGCGTCGCGAGGCGCTCGCCGCCATCCTCACCTCGGAGCACGGCAAGGTCATCTCCGACGCCCTCGGCGAGATCGCCCGCGGCATCGAGGTCGTCGAGTACGTGACCGGCGCACCCGAGCTGCTCAAGGGCCAGTACACCGAGAACGCCTCGACGGGCGTCGACGTCTACACCTCGCGTGAGCCCGTCGGCATCGTGGGCATCATCAGCCCCTTCAACTTCCCGGCCATGGTGCCCCTCTGGTTCTTCCCCGTCGCGATCGCCGCGGGCAACACCGTCGTGCTCAAGCCGAGCGAGAAGGACCCGAGCGCGGTGAACTTCCTCGCCGAGCTCTTCGCCGAGGCGGGACTTCCCGAGGGCGTGCTCAACGTCGTCCACGGCGACAAGGTCGCGGTCGACACGATCCTCGAGCACGAGGACATCAGCGCGATCTCCTTCGTCGGCTCGACCCCCATCGCGCGCTACATCTACGAGAACGCGTCGAAGGCGGGCAAGCGCGTGCAGGCGTTCGGCGGCGCCAAGAACCACATGCTGGTGCTCCCGGATGCCGACCTCGACCTCGTCGCCGACTCCGCCGTCAACGCGGGCTTCGGCTCCGCCGGCGAGCGCTGCATGGCCATCAGCGTGCTCGTCGCCGTCGGACCGGTGGCGGATGCGCTCATCCCCAAGATCACCGAGCGCATGAAGGCGCTCAAGGTCGGCGACGGCACGCGGGGCTGCGACATGGGGCCGCTCATCACGCGTGAGCACCGCGACAAGGTCGCGAGCTACCTCGACATCGCCGAGGCCGACGGGGCGACGGTCGTCGTCGACGGCCGCGGCCAGGAGGTCGACGGCGAGGCCGATGGATTCTGGCTGAGCCCGACGCTCATCGACAACGTGTCGACCGACTCGAAGGTCTACCAGGACGAGATCTTCGGCCCGGTGCTCTCGATCGTTCGCGTGGAGACCTTCAACGAGGGCATCGAGCTCATCAACGCGAGCCCCTACGGCAACGGCACGGCGATCTTCACCAACGACGGCGGCGCGGCGCGCGAGTTCCAGCGCAACGTCACCGTCGGCATGGTCGGCATCAACGTGCCGATCCCGGTGCCCGTCGCCTACCACTCCTTCGGCGGCTGGAAGGCCTCGCACTTCGGCGACGCCCGCGCCTACGGACCCGAGGGTCTCGCATTCTTCACCCGCACGAAGGCCGTGACGCGTCGCTGGCTCGACCCCTCGCACGGCGGCATCAACCTGGGCTTCCCCCAGCACGACTGACGCAGGCCACCTCGCCTCCAACGATGCGGAGGTTTGTCACGCATGCGGATGCTGTAGCGGGCGCATCCGTGACAAACCTCCGCACGGTCGGCTCAGCCCGGGCTCAGAAGTCGGTGCGCTTCTGAAGGTTGCCCTTTACCGCGCGGATGTTCGCGTAGTCCCACTGGATCTCGCGCGACTTGCCCAGCCACCGAGCGAGCGCCTCGGTGTCGACATGGCCGCGGTCGGTGTAGCGAACCTCGGCGGCCTTGAACGTTCCGGATGCCGTCAGGCCCGGTTCGTCGAACGACTGGCCGCTCCAGAACATGAGTCGCACGGCATCCTTGAGCCGGTCGTAGCCGACGATCGGGTTGTCGTCGAGGAACCAGACCGGGTGAGCGTGCCAGACCTTGGGCTTCGCGTCGGGCAGGGCGCGATCGATCTCGTTGGCGAGCAGCTCGCAGATCTCGCGATCGGTGTCGCCGAGCGAGCGATGGTAGGCCGTGATGTCGTCGCCGTGCGTCATGATTCGAGTATGCCGAGAACGAGGGTGCGAATGACAGTGCTGGCCGTACTGCCCAGCTAGCTGAGGGCCATGCTCCGGTAGTCTTCGGGCCTGACTTCTGACCGACGCCCGAGACGGGCGTCGGCGCTGGCGTCGCGGCGGAGGCCAGAAATGGCCTCCGCTTTGTGCTCCAGCGCGCCCATCCTCTGTCCCGTGATCCTGCCGAGGTGGGCGATGTCGCTCGCGTCGTGACGCTTCGCCGCGTGGACGATGATCGCCGCGCACGCCTGCGCATCCGCCAGCGCGTTGTGGTGGTCGAAGTCCTCGAAACCGGCGGCCATCGCTGCGACGGGCAGGCGGTACGAGTCGAGGTGGTAGGTCTTGCGTGCCACCTGCAGGCTGCACAGGTAGCTGAAGCTCGGGCACTCGACCCGGCTCGCGGCGCTGGCGTCGCGGATGACCCCCATGTCGAACCCGGCGTTGTGGGCGACGAGCGTGTCGCCCTCGGCGAAGGCGACGAGGTCGTCGAGCTGGTCGCGCCAGAGGGGGGCGGTCTCGACATCCGCGGGGGTGATGCCGTGGATGCGGATGTTCCAGTCGCTGAACGCGTCGAACCCGATCGGCGGGCGGATGAACCAGCTCGCCTCGGCGACGACCCTGCCGTCTCGAACCTTCACGAGCCCGACCGCGCACGCACTCGCACTGTGGGAGTTGGCGGTTTCGAAGTCGATCGCGGTGAAGTCGAGGCTCATGCCCTTGATGGTCTCACGCGCCCCCGACCGCGCACGGGCGACTGGCCGTGCGGCGCCACTTCGGCTCGGCTCACGCCGTGTCGCACGGTGACTGCACGCAGCTCAGGAAGAATTTCTCGGCAGGGATGTCGTCGCCTGAGTTTCTGGGCATCGCGAAGCGTCGGTGCACTGTTCTGCCTGAGTTGCGAGCCGTGGGGTTAGCCTGAGCGGGTGGAAATGACCTCGTCCGCACGATGGGCCCGCGCAGTTCTCGCCGCCGCAGTCGTCGGGCTGTGCGTGCTGGTGGCGGGGTGCACGGTGGGGGAGGAGCGAGCGAGTCCTCGGCCGCCCGTTTTCGATCTCCTCGAGCGGAAACAGGAGGTCTACGACCGGTTGCCGCCCGGCTCGCCCGCCCTGCTGGCGGTATTCGCCGACTCGTCGCGATCGATCGGTGCCATGGGAATGTATGAGTTCTTCCTCGCGCGCGGTCTCACAGCGTCCTATTGCGTCATTGCGGTGGACATCTACGACGTTCAGGTAGGTCAGGCGTGTGGGGGTGGCGTGTTCGATGGTGAGCTCGCGGAGGGCATCCGGTTCGCGTTCGGCGAGTTCTTCGCCGGCTCCGTACCGGGGACGCAGTCGTACATGCAGTTCAGCGCACAGTTCTCGATTTCGATCGATGAGCCGGCGCCGCGAAGCTACCCCGCGCTGGAGGAGATTCTCGCGCGTCCCCAGACGCCGTCCGACATACCGCCGGGTGTCGATCTGGAGGGCGGTTGGGTGTACCCCGAGTCGTTCCGGTTGCTCGCGAACGATCGCAGATCCGTTTATCACGTTGCAAGAGTCCAAGGTTCACGCTCAGGCGTCTGCATTGCTCTCTACGAGCAGGACGAGTTCGGCAACGGGCGGGGCTCCATCTCCTGCGGAACCCAGGATGTGGTGGTCTACAACGCCGACGGTCTCGCGGCGCATTTCTCGGCTCTCGGCTTCGAGGGGGAGGCACCGGAGGGATGGCGGCAGGTGTCGCCGTTGCTGCGGGTGAAGGACATTCAACCGGAGCCGCATCGTGTTTTTCCGTAGCACGCGACGTGCTGTGGCGGCGACCGCGCTGATCGCTCTCCTGGCGGGGTGCGCTCCGATGACAGAAGTGCACCACCCACGGCTGGCCATCTTCGACCACTTCGACGCGCCGCAGCAGGAGTACGACCTGCTGCCACATGATGCGCCAGCGCTGCTGACGATCACTCCGGGGTCTTCTCGCTATCTGGGCAGTGCGGGGGTTCATCGGTTCTTTGTCGGTCTCGGCCGCGTCGCGGGGCCGTACTGTGTGATCGTCACGGATGTCTACGGGGCGCAGGTGGCGCAGCAGTGCGGCGGCGCCACCTTCGAAGGGGCGATCAGCGATGGTCTGCGGTTCTCATTCGGAGCGTTCGCCGCACCGAGCATTGCTGGCGCGTTCGGTGGGTTCGGGCTCGGTCCGCACCTGCTGGTGGAGGCCGAGACTGTCGACCCGCTGTCATTCGCGGCGGTCGCGGAGCTCGTGTCGCGCCTCCGGGTGTCGGGAGATCGTCGTGTCGACGGCACTCACCTCGACGGGTTCCTCAGCGATGGCACGCTTCGGTTGCTCGCGGTGGACGGCGAGCACCAGTATTTTCTCGGTCTGACCGATTGGCCGGCTGCTCGGCTGTGTCTCTTCGAAGTGGCTCAGCGCGGAGCAGACGAGTGGATGACGGGCACCTGCGGGGGACGGGACATCGCGATCGAGTCGCTCGGGGGTGCGGTCGTTCACTTCTCGGCGGTCGGGTTCGCCGACGAGACTCCGGATGGCTGGCGGCAGATCTCCAAACTGCTTCGAGTGAGCGTGACCCCGGCCGATCCAGGGGAGGCACGGTGGGGGTGGCCCCCCGACTAGGCTTGAGGCCCGTGGCCCTCACTATCGCAATCGTGGGCTTGCCCAACGTCGGCAAGTCGACCCTCTTCAACGCCCTCACCAAGAACTCGGTGCTCGCGGCGAACTACCCGTTCGCGACGATCGAGCCGAATGTGGGTGTCGTCAACCTGCCCGACTCGCGGCTCGCGGTGCTTGCCGAGGTCTTCGGGAGTGAGCGCATCCTGCCCGCCCCTGTGTCGTTCGTCGACATCGCGGGCCTGGTCAAGGGGGCGAGCGAGGGGGAGGGGCTCGGCAACAAGTTCCTCGCCAACATCCGTGAGGCGGATGCGATCGCGCAGGTCGTGCGGGGGTTCGCCGACTCGGATGTCGTGCACGTCGACGGCGAGGTCGACCCGGCGAGCGACATGGAGACCATCAACACCGAGCTCATCCTCGCCGACCTGCAGACCCTCGAGAAGGCGCTGCCGCGGTACGAGAAAGAGGTGCGTGGCAAGAAGCTCGAGCCCGTCGTGCTCGAGACCGCTCAGCAGGCCGTCGCTGTTCTGAACGAGGGCACGCTGCTGTCGGCGTCCACGCTCGACCTCGGGCCGATTCGAGAGCTCGGCCTGCTCACGAGCAAGCCGTTCATCTTCGTCTTCAACGTCGACGAGTCGGTGCTGACGGATGCCGCGCGCACCGCCGCGCTCGCCGCCCTCGTCGCCCCGGCGAAGGCGGTCTTCCTCGATGCGAAGCTCGAGAGCGAGCTCATCGACCTCGAGCCGGATGAGGCGGCGGAGCTGCTCGCATCCGTCGGCCAGGAGGAGAGCGGGCTCGACCAACTCGCGCGCATCGGCTTCGACACCCTCGGCCTGCAGACCTACCTCACGGCGGGGCCGAAGGAGGCACGCGCGTGGACCATCGGCAAGGGCTGGAAGGCGCCGCAGGCGGCGGGCGTGATCCACACCGACTTCGAGAAGGGCTTCATCAAGGCGGAGGTCATCTCGTTCGACGACCTCGTCGCGACGGGCTCGGTCGCCGAGGCGCGCGCGAAGGGCAAGGCGCGCATGGAGGGCAAGGACTACGTGATGCGCGACGGTGACGTGGTGGAGTTCCGCTTTAACGTGTAGCGTTATTAACGAGTTCCGTTATAGACTGATCGCGTGATCAGATCGTTCGGTCCCAAGGACACCGAACGCTTGTGGCGTCGTGAACGCGTGCCGTCGATAGATCCTCGGATCCACTCGGTGGCGTTGCGGAAGCTGCGTCAGTTGGGAGCCGCGGAGTCGTTGGACGATCTCCGGGTCCCACCAGGAAATCGGCTCGAAGCGCTGAAAGGCGATCGTGCCGGACAGCACAGCATCAGGATCAATGACCAGTGGCGGATCTGCTTCGTATGGACAGACGCTGGACCAGAGGAGGTGGAGATCGTTGACTACCACTGACAAGATTCCCCCGATCCATCCGGGTGAGGTTCTCATGGAGGACTTCATCAAGGGGTTTGAGATCACGCAGAACAAGCTCGCGGTGTCGATCGGCGTGCCGCCGCGGCGGATCAACGAGATTGTGCACGGCAAGCGTGGGATTTCGGCCGACACAGCGCTTCGCCTTGCGAAGTACTTTGGTACGTCGGCTGAGTTCTGGATCAACCTGCAGAGTCACTACGAACTAGACCGTGCCGAAGATCTCGCGGGCGAGCAGATCGCATCGATCACGCCCCTGAAGGTTGCATGACCCCGGAGCCGACCCCATATTTGCGCCGTCTGCGTCGTGCCGATGCCGAAGCCGTGTATGCGGCCTTCGGATCCAACGAAGACATGGCGCGTCAGGGTGATGTGTCGACGCTCGCCGAGGCGGAGGCCTACGTGAGTCGACTCATTCAAGCCGACTCGCACCACGAAGCCTGGGCTGTCGTCGAAGAAGAGACGCTGGTCGGCCTCGTCTGCGTTTCCGTCGACGAAGCGAACCGAAACGGCTGGTTCTGGTACTGGATGGCCGACGCCGCGCGCGGCCGCGGATGGACAGGTCGAGCGGCGGCCACCGTCGCGGATTGGGCGCTGAGCGTGCGCGGGTTGGAACGTCTCGAACTTGGCCATCGCGTGAACAATCCCGCGTCGGGTGCGGTTGCCCAGTATGCCGGGTTCGTCAAAGAGGGCACCGAACGCGGGAAGTTCCTCATCGACGGGCAGCGGATTGACGTCGATACGTACGGGCGGCTCCGGTCGGATCCTTCGGCGCCGTTCGAGCGCGTCCCGATAGTCGGCTTTTAGTCAGCCCATGGCTGATGCCGTTCCCTGACGTAACGTGGTGGAGTTCAGGTTCAACGTCTAGCGTTGTCGACACGCTTCGACGCGATCACGTCGCTGCGAGTCTGAAAAGAATTTCCGAACCGTGTCGTATCGAGGCGTCGGCGTTCGTGGACTAGGTAGGCGGAGGCCGAGCGGGCAGCTGCATGCCAGGTGCCGAGACCGGCCTGGTCACGAATGAGAAGGAGACAACCATGACGGAATACCTGATCGCTTTCAATGACGAGTGGGTGCCTACGCACACGATGGAGCAGCTGCGCGAGAAGGCCACGGCCAGCTTGGCCGTGATCGAGGAGATGAAGGCCGCCGGTGTCTTCGTCTACGGCAACGGCGCACTCGACGCATCCACCGCCCTCTGCAGCGTCGAGGCCAAGGACGGCGAGGCGGTCTTCACCGACGGCCCCTACGTGGAGACCAAGGAGCACCTCGGCGGCTTCGCCGTCGTCAAGGTCGCCGACGACGAGGCTGCACGGTACTGGGCCGGTCGCCTCGCGGTCGCGCTGGACTGGCCGCAGGAGGTGCACCGGTTTCCGCCCGGGCCGGACGATCACGACGGCTGGGAGCGAACCCACCAGGCGCGCCGCGAAGCCGGGAAGGAGTGAGCACGATGCCCAGGTACATGATGTCGGTCTTCGGACCCGCCGAGCGCAACGAGTTCAGCGGCTACTCCTCGCGGGAGGAGATGCTGCAGTCGTTCGCCGACACGGGCGAGTTCAACGAGCGACTGGAGAAGAACGGTCACCTCGTCTTTGCCGACGGATTGGCGGAGGCGACCACGGCCACCACCGTCGACGGGCAGGGAGACCGGCCGGTGTTCACCGACGGACCCTACCTCGAGGCCAAGGAGCACTTCGGCGGCTTCTGGGTCATCGAGGCCGCCGACCTCGACGAAGCCCTCTCGTTGGCGGCGGCGGCGTCGAAGGCGTGCCGCGGCAAGGTCGAGGTGCGTCCTTTCCACACTTCGGATTCCATCAAGGCGCTCTTGGAGCCGTGACCGATCCGCTTGTCTCGGAGGCGATCGCCCGCGTTCACCGTCAGGAGTGGGCGCGGATGGTCGCAGGCCTTGCTCGCCGATTCAACGATCTGGACATCGCCGAGGATGCGGCGGGCGAGGCCTTCGCCCTGGCGGTGGAGCGGTGGCCCCGTGATGGCATTCCGCACAATCCGGGCGGCTGGCTCACCACCACCGCCACCCGCAAGGCGATCGACCGAATCCGCCGCGAGTCCCGGCGCAGCGCCAAGCACCAGGAGGCGACCATGCTCCACGACGACACTTCCCCCGAGCCGACCGGGCCGGTGGAAGACGACCGGCTCAGGCTGATCTTCACCTGCTGCCACCCCGCGCTCGCCCCCGAGTCCAGGGTCGCCCTCACCCTGCGACTGCTCGGCGGACTCACTGTCGCAGAGATCGCCCACGCCTTTCTCGTGCAGGAGACCACGATGGCCCAGCGGATCACCCGGGCGAAGGCCAAGATCAAGGCGGCGCACATTCCCTACCGCGTGCCGCTCGCTGCCGACATCCGCGAACGGCTCGCCGCCGTGCTCGCGGTGGTCTACCTCGTGTTCAACGAGGGCTACCTGGCCAGCGCCGGGGACGACGCCGTGCGCGTCGACCTCACTGACGAGGCGATCCGTCTGGGCCGGCTTCTCCGAGCGCTCCTGCCCGGCGACGCAGAGGTGTCAGGCCTGCTCGCTCTGATGCTGCTCACCGATGCTCGACGACGGGCGCGGGTGTCTCGCGCCGGGGAGCTGGTGACCCTCGATGAGCAGGATCGGGGTGCGTGGGATCGGGAACTCATCGCCGAGGGTAGTGCCCTGATCCACGATCGACTCGGGGCGGTCGCAGGCGATCACGAACAGGCCGGGCGCTATCAGCTGCTGGCTGCGATCAATGCGGTGCACACGAGTGCCCCATCCGCCCGCGATACCGACTGGTCGCAGATCGTCGCGCTCTACGACCGTTTGGCGGTGCTCGATCCCTCACCGATCGTGCGGCTCAATCGGGCGGTCGCTCTCGCCGAGATCGACGGTCCCGGGGTCGGGCTGGCCGAGATCGACCGGCTCACCCCTCCCCTCGACGGCTATCACGCCTTCCACGCCGTGCGCGCTGACCTGCTGCGGCGACTGGGGCGCAGCGGCGATTCGGCGGCGGCGTACGACCGGGCGATCGACCTGGCCGGCAATCCTGCGGAGCGCGCGTATCTCACCCGCCGCCGCGACCAGCTCAGCGGTTGATCGGATTCCACACCGACTTCAGAAGGGCTTCATAAGGCGGAGGTGATCTCCTTGGCGAAGGCTTGGTGAAATCAGGAAGAGGTCGTGTCCGGACGCGAGTAGGTCAAGGCGAGGTTGCCCCTCGGGAATGACTTGACGTCGATCAGCTTCAACCTGGTGAGCTCGGTGAACAGCGGGCTGCCGCCGCCGTGGGCGAAGGGGCTGACCAGCAGGTGGTACTCGTCGACGAGATCCGCGCGCACGAGCGCCTGGGCGAATCGCACGCCGCCGTGCACGAGGATCGGACCGCCGTCCTGGGCCTTCAGCCTCGCAACCTCGGTGGCCAGATCCCCGGAGCAGACGGTCGTCGTCGCCCACGGGGTGTCGATCGGCGAACGAGAGAAGACGACCTTGGGGATGGCGTTCATCGCGTCGGCCTCGGGTCCCGTCTGGAATGGCCAGTACCCGGCCATGTCGCGGTAGGTACGAGCGCCCATCGCGTGGACACCGGCCGAGCCGAGCACGCTGGCCATGTGCGCGACGAACTCCTCGTCCTCGTCGTATTCGAGGAAGAAGTCGTCGCGTACGCCCGCGGGTGCTGCGGCGTACCCGTCGAGGGACAGGCTGTGTCGAAGGACTAGTGGTCGCATGACGACTCCAAGGATCGAATCGCCCCCGGCCTCGTGAAGGCGGTGATCTCACAGTACTCGTTCCCCTGCCCGATCGAGGCGACCGGGGCCGGCAGCAACGATCTCGAGTTGCTACGCGGGGTGGCCACCGACCGCTCATGAGGTCCGGGGAGGCAGCTGGCGCAGATGGTTGTCCGTGCGCGATCTCGGCGGAGTTCGGCTTCGCTGTGTAGCTTCAACCGTGGCGGACATGCCAAAGTAAGGGTGTGAAGCCCGGCGGAAGCATACGTACGAGCGTCGGGATGCGGGTGCTCCCAGCGATCGGGATTCTGCTCGTGACGTGGTTGCTCATGTGGCTCGCCCAGGGAATTCCGGGCGTGTGTGCGCTTGCATATCCGTGCCCCGCCCCCGACGTCAGGGTCGCTCCAGCGCTGCTGTTCGGCGGGCTGATGCTCGTGCCGATGGGCGTGCTCCTCCTGACAGCAAGGGCTGGTGAATCCTTGCGTTGGGCGGGCACCCTTGCATACGTGGTGCTCCTGGGGCTGGCCGTGATCGGACTCGGCGCAGTGCTGTTCTCCGGTGGGTTCACGATTTCGTTCTTCTAGCGTGAAACAACCAAGGTGAGTGGGCACCCTGCTAACGCTGACGCAACGCGGTGGAGGTCCGCTTCAACGTGTAGGACCCGTCGCCCCCACGCCGACGCCACTCGATGTTCGCATCGCGTCAATCGAATGATGGTCAATTCGTCCGTGTTGCTCGATTGACCACTGGTGCCAGGTGGCCGTTGTCCACTACTCTCGTCGCTTGAAGAGTACGCAGGCACGTCCTCGTGGGCGAGTCAAGAACGACCCAGCAAAACCCTCCCTCGCACGCTTCCCCAGAGGAACGGAACCGTGGCCCGACGCGAACCCGAGTCGACCGGTCTTTGGCCGCGCTCTCGTGCGCCGTTCTGGAACTCGGCCATCCGGCTTCTGCTCGCTCCCGCAATGCTGACGTCGGTGCTCGTCGGGCCGGCCAATGTCGCTCTCGGCGCTGAGCCGCCGCCCTTCGTCGGCCCACCGGCCCTGACGCTGGTTACCCTCAGCACACCTGCGACGGATGCCGCGCCCGCAGCTCCCGACGACCCCGCCCCCACCCCACCCGCGCTGCCACCCGCCGACGTGCCGGTCGTCATCTACATCACGACGCAGGTTCCCGCTGCCGCGCCGCCGCCCGGTGGAATGTCGAACTGCGTGCTCAAGAACGTCGACACCGGAACCCCGGCGGAGAGCGGTGATGGCTCGTCGTCCTCATCGAGCTCGTCGTCGAGCAGCACGCTCGTGTGCGGTCCGGGCACAGTCGGTCCGACCACGATCGGCAATCAACCGAATCAACCCGGCGGTGGCGACACCACCGACCCGGGAACTGACGACCCTGGTACCGACGATCCCGACACCGGCGAGAACCCGTCGAACCCCCCGACCGGTGACGGCGACGATCCGAACTCCGACGAGGGAGACTCGACCCCCGAGGGCGAGACGCAGCCCGCTTTCGTCGGGACCCCGATTCTGCTGAGTGCCGGTGGACTGCACGCGGAGCTCGACGATGTCGAACTGCCGACCGGCGAGGTCGACGAGCCAGACGGCGAGGGTGACGAGGGGCAGGAGTCCGGCGAACCCGCTGCCGATGATCCGCCTGCAGACCCACCGCTGTCGGGGCTGATGTTCTCGCCGATGTCCGAGGGTGACGAGGGCGACGAGGGCGAAGACCCCACACCGTTCATCGTCTCGCTTCCGGGCTCGACCGAGGTGCTCGTCTACCTCGACGGTGACGACCTCGTGGTCGGTTCGGAGCGACGCCCCCTCGCCGAGGTTCTCTCGGTCACGATCACCAGTCCGGGCGGATCCCGCATCGTCATCGATGCGAGCGTGCTCGGTCTCGGCATCCCTTTTAATATTGACGGCGCTGCGGGCGACACGCTCGTGGTCGCCGCGTCGGGCGTCGAGTGGATGCTCGGCGCGACGAGCGGTTCGGGCTCGGTGCACGTCGGGGGAACCCTGGCGGTGACCTACACGGGCATCGTCGCGATCGAGGCTGATGGGCCGAACGCCACGCTCGTCGGCCCCGCCGGTCAGACGGGCGAGGTCGTGTGGGAGATCACGGGCGCCGGCGAGGGAACCGTGGGCGTGATCTCTTTCGACGGCTTCGCGACGCTTCGGGGGGCGGCCTCGTCGGATGACACCTTCATCGTTCGCTCGGGCGGCAGCATCGATCACGTCGACGGCGGAGCGGGCGGCATGGACTCGCTCGAACTGCACGCCTCGGGCGGCGAGGTGCTCTCGATCCCGAGCGGCAGCGACTCGGGCACGATCACGTTCGAGGGTGCGACAGTCTCCTACGCCGGGCTCGAGCCGATTCTCGTGACGGGCGCCGACGACGCGATCGTCACCACGACGACCCCCGACGATGTGATCGAGGTCAGCCAGGATTCGCTGACGGGTCAGATCCGGGTCGAGAGCACGATCGGTTCGATGGAGACCGTGACGGTCGAGATTCCGACCGCGCTGCTCGAGATCATCGCCAGCGCGCCCGGCGTCACGATCACCGTGATCGGAGACCTTCTCCTGCCGGGCGTCACGCTTCGACTCGTCGCCGCCTACATCGTGATCGACGGCGTGACGATCGATCTGCGGCACGTCGACGGCGACGGTGACCTTGTTCTCGCCGCGGGTATGGCCGATGATTCGATCGCCGAACTCACCGTGACCGACGCGGAGCTCTTCGCGGGAGACATCGAGCTGAGCTCGACGGCGACCGTCTCGCCCGGCACCGATGCGACCGTGTCGGTGACCGCTCGCGCCGAGACCGTGCTGTCGGGGCAGACCGTCATCGAGGCGAGCGGGAGTGTGCTCGTGAGCAGCCGCGTCTCGCTCGAGGTCACGGCCATCGCGGAACCGGTCGGTGTGGGCTCGACCGGCGCCGACGTGGCCGTCGCGATCGCGACGGTCGCCAGCTCGGCGGCGACCCGACTCGAAGACTCGACCATGATCACCGCGGCAGGGGATGCGCGCATCGAGGCGGTCAACGCCTCCAGCGTCAGCGTCATCGCCGATGCGAGCGGAGCCGACGCCGGTGGCTCCATCGCAACCGCCCTCGTCACCGCGAGCGCTCGCGCCGAGCTCTCCGACGACATCACCGTCGCTGCGCAGAGACTCTCGGTGCTCGCCGATACGGATGTCGCGGTCTCTGCATCGGCGACCGCAAGCCCGGGTGGGGCCGACCAGAACGACGAGTCACCGACCGACTCGACCGGCGGCCATGCCGATACTCCCGACGGCACCGTGACGGTCGCTGGCGCGATCTCGCTCGTCGAGCTCACCCAGTCCGCGCTCGCCACCATCGCCTCGAGCGTCGTGCTCACGGCGACTCACTCCGACGGCGTGACCGTTCGCGCCATCTCGCGCGGCGGAACCTCATCGACCGCCGACGGGAGCCCGGTCGTCTCGGGCGCGGACGGCGTCGGCGTCGCGGTCGCCGTGAACCTCGTGACCGTCACAACTCAGGTGTCGGTCAGCGGCGGAACCTTCGTCACCCCCGCGCTCCTCGTTCAGGCCGTCACCGCTCCCGATCTGATCGCGAGCGCGAACGAGTACCGGGCGTCGGCCGTGTCGGGAGCATCGACCGGTTCGGGTTCGGCGACCGCATCCGTCAACGTTGCGGGTGCGCTCGCCATCACCATTGCGACGATCTCGACCATCGCGCGAGTGCTGGGGGATGTCGTTCTCGTCGATCCCGACGGCGTCGACCCCGCCGTCACCGACCTCACGATCGGCACGCACTCGGCCAAGGCCGCGGTCGCGACGGCGAACCCCGCCGCCCCGGTCGGTGACGTCACAACCGGAATCGGAGCGAGCGTCGCACTGACCGTCATCGACGATGCGACCACGTCTGAGCTCGGCGACGATGCCACCGTGACGGGGCTGGCCGATCTGACGGTCGCAGCCAACTCGCGCTCCGAAGCGAACACCGAGGCCATCGGCGGCTCGACGAGCACGGGAGTCGCGATCGCGGGGGCGACCGCGATCACGGTGTCGACCGTGAGCACCCTCTCGCGAATCGGCACGGGGGGCACGCTCCTCGTCCACGGCGACCTGCTCATCGCAGCCGACCAGAACGCGCCCGTGACGACCACTGCTCGCGGTGCCGCCGAGGCGGGGGATGCTGCGGTCGGTCTCGCGCTTGCGCTCGCGATCGTCGACCACCGGGTGCGCGCCACGACCGAGCGCGACGTGACCGCCGACGGAACGATCGTCATCCGGGTCACCGGCGCATCCGCAACCACCACCGTCGCAGAGGCCTCGGCCGGTGGAAGCCCCGAAGACAGCAACGACCCCGTTCAGGCGACCGCTGCCGACCAGATGGGCGGCGCGCACGACTTCGCCGCTGACGCATCCGGAACGTCCCCGCCCGCGCTGCCCGCACCGAGCACGCCCAGCGGTGCCGTCTCGGTGGCGGCTGCCATCGCGGTGACACTGCATACCTCGGTGGCGGACGCATCCGTCAGCGGCGTTCACCTCGTCGCGAGCGGTGTGACGATCTCGGCGTCGCACCACGACTTTGCCGACACCACTGCGTCGGGACTTCCCGCCGACCGCGGCCCTCCGGGGTCCAGCATCGCCGCAGGCATTGCCATCACCCACGCCAATGTCAGCATCACCGCGGCCCTGGGTGCAGGCACCACCATCGAGACCGACGCGCTCACCCTCGAGGCGCAGCTCGGCAGCACCACCGCATCGGGGGACCCCGCAACAGAGCACTGGTTCGCCGCGACATCGATCGCCGGCGCCGGTACCGGCGGCACTCTCGGACTCGCAGGGTCCCTGGCCATTCTCATCGTCGAGCTCGACACCTCGGCTTGGGTCTCCGGCAGCGCCAGCATCGACCTCGATCGAGACGGCGACGCCGTCGGCGGAACCCTCACCGTCTTCAGCCACTCCGTTGCCTACTCGCTCGCGCAGGCGACGATGGCCGCCGACTCGGGCGGCTCCACCATCGGGGTCGGCGCCGGCGTGGGCGTCGCGATCGTCACCCACACGACCACGGCCGAGGTCGACGACTCGGCCACCATCAGCGGACTCGGTGACGCCGACATCCTCGCCCTCAGCTACGACGACACGGGATCGCTTGCGGAAGGAGCAGCGGCGGGCACGAGCGTCAGTGTCGCCCCGTTCATCGCGACGACCATCGTCACGGTGCAGACGATCGCCAGGCTCGGCACCGGAGCGCTGCTCGAGGCCAGCGGCTCGGTGTCGATCGGGGCCGTGCAGGAGGCCAGCGCATGGTCGACTGCCGAGGCTGCGACGCAGACCGCATCGGGGGCAGCGATCGGCGCGGGCATCGCCCTCACGGTGTCGACGCACACCGCGCGCGCGGCGCTCGCCCGCTCGGTCGATGTCGGCGAAGATCTCACCATCGTCGTTGCGGGAGTGTCCGGCGCGGCCGCTCTTGCCACCGCATCGAGCTCGGGTGCGGAGGAGTCGACGGGTGCGGCAGGCGAAGACGGCGACGGCGTCGACACGGCGGTTGCCGATCAGCGCAGGCACGCCGAAACGCTCGGCAACGTGACACCGGATCCGAGCCAGTCCAGCCCGAGCGCGTCGACCTCCGCCGGCGGCGTCGATGTCGCGGCAGCGGTCGCCGTCGTGGTCGCCTCCTCCCTCTCCGAAGCCCTCATCGAACCCTCCGCCGTCTCGGTCATCGTCGGTGGCGCGCTCACGGCGCAGGCGATCGGGTTCGGGATGGCCGGCAGCTCCGCCGACGCCCGGGCCGCAGGAGGCGGTGCGGGAACGATCGGTGCGGCGGTCTCGGTCACCAGTGTGCAGGCGGCGACCCGAGTTCTCCTGCCCGTCGGCACCGCGATCGTCGCCGGATCTGCCGACCTCGGGGCGTGGAGCCTCAGAGACTTCGCGGTGTCCGCGAACTCCGGTGCCAGTGCCGGCACGATCTCGGTGGCGGGCTCCGTGGCCGTGCTGCTCGCCGACCTCGAGACCACCGTCGAGCTCGCCTCCGACGTCACGCTGAGCGGTGACCTCGTCGTCGGCGCCGAGAGCGACACCTGGAGCTACGTCTCGGCGCTGCCCGCTGACGGCACGGGTGGGTCGAGCGTCGGGGTGGGCGCATCCGTCGCCATCGCCGTCGTCGACGAGACCACGCGCGCCGAGATCGGCGACGGCGCGCAGCTGAACGGAGTCGAGAACCTCTACCTCGAGGCGTTCGCGTATCACACCCTGACCGTCGAGGCCGAGATGGGCTCGACCGGCGGAGGCGTCACTCTGACGCCGGCGGTCGCGACGGCGCACGTCACCCTGCGCACCCTCGCACGCCTTGGCGACGGGGTCGGCATCAGTGTCTCGGGCGACCTCGAAGTCACTGCCTACCAGGATGTCGCGGTTTCGGCGTTCGCGGGAGCGTCCGCCGCGGGTGGATCGATCGGAGTCGGTCTCGCGCTCGGTCTCGTGATCGCCCAGACGAGCGTGGTGGCCGCCCTCGGTCGCAACATCGACTCCGCAGCAGGTGTTCTGCTCTCGGCTGCGGGTGCCGTGGCACTGCAGGCGGAGGGCACCGCGTCGGCGGCAGGCGCCCCGGGCGAGACCAGTGGCGGTGCTGAGGGCGACGGCGTCGATCAGCAGGTTGCCGCCGAGCGCAACCATGCGTCGGGCCTCGCCGACTCGAGCCCGAGCGCCGACACTCCCGACGCGGCGACCTCGGCGGGCGGGGTCAGCGTCGCGGCCGCCGTCGGCGTCATCGTCGCCGAGGTTCGCTCCGAAGCGCTCGTCGAGGCGGGCGTCACCGCGATAGCCGCGACCGGTGCGGTCACGATCGAGTCATCCGCCAACACCGACGCACACAGCTGGGCCGACGGTTCCGCGACCGAGGGAACCTCCCTCGGCATCGGTGCCGCCGTCGCCATTCTGAGCATCGATGTCGTGAACCGCGTGATTCTTCCTGTCGTCGTCACGGTGACCGCCGAATCGCTCACGATCGCCGCGCGAGTGACGGATGTCGGTGGTGACGCCGAATCGAGCATGGGCGCCTCGGCGGTGTCAGGCGCGGGCGGCGGCAGCGTCTCGGTCGCCGGTTCCGTAGCACTCGCCTTCGTCACACAGACGACGAGCGCCCAGCTGCTCGGCACCGCTCAGCTGACCGGTGATCTCACCGTCGAGGCCGAGTCGTACCTCTCTATCAGCGTCTCTGCGCTGCCCGCGGAGATTCCCGGCTCCGGTGCGGTCGGCGAAAGCGTCGGCATCGGCGCCTCGGTGGCCATCGCCATCGTCTCCGACACAACCGAGGCGTTGATCGGCAGCGGCTCCAGTGCAACGGCGTCGAGCCTGCGGGTCAGCGCGACCACCACCTCGTATGTCTTCGTCTCGGCACGCATCGGGGCCTCCGGCGGTGACGTCGGCGTGGCTCCCGCGGTCGCGACGGCGCTCGTCACGGTCGTCACGTCGGCGACCATCGCGAGTGGTTCGCTGCTCGAACTCGACGAGTTGATCCTCTCGGCGGTTCAGGATGCCGCGACCATCGCCGAGGCATCCGCGGGTGCCGAGTCGGCGAACGCCGCCGTCGGCATCGCCCTCGCCCTCGCGATCGCGACCCACAGCACGACGGCATCGCTCGCTCGTGCCGTCACAGTCACCGGCGACGCGTCGATCACGGCAAGCGGAACCTCGAGCGTGTCGGCCGACGCGACCGCATCCTCGGCGGGTGCTGCCTCGGGTGGCGCCTCGGTCGATCAGCAGGTGGCCGACGAGCGCGGCCACGCGAGCGGTCTTGCCGATTCGAGCACGCCGACATCCCCCGATGCTCCGAGCGCCGCGACCTCAGAGGGTGTTCTCGGTGCGGCGGCGGCGGTAGGCGTCGTCGTTGCGACCGTCACGGTGACGGCGTCGGTCGCGAGCGGGGCGAGCATCACGGCCGATGGCACGGTTCACATCGCCGCGCTGACCGAGGCGAACGCGTCGAGCTCGGGCGAAGGTTCTGCGGCGGGCGGGGCGAGTGTAGCGATCGGTGCTGGTGTCGCGCTGACACTGACGACGGTGCGCACGACCGCCACGATCGCCAGCGGCGCAGCAGTCACCGCCGCATCGATCACCATCGAGGCGGCAACCCCCGCGGGCCTTTCTTCCGACGTCTCGGCGAAGGCGACCTCGGGTGCCGCAGGTGAGGTATCCATCGCCGGTTCGGTTGCCATTGCCCTCATCGACCGCCAGACGGTGGCCGAACTCGCCGGAACCGCGACGATCGTCGGCGGAGGCGAGCTGCGCATCGAAGCCACGTCCCTGATCAGCGCAGCGGTCGAAGCGGTTCCCGCCGAAGACGGCGCGCTCGGTTCCGGCAGTGTCGGCATCGGAGCATCCTTCGCCCTCGTGATTCTCGACGAGACGACCCGTGCCGAGATCGCCAACGGTGCCATCGTCGCCGGCGCGCACGACGTGACCCTGCTCGCCGAGGCGGTCACCGACGTCAGCTCGACCGCGACCATGGGCGCCGGCAGTGCGTCGGTCGCGGTCTCGCCCGCGGTCGCCATCACGCTCTCGACCGTCACGGCGTCTGCTCGCATCGGCACCGGAGCTGTGCTCGACGTCACCGGATCGGTGGAGATCGGCGCCACCCTCACCGCGTCGGCTGCGTCAACTGCGGGTGCTTCGGCCTCGGCGGGAACCGCTGCCGTCGGCATCGGACTCGGCCTCACCATCGCACAGCACAGCGCCATCGCCGAGTTGGCTCGCAACGCAGACGTCGACGGCGACCTCACGCTCTCGGCGACGGCAGTGTCATCGGTGACGGCAGCCGGTGAGGCATCGGCGGCGGGCGCTCCCGAGGCGACCTCGGCAGACTCGATGCCCGACACCCCGGGCGGACCCACCGGCGTGGACAAGCAGGTCGCGAACCAGCGCGGTCACGCCGACCAGGTCGCCGGAGACCGCGACCTTGCTGATTCGGGCACCGCGTCGAGCCCCTCGGCGGAGACCTCGGAGGGGCCGGTCGCGGTCGCCGCGGCGGTCGGGGTCGCCATCTCCACCGTGACCGCGCGAACGATCATCGCCCCGACCGTTTCGCTGCTTCGTGCCGACGGCACGGTCACCCTCGCCACCGCGGCGAACGCCGATGTCGCGAGCGTCGCCGATGGTTCGGCGACGGGCGGCACCGCAGCAGTCGGGGCCGGAG
This sequence comes from Cryobacterium sp., assembly GCA_019638935.1. Lineage (GTDB taxonomy): Bacteria > Actinomycetota > Actinomycetes > Actinomycetales > Microbacteriaceae > Terrimesophilobacter. The sequence goes on from JAHBSW010000001.1 coordinate 104,511, forward strand.
TCGCGCTCTCTCTGGCCACCCTGCACAACGAAGCGATCCTGCCGGGCACGGTCTCGGTCGAGGCCGGAAGCCTCGTGCTGCGCGCGGGCACCGCCGACGATGGCACGGGCGACATGGCCTCCACCGTCACCGCGCACGCGACCTCGGGTGCGGCCACTCCCGCAGACGGAACCCTGTCGATCGCCGGTTCGGTCGCGATCGTCATCGTCGACCACCGCACCACCGCAGAGCTGCGCGGCGGGGCGGCCCTGGCGGGTGGTGACCTCACCGTGGAGGCGGTGGCGAGCACGGCGGCAACGGCATCCGCGCTTCCTGCGGGCGACGGGGCCGTCGGCGGCTCGGTCGGCATCGGCGCCGCCGTCGCGCTCGTCGTGCTCGATGTCGCCACCGGTGCAGCGATCGGGAACGGGGTCGGCGTCACCGGCGCCGACTCGATCAGCGTGAGCGCGACGACCGAGTCGGCTGCGCACGCCGAGGCCAAGATGGGGGCCGCGGCGACCGGGGTCGCACTCGCTCCCTCGGTCGCGATAGTCCGCTCGACCGTGACGACACTTGCGACACTGGGCACAGGCATCCTGTCGCTCGACGGAGACCTCAGCATCGAGGCCACACAGACCGCTCTTGCTAGCGCGGTGGCGGGAGCATCGACCACCGGCGCCGGAACCGCGGCGGTCGGTATCGCCCTCGGACTCACGATCGCCGAGCACCGCGCGGCCGCGACGCTCGCACGCAACGTCAGTGCCGGTGGTGACGTGCGACTCGCGGCGACAAGCGTTTCGAGCGCCGCAGCGACAGGTGAGGCGTCGGCGGAGGGAGCCCCCGAAGACGACGGCAGTTCACCGAGCGTCGACGATCAGGTGGCCGACCAGCGCGGTTTCTCCGATGACGTCGCGAGCAAGAACGGGCTGAGCGGGCCAAGCTCCGCCGAGGCTCCGAACGCCGAGACCTCTGACGGATCGATCGCGGTCGCCGCAGCGGTCGGCGTCGTCATCTCGACCGTCACCGCCGAGACCGTCATCACCGCCGCCGTCACGTCGATCACCGCAGAAGGCACCGTCACCCTTGCCACGACTGCTGCGGCCGATGCCTCAAGCACCGCAGACGGCTCCGCGACGGGCGGTGGAACAGCGGCCATCGGCGCCGGAGTCGCCCTGACCCTGTCGACACTGCGCAACCTCGCGATCGTTCCGAACACCGTCTCGATCACCGCGAGCGGACTTACCGTCTCTGCGACGGCCGCGGCCGACGGCGGAGACGATCTGTCGACCGTGTCGGCGGCTGCCGCATCCGGTGCCGCTGGTGATGTGTCGGTCGCCGGTTCCGTCGCCATCGCACTCGTCGACCACGAGACTCTCGCCACCGTTCGCGGCAGTGTCGCGCTCGGTGGAGGTGATCTCACCGTCACTGCGGAGTCGAAGCTCAGCGTCACGGTTGCGGCACTGCCGGTCGGCGACGATATCGGCGCTTCGAGCGTCGGTGTCGGGATCTCCTTCGCGCTGGCCATCGTCGATGCGACGACTACGGCCTCTGTCGTCAACGGCGTTCTCATCACCGGTCTAGGCAATGCCTCACTCGACGCCAGCTCGCTCGCGACGACGAGAGTCGAGGCCCGCATGGGCACCAAGGTGACCGGCAGCGTCGCCGCGACTCCCGCCATCGCCATCGCCCTCTCAACCGTGACCGCTGAAGCATCCGTGGGAACAGGCGCCCTGCAGACCCTCAGCGGGTCGCTCAGCATCATCGCCAACCTCGATGCCTCCGCCTCGGCGATCGCTGACGCCGAGGCGGTCGGAGCGACGACCGCGGCAATCGGCATCGCTCTCGGCCTCACTATCGCCAAACACACTGCGACCGCGCAGCTCGCGCGCAACGTGAATGCTGCGCAAGACGTGACGCTGCGCGCGACGGGGATCTCCGCGGTCGTCGCCGAGGGCACGGCATCTGCGGGCGGTGCACCAGCCGAGACGCCGGAAGACTCCGACCCTGATGCGGATGGCGCGAGCGGCGTGGACAAGAAGGTCGGCGATCAGCGCAACCACGCGAACCAGGTCGCCGGCAGTCGCGGGCTCGCCGACTCGGGCGATGCCAAGGCTCCGAAGGCGGAGACCTCCGACGACTCGGTCGCCGTCGCGGCAGCCATCGGCGTCGCGATCTCGACGGTCACGGTGCGCACGATCATCACCGCGAATGTCTCGACGATCGTCGCCGGAGGCACCGTCACTCTCGCTTCCGCCGCCAATGCCGACGTCTCGAGCGGCGGCGATGGTTCAGCGACCGATGGCGGAACGGCCGCGATCGGCGCCGGCGTCGCGCTGAGCCTCTCGCGCGTCGTGAATGAGGCGATCATCCCCGGCACGCTCTCGGTGACCGCCAACTCGCTGCGGCTCTTCGCGACGGTTGCCGACAATGGCGCCGACCAGACCGCAACCGTCACGGCTGCGGCGTCGGCTGGTGCCGCCGGCGGGGTGTCGGTGGCAGGCTCGGTGGCGATTGCGATCATCGATCAGGACACGCTCGCAGCCGTCTATGGAACGGTGCTGCTCACCGGTGGCGATCTGCTGATCACGGCCCGTTCTGCGCTCGAGTCGATGGTCACCGCACTGCCGGGACTCGATGGCGCGTCGGGTGACAGCGTCGGCATCGGCATCGCCTTTGCGCTCACGATTCTCGACGACGACACGCAGGCTCTCATCGGCAACGGCGTCTCGGTCATGGGGGCCAGGGACATCGTGGTCTCGGCAGCCGCAGAGACCACGGCGACCAGCGAAGCCCGCATGGGTGCCGCCGCGACCGACAGCGGCGGTGTCGCCGTGACCCCCGCGGTCGCGATCACGCTCTCCAACGTCTCGACGAGCGCGCGCATCGGCACGAGTACCGCGACGCTGGTCGTGTTGCGTGACCTCGTTCTCACAGCCGATCAGAACGCCTCGGCCTCAGCGATCGCGGGAGCATCCGCGACCGCGGGCCAGGCGGCCATCGGCGTCGGCCTCGCGCTCACGATCGCACCGCACGGCGCCCTCGCGACGCTGGCGCGCAATGCGACCGCTCTCCGCGACATCCTGCTGACCGCTGTCTCGATGTCGGCCGCGTCTGCCTCGGCGACTGCGTCGGCCGCGGGCTCGCCGCCGGAATCCGGCACCCCCGAGACGCCCGACAGCGAGGGACGCACGGGCGTCGACAAGCAGGTCGCCACGCAGCAGAGCCACGCCGACAAGGTGGCCGGCGACAATGGCGTTGCCAACTCGGGCGGAGCGGATGCGCCGGCCGCAGAAACCTCGGACGGTGCGGTCGCCGTCGCCGCCGCGGTCGGTGTCGTGATCTCCACGATCACGGTCGAAGCCGGGGTCACCGCCGACGTCACCCTGCTCGTGGCGGGCAGCACGGTCGAGCTCGCGTCGTCGGCAAATGCCGATGCGGCAAGCTCGGCTGACGGCTCGGCGACCAACGGCGGAACTGCCGCGATCGGTGCGGGGGTCGCGATCACCCTCGCGACCGTGACCAACCGGGCGATCGTTCCGGCCTGGCTCACCGTGCACGCCGAGAATCTGATCCTGTCGGCCACGGTGGCGAGCAGCGGCGCCGACCACACGGCCACGGTCTCCGCTGCGGCGGTCTCGGGCGCCGCAGGCGGTGTCTCGGTCGCGGGGTCGGTCGCCCTCGCCATCATCGATCAGGACACGCTCGCCGGAGTGTACGGCACCGTCGTGCTCACCGGGGGCGATCTCGTGATCATCGCCGCCTCTGATCTCGACGTGACGGTGTCGGCCCTGCCCGCCGACGGCGGAGTGAGCGGCACCGATGTCGGTGTAGGCATCTCATTCGCACTCACGCTCGTGACCGACGACGTGCTCGCGGTGATCGCGGATGGCAGGTCGGTGACGGGAGCGCGCAACGTGGAACTCTCGGCCTCGGCGCTCACCGTCGCCATAACCACCGCCCGCATGGGGGCGAAGGCCACGGGCGTCGCGGTCACGCCCGCCATCGCGATCACCATCTCGAACGTGACGACGAGCGCCCGCATCGGCACGGGCGCGCTCGACGGAGACGGCCAGCCGGTTCCTCTCGAGACGAGCGGATCGGTGTCGATCATCGCCTCGCAGGATGCCTCGGCATCGTCCATTGCCGACGCGGAGGCCGCGGCGGGTGGGGATGCCGCCGTGGGCTTCGGGCTCGGGCTCACGATCGTCAACCACGGCGCGACGGCGACGCTCGCCCGAAACCTCATCGTCGGCGTCGACGTCACTCTTCGGGCCACGAGCCGCTCGGTGGCCGCAGCCGCAGGGTCGGCATCAGCGTCGGGTGCGCCGCCCGACGACGGTTCGGGTTCTGATGTCAACAGCACGGCGGCCGACCAGCGCGGCTACGCCGATACGGTGTCGACCCGCAATGGCGGCACCGGCTCGGGCACGGCTCAGCCCGCGGATGCAGAGACCTCCGATGGCACGGTTACGGTCGCGGCCGCCATCGCCATCGTCGTCTCGACCGTCGTCGCCCAGGCGGAGATCACGAGCGACGTCACCTCGATCATCGCGGGTGGCACGGTGACCCTCGCGTCGAGCGCGAACAGCGACGCGACGACGAATGCCGACGGCTCGGCCACTGATGTCTCGGGCACCGACGGACAGAAGGCCGCGATCGGTGCGGCAGTGGCGATCAGCGTCTCCAACGTCGAGAACCTCGCCCTCGTTCCCGCGTGGTTGACGATCGAGGCGCATTCGCTCGTCGTGTCGGCGACCGTCACCGAGGTCGGCTCCGACACCTCCTCGACCGTGTCGGCCGAGTCGGCGGCGGGTGCCGCGGGCGGTGTGTCGGTGGCGGGCTCGGTCGCGATCGTGGTCGTCAACCAGGAGACTCGCGCCGCAGTCGAGGGCGTGGTCGTCCTCAGCGGCGGTGACGCCCTGATCGAGGCGGCATCGGCTCTGACCTCGACCGCGAAGGCCCTGCCGGTCGGCGTGGGCAGCAGTTCGACGGGTGACGTGGGCGTCGGCGTCTCCTTCGCGCTCAACCTCATCTGGGACGACACGAGCGCCGAGCTCGCCCAGGGCGCAGTGCTCACCGGTGCACACGACCTCACGATGACGGCGGGTGCCCGCGTCGACGCCGAGACCGAGGCGCGGATGGGCGCCGCCGTGAGCGATGGCGGCAGCGCGGCTGTCGCACCCGCCATCGCTGTGACCGTGTCGGATGTCACCACCTGGGTCTCCCTCGGCGCCTTGTCGGATGCGAACCTCATCGAGATCAGCGGTTCCCTCGTCGCCAACGCCACCCAGCGAACCTCAACGCTGACCACGGCAGGCGCCTCGGCCGCGGGCGGATCGAGCGCATCCGTCGGTGTCGCTCTCGCCCTCACCCTCGCGAACCACACGGTGCGGTCGAGCACCGATCGCAACGTGACGGCGGGCGGTGGCATCGAGTTCGGGGCGTTCGGCTCCTCGCACAATGAGGCGACCGCTGAGGCATCCGCGAGCGGGGCACCGTCGCAGACCGCCAACAACGGCCAGACGAGCAGCACGAGCGGTGGCAGCGTCGCCGACAAGCTCACGACGCAGCGCAACCACGCGAACTCCACGAGCAGCTCCAACGGCGGCAAGGGCGTGCGCAACGCGAGCTCGAACCCCTCGCCCGCGTCGTCCGACGGTGAGGTTTCGGTGGCAGCGGCCATCGCGCTGACAATCGCCGACGTCTCGGCCACGGCGCAGCTGCCGAGCGGCCTCACCCTCATCGCGGGCGGGGCGGTCGCGCTTCGCTCCAGCCAGAACGTCGACGGCATCTCCACCGCCGACGGCACCGCCGTGCACGCGTCGAGTGCCGGAATCGGTGCCGCGATCGCCCTCACCGTCGTGATGCTCGAGAACCGCGCGACACTCGGTGAGAACACGACGGTCATCGCCAACGGCTTCAGTGCCGAGGCCACCATGACCGATGTCGACGGCGACCTCGTGCACACCTTCACCGCGGCGGCCTCGTCGGGTGCCGGATCCACCGACGTCAGCGTCGCCGGCTCGCTCGCCCTCAACGTCGTGATCGCCGTCACCGAGGTGGTCATCCCGTCATCCGCGACCCTCGATGCGGGCACGGGCGATGTCGTGCTTCGGGCCGAGAACTACCGCACCGACACCGCGACGGCGAAGGCGGATGCCGGTCTCAGCTCGGGTGCGAGCGTCGGCGTGGGAGCGTCGGTTGCGATCAACCCCATCATCGACAACGTGACCCGTGCCGAGATCGAAGACGGCGCGACCGTCACGGGTGGCCACAACGTGACGATCGAGGCGCTCTCCTCCGACACCGTCGTCACCGAGGTGACGGCGGGCTCCGCGGGCGGCACGGCGATAAGCCCCGCTGTGGCCGTCGCCGTCGTCGAGCACAAGACCCTTGCGCGCATCGGCACCTCGACCGACGGAGCCTGGACGGTGACCGGCTCGATCCTCGTGCGAGCCGAGCACACCGGGTCGACCACCTCCTCGGGCAATGCAACGGCGGCGGGGGACGGGGTCGCGGTCGGCGCGGTCATCGTCGTCAACGTCATTCTCATCGACACCCTCGCCGACACGGGGCGTTCTCTCACCGCTGGCGGTTCGATTACCCTCGCGGCGCGCACGGTGACCTCGGGCTCGGCCGAGGCTCAGGCGAGCGCCGAGGGCAAGTCGACCTCGACGGCGGGTGGCAGCAACTCCGATCAGCAGGCACAGCACCAGCTGAACAACACCCCCGCAACCTCGGGCAAGACCTCCGCGCTGCCGAGCTCGAGCACCCAGGTGAACAACGCGAACGGTCAGGCCTCCTCGCAGGGGGGCCAGGGCAGTGACGGCGTCGGTGTGGGTGCCGCTGTCACCGTGAACTGGATGATCGTGCGCACCATCGCCGAGATTCCGGCGAACCTCGCCATCGTCGCGGGCGGCACGGTCGGTGTTCTCGCCGAGAACGGAACCTCGGCCACTGCCAAGGCGACGGGTACGACGCTCAAGCTGAACAGCACCAATATCGGCGCGGCGATCGCGCTCAACGTGGTCGATCTCGAGGCGCGTGGTTCGATCGGCACCGATGTCAGCATCACGGCGGGCGGCGATGTCACGGTCACGGCACAGACTCCGAGCGGTCTGCGCAACGACTTCGTGGCCTGGGCCGTGTCGGCCGCGGGGGGCAATGGTCAGGCGAGCGTCGCTGGCTCCGTCGCCGTTCAGGTTCTGCTGCTGCACAACGAGGCGAGCATCGCCGAGGGCGTGACCATCGTCACCGACGGCGGCCTCGCGCTGCGGGCGAGCAACCCGATGGGGCTGCAGTCGATCGCCGCCGCCGGTGGCCTCTCGCTCTCGGGCAACGGCGTGGGTGCGGCGATCGTCGTCAACGTCATCGAGTCCGACACGATCGCGCGCATCGCCTCCAGCTTCGCGAACCCGACCACGGTCGACACGCGAGGCGCGATCGAGCTGCGCGCCGAGACCTCGCTCGTCGCGCTCGCCGTCGACGTGCTGCCCATCGCTGTTCCGAACTTCACCTCGATCGCGCTCGCAGGCGGAGCAGGCGGCGGCACCATCGGAATCGGCGGCTCGCTCATCGTCGACGTCGTATCGCACAATGCGCACGCCACGATCGGCGACGCCGCGTCGATCAACGTCAACACCGGAGCGCAGTCCGGCCAGTCCCTCGCCCTCATCGCCACCAACGACAGCGAGTACGTCGAGCTTGCGGGTGCCCTCGGTCTCACCACCGGAAGCGCCGGGGTCGGATTCGCGCTCGTGCTGGGCATCCACAACAAAGACACCCGCGCATCCATCGGTGACGGCGTCACCGCTCTCGTCGGCGGCGACGTCACCCTGCGCGCCGAGGCGAGCGAATCGTTCACGCTCATCGCCGCGGGTGCCGCAGCGGCCGGAACCGCCGGGGTCACCGGCTCGTTCATCGTCCTGATCATCAACCAGGGCGACTCCGAACCCGGCACCCGAGCCATCATCGGTGGCGGCCAGGCGAACCCGACCACGGTTCGCGCGGACGGCAACATGACCCTGAACGCGGCCGACCTCGTCGGCTCCTCCTGGCTCGTCGCCGGTGGCGTTGCGGTGGGTGGCACCGCGGGCGTGGGCGTCTCTGCGGTCGTTCTCGTGCGCACCGGAATCGTGGATGCGGGAATCGCCGCCTACGACGTGATCGACTCGAAGGGCGCGACCGGCCTCTCGATCACGGCGACCCAGTCGGCAGACTTCGATCTCACCGCGGTGGCGGGTGCCGTCGGCGGCACGGCGGGCGTTGCCGGCTCGGCCTCGGTCGCGGTGCACAGCAACACCACCCATGCGCGCATCGACCGCGGCGCCAGGGTCAACGAGGACAACGTCGGAGCCAGCGCAACCCAGGGTGTCGCGCTTGCGGCTCGCGACGACACCATCTCGTCGGGCAAGGCCGGCGCACTCGCTCTCGGCGGCACGGCGGGTGTCGGCGTCGGTGCCGACGTTCAAGTCATCACCAAGGACACGCGCGCATGGATCGCCCCCGGCGTCGAGCTGGCGGCGAACGGCAATGTCACGGTCGACGCCACCTCGACCGAGAAGGTGCTCTCGATCTCGGCCGGTGGCGCGGGCAGCGGCACCGTCGGCGTCGCGGTCAACGCGAGCGTCTCGGTGCTCACGATCACGACACAGGCATCCATCGGCGAACAGTGCGCAACATCGACCGCCACGACGACGGCCTGCGCCAGCTCGCGCACGACCGTTCACGCGGGCGGCAGCGTGCGAGTTGCGGCCCTCGCCCAGCTCGAGCTCGACGTCATCGCGGGCAACATCGCCGTCGGCGGTGTCGTGGGCGTGGGTGCGGCAGCGGCGGTTCCCGTCGTCATCCGCAGCACGACGTCGTTCATCGGCGACAACTCCATCGTCGTCGCGCTCGGGATGCTGGGCAGCGGCATCCGCGTGCACACCGGCGGTTTCGAGGTCGTCGCCATCGACACGCGGTTCACGCCCGCGACGGCGATCCAGGGCGACGGCGTCACGATCGAGCTCGGCTACGAGCACGGACTGCGCGACGGACAGACCGTGCTCTACGACGCGGGTGGCGGCGCCGCTATCGGTGGCCTGACCGACGGCGAGTCCTACGTCGTTCACGTCATCTCCGCCACGCGAGTGCAGCTGTCACCCGTCGGCGGTGGCGCCGTGATTTCGCTCACGGCTCCTGGCGACGGCGGCGAGTCGCACCGCCTGGTCGACACGCTCAGCGCTTCTCTGCCGCAGAGCACCGCACCCTACTTCGACCCGAGCAAGGCCGGAGCTGTCGCAGGCACTGTCGTGACGCTTCCCTACAGCCACGATCTGGTGACCGGCGACGCCGTCATCTACAGCTCCGGCGGTGGAGCGGCGATCGGCGGCCTCGTCGACGGCGGCACCTACTACGTCACAGTCGTCGGCGGCACGCTGCGGCTGTCGGAGACCAAGGGTGGCCCCTTCATCGTGCTCGACGCCTCGGTCGCGACGGGTCGCGCCCACAGCATCGTCGCCCAGGGCGACCAGCCCTCGCCGCCCGCCGAGGCGACCTCGGGCTTGCGCACGGTCACGGTCAATGCCGAGGACGGCTTCGTCGGCATCTCGGTGACCGCCAACAGCAGTGCCGATATCGCGGGCGTCGGTGTGAGTGCCGGCGTGGGCGGCACGGTCGGTGTCGGGGTGAGCGGCAGCGTCAACGTGGTGGAGGACGCTACCCTCGCCTTCGTCGGCAGGATCGCCGTGCTCGAAGCCGGCTCACCGGGTGCGTTCGCCTCGGTGCTGGTCTCGGCCGGTCACGACCTCAGCCTGCTCATGGTGTCGGGCTCTGCGGCGGGAGCCGGGGTCGCCGGTGTCGGCGTGAGTGCGACGGTCGGTGTCATCGACATCGACACCGACGCCGAGATCCGCGCCGGTGCGAGCGTCACGGCTACGGCGGACGTCGTGGTGACCGCAGCTGGCGCCGAGAGCCTGGTCGCCGTTGCCGCCTCGCTCGCCGGTGGCGGAATCGCGGGAGTGGCCGGCGCGGTCGCGGTCATCGTGCTCAACGTGCATAGCTACGCGACGATCGCGTCGGCGACCACGGTGTACGGCGGCGGCAGCGTCATCGTCAACGCCTCCGACGACACGACCATCATCGCTGTCGCCGGTGGCGCGGCGGGTGGATTCGTGGGTGTCGGCGTGGGTGTCGGCGTCACGGTCGGAACCAAGGACACGCAAGCCTCCATCGCCGCGGGCAGCACGGTGGATGCCGCAGCCAACGCGCCAGCACGCACCGACGTCCTCAGCGGCGCGTTCGGCACCGCGGGGTGGAACTCCTTCGGACTTCGACCCGGGTTCCGGGGGCTCGCCGTGCAAGCGCGATCCACGCAGAACGTCTTCGGTCTCTCCGTCGCCCTCGGCGCAGGCGCGGTCGGTGTCGCCGGTGGTGTAACCGTCACCGTGCTCAGCGTCACGACGCGCGCCTTCATCGACAGCACCGCGAGCGCCGTCACCCGAGTGAACCAGGCCTCGGGTGCCGGTCCCGAGCAGTCGGTGAGCATCACCGCCGCCAACGCGAGCAAGACGATCACGGTCGCGGGTGGCGTCGCGGGCGGCATTGTCGGTGTCGCCGGCGGTGTCGACGTCGGCGTTCTCGCGGTCAGCACCCACGCCTTCGTCGGCGAGCGGGCGGTGATCGCCGTCACGAAGGACTTCGCGCTGTCGGCTCTCGCATCCGCGAGCGTCACGACCTTCGGACTGAGCGCCGGAGTCGGTCTCGTCGGTGCCGCGGGCGCGGTGTCGGTGTGGGCGGTCGGAACCGTCGGAGACGACAGCTACAGCGACGGCGAGAACGACGCCAATGCGACCGAGACCGACAACGGCAGCGTTCTCGATGTCGCCGACGACACCGCGTCTGGCTCGGAGGAGGGCGGCTTCACAAACATCCTCAACGACGCCGAATCGAACACCGGGTCGAAGGCCGACGATCGCATCAACAACGCGATCGGTGGTGCGAGCGACTCGCTCGCAGCGTCGGCTCCGGGGGGCTCCCAGGTCACCGCGTCGTTCACCTCGACCTCGCTGCCCAAGGGAACGACCGCTCGCATCGGCGAGGGCACCGTCATCACCGCGGGCGGCGACGTGCGAGTGAGCGCCGCGGAGCGCAACGCCTACCTGGGCGTGGCAGGAGCGGCGGCGGGCGGACTCGTCGGCATCGGCGGCGCGGTCGTCGTCGCCAACCTCAAGAGCAACGTCGATGCGGGCATCGACACGCTCGTATCGATCTCGGCCGGCGGCGACGTGCAGGTCGTCGCGCACACCTTCGAGTTCACCTCGGGCAAGGCCTACGCTGGTGCGGCGGGCGGCATCACCCTCAGCGGCCAGATCGTCGTCATCGACAGCGTCGCCACGCAGACGGCCCACATCGACGACGCCGCCGAGGTCACCTACGCGGGCGGGGTCGTGGACGTCGACGCCGCAGCAGATCGCACCGTCGGCGCCCATGCGGCGGGTGGCGCCATCGCAGGCGTGGCGGCGGGTGCCGCGATCGCCATCGTCACGATCTCCGGGGACACGAGGGCGCGCATCGGCGTGATCCAGATCGGTGCGGCTCAGATCTCCGGCGGAATCCGAGCCGCTGCGACATCCATCCTCAGCGCTCCCGTCAGGGTCGACTCGGTTCAGGCGGGCATCCTGGGCGGCGTCACCGGGGCGGGCGCGGAAGCGACCATCGAGGGCGCGACCGCCGCAAGCTTCGAGGGAACGGCGAACCTCAGTGCAGGAGCCACCGTGAGCGCCGTCGGCCGCCACTCGGCCACCGCGCGCACCTTCGGCGTGACGACGGGAATCTTCGCCGCAGGCATCAACTTCGGCACGGCAGACGTGTCGCGCAGTACGACGGCGACCGTACCGGCACACGCGTCGATCTCGGCGGGCGGACCCATTCTCGTCAGCGCCGACTCGCGCAACTCCGCCATCGCAAACACGTCCGCGGTCGGTGTGAGCGGCGTCGGCATCGCCTCGGTGACACCCACCGCCACGATCTCTGGCGCCACCGAGGCCAAGTACGAGGGCAGCCTCCTCGCGTCGGGCTCGGGCTCGGTCACGGCGGTCGGCCAGAACCAGGCGAAAGCCGACGCAAGTCTCGACGGCGCCGCCGTTCTCGGTGGCGGCTCCGGCATCGAGGCGAGG
>JAHBSW010000010.1 GCA_019638935.1 Cryobacterium sp.
AAGGTCTTCGCTCATTCCGCGATGGTTGCATAATTATGCACATGGTGCAATCTTGACCTCGGCGCGTCATCTTGTGATGTCGGTGCCTCGTGTGTAATCTCGCACTATGAGCTTGAACATTGAGACGAGCGGCCCCCACATCCCCAAGTGGAACCGACGTGACCGAATGCGCAAGGCGCGCGAAGACCTCGGCCTCAGCCAGTCGAGGTTTGCTGCAGTGACCGGGATGTCCCAGCGGATGATTAGCGCGTTCGAGTCAGGCGAGCGAGAGCCACGGCTGAAGGACTTGAATCTGTGGCAGCTCGCGACGGGCGTGCCGCGCGAGTGGCTTGAGACTGGTGAGTACACCCCCCGGGACTCGAACCCGGAACCCACTGATTAAGAGTCAGTTGCTCTGCCAATTGAGCTAGAGGTGCATGGTGCCAGACTTCGGCGCCGGTCATCAAGATTAGCATGGGAGAACGCCCGCACGAGACACCCTCGGGGCACACGAAGGAGAAGAACAGTGACGGATGCCGTGAAGCTCAACCCCGGCGACACCGCCCCCGATTTCACGCTCACCGACTCCTTCGGCACCGCGCACGCCCTGCGCGAGTATCGCGGACGCCGCGTCATCCTCTACTTCTACCCCGCGGCATCCACCCCCGCCTGCACCGACCAGGCGTGCGACTTTCGCGACAGCCTCGGCTCGCTCGCGGCCGCCGGCTACACCGTGCTCGGGGTGTCGAAGGACGAGCAGGATGCGCTCGAGCGGTTCCGCGAGGAGGAGCACCTCAGCTTCCCCCTCCTCAGTGACGCGTCCCTCGCCGTGCACAAGAGATACGGTGCATGGGGCGAGAAGAGCCTCTACGGAAAGCCCTATGTGGGCACGCTGCGCTCCACCTTCGTCATCGACGAGAAGGGCACGATCGAGCGGGCCCTCTACAACGTCAAGGCCAAGGGGCACGTCGCGATGATGCGCAAGCGCCTCGGCATCCTCTGACACACGGCGATGCCGAGGTTTGTCAAGAATGCGGCGTTTCTAACGTGCGCATTGTTGACAAAAGTCCGCATCGTCGATGCGCTGTGTCGCCGGCATCACTCGCGCCGCGCCGTCGCGAGCATGACCGAGCGCGCGAACAGTAGCACGATGACCAGCACGGCGGGCACGAGCAGGAACCAGCCGATGTCCGCGCGCGCGAACACTCCCTGAAAGCTGCCGATCGCGATCGCGAGCTGCACGAGCTGCCAGAAGAGCGCGGCACCGCGCGTCCACGGCGCCCCCCGCCACATCCCAACGGCGACGACCGCGAGCCAGACCGCAGCGAGCGCCGCGATCACGAGAATCGCGACCGCGCTCGCGTACGAGGTCGGCACGTCGACGAGCAGCTCATAGAGCAGGAACACCGCGGCACCCGCGAGCAGCACCGCTTCGAGGCCGAGCAGCGCCGTGACGAGCACGTGTGGGAGCGCGCGCCGACCCCCTATCGGGGTCGGGTTTCTCTCGGGTGACGCTGAGGCATCCGAAACATCACTCACAGGCGAATCCCATACGAAGCTATTGATTTGGCAACCGGCATATGAGAGTCTATTGGAGGTCGATTTTTCGCTCACGGTGCGGTGGGCCTGCACGGCCCCCTCGATCTTCATTCCCTCTAATCTGGGCACTTTTTCGCTTTGCCCGAACGCACTAAGGAGCACCCGCACATGGACTGGCGCGACAAAGCCGCATGCCTGACCGCCGACCCCGAACTGTTCTTTCCGGTCGGCAACACTGGCCCGGCGGTCGACCAGATCGAGAAGGCCAAGGCGGTCTGCGCCCGGTGCACCGTGAGCGAGATGTGCCTGCAATACGCCATGGACACCAACCAGGACTCCGGTGTCTGGGGCGGCCTCAGCGAGGACGAGCGCCGCGCCCTCAAGCGTCGTGCCGCCCGCGCGCGCCGCGCGTCCTAGCGACGTTCCGCGCTAGGCATCCCGGGCGATCCAGCCGAGCGGAACCTCGATGGTCACCTCAGTTCCCGCGCCCATGATCGTGTGCCAGTCGATGGTGCCGCTCAGCTCACCCTGAATGAGAGTGCGCACGATCTGGGTTCCGAGGCCCGCGCCGACCTTCCCCTCGGGCAGGCCCACCCCGTCGTCGCGCACCGTGACGCTCAGCGTGGTCTCGGTGCGCTCAGCGGTGATCGACACCTCACCCTCACGACCGGCGAGCCCGTGCTCGACCGCGTTCGTCACGAGCTCGTTCAGCGCGAGCGCGAGCGGCGTCGCATAGGCGCTCGGAAGCTCGCCGAAGCTGCCGGTGAACGTGGGGTGCACCTTGGTGTTGTGCGCCGACGCGACCTCGGCGATGAGCAGCAGGATGCGCTCGAACACGACATCGAAGTCGACGTTCTGCGACAGGCCCTCGCTCAGCGTGTCGTGCACGACAGCGATGGCCGCTACCCGTCTCATGGCGTGGTTGAGGGCATCCCGGGCCTCTTCGGAGTGGGACCGGCGCGCCTGAATCCGCAGCAGGGAGGCGACCGTCTGAAGGTTGTTCTTCACACGGTGGTGGATCTCGCGGATCGTCGCGTCCTTCGTGATCAGCTCTTGCTCGTGGTGCCGCAGCTCGGTGACATCGCGACACAGCACGATCGCGCCCGTGCGCTTTCCCTGGTGTCGCAGGGGAATCGCTCGCAGCGAGACCGTCACGCCCCGCGACTCGATGTCGGTGCGCCACGGGGCGCGGCCCGACACGACGAGAGGCAGCGACTCGTCGACGTTGATCGCGTCGCTCGCGAGGTTCGCGGTCACCTCGATGAGCGACTCCCCCTCGAGCTCGCTTGCGAAACCCATGCGGTTGAAGGCCGAGAGGCCATTGGGGCTTGCGAAGGTCACGACTCCGCTGACATCGAGTCGCAGCAGCCCGTCGGATGCGCGCGGCGCCCCGCGGCGCGGTCCGGTCGGCGCGCCCAGGTCGGGGAAGGTTCCTGCCGCAATCATCTCGAACAGCTCGCTGGCGCACTCGTTGAAGGTGAGCTCCTGCCGACTGGGGTTTCGCGACTCGCTCAGATTGGTGTGGCGGGTGACGACGGCGATCGGATGCTCACTCAGCTCATCGCCGT
Organism: Cryobacterium sp.; assembly: GCA_019638935.1. GTDB lineage: Bacteria > Actinomycetota > Actinomycetes > Actinomycetales > Microbacteriaceae > Terrimesophilobacter. Next base: position 3,087 of record JAHBSW010000010.1, read on the forward strand.
CGGTCGACAGTCGGCGGAACACGGGCACCGCGCGCACACGAGTGGGGGTCTCCTCGTACCAGTCCGGGGCGGATGAGTCGACGATGGTTCCCGACGCGAAGGCCTCGGTCACCTGCGCGAGCCACTCCGGCTTGATGGACTGCCCCACGAAGTCGCGGTAGAACAGCGTCGCCGAGCTCGAGGGGCGGGAGTGCGCCACGGCGAGGAAGCCGTCACCCCGCGCCGGAACCCACAGCACGAGGTCGGCGAAAGCCAGATCGGCGAGCAGTTGAAAGTCCGCGATGAGCAGGTGCAGCCACTCGACATCGGCATCGTTGGATCGACCCTGGGCCTGCACGAGATCGGAGAGCGTTGACACGCCCTACAGCCTACGGTGACGCGACCGCGCTGTTCCTGGTCGGTGAGGATGGAATGGAACGGCGCATGGTGAACGCTCTCCGAATGCGTCATGCTTGCTTCATGAGCGACTCCCTCGCCCCTGCGCCGACCGCATCCGGCAGCACCGATCGCAAGACGCTGCTCGTCGTGCTCGTCATCGTGGCCGTGCTCGTCGTCGCCGCGCTGGTCGCGGTCTTCGCGCGCGGCGGAGCACAGCAGTTCGACCCTGCGACACCCGAGGGTGTCGTTCAGACCTATGCCACGGCCGTGCTGGAGGGCGATTTCGATGCCGCCCGTGAGCTGCACGTCGCCTCGCTGTCCGACGCGGGATGCGATCCCGTCGCGGCGCACCCGTCATCGAGCACGCGCCTCACTCTCGTCGATACGCGCGTCAACGGCGACAATGCCGTCGTCACGGTCAACATCAACAGCGGCTACGGCGGCCCGTTCGGCGGCGACAGCGGATACCAGGAGCAGTTCGAGCTCACCCGGCAGCCGAGTTCGGGGGTCTGGCGCATCAGCTTCGCGCCCTGGATGTTCCAGGTCTGCACCGATCAAGGAGTGTTCAAGTGAGCCACGACAGCACGCCCACCAGCCCCGCCTCGGCCCCCGCCCCTGCCTCCGCCTCCGCCTCCGCCTCGGGTGGGGTCAATACGGTGCGTCGGGTCATCACCTACCTCCTGCTCGGCGTGATGGTGCTCATCGCGGGCATCGGGCTTGCGGGGCTGCTCGAGCGCATCCTCACCGCTCCGGAGGTGCTCGCCGACTTCGGCTCGAGCGGGCTCGCCCAGTCTCTCGCATTCACGCTGATCGGCGGTCCGTTCGCGCTCGGTCTGTGGTGGTTCGCGTGGCGCAACCTGACGGATGCCTCGGCCGACCGGCACTCGGCGGCGTGGGCCGTCTACCTCGTCGTCGCCCACACGATCTCGCTCATCGTCTTCTCGGTCAGTGCACTGAACTTCCTCGCGGATCTCGTCGTCGGCGACTGGAGGCCGGGCACCCTCTCGGTCGCGGTCGCGTGGGGGCTCATCTGGCTGTGGCACCACTGGATGTGGCACCACGAGACCTCGGGACCGACGCGGCTGGTCGGTGCGGCATCCGTTCTCGGCTCCGCGTGGGGTCTCGCGCTCTTCGCGAGCGGACTCACCATGGCGCTCGGCACCGTTCTCGAGGCCGGAATCGCAGGCATCACGGGTTCGACCACGCTGGGGCTTCCCTGGTGGAGCGACGCCCTGCGCAGCCTGGTGTGGGCGGTCGGCGGTGCACTCGTCTGGTGGTGGCACTGGACCATGCGCGGGGTGCGCTCCCTCACCACCGGCTTCGCCAACGTGGCGCTCGTCGTCATCGCGGGAATCGCGTCGGTCTCGATGATCCTCGGCGGGGCGACGCTGTCGCTGTGGCACGTCGTCGGCCTCGTCCTGCGCGATCGCGATTGGCCGAGTCTGGGCTTCGCCGAGGTGGGCTTCGCGCTTGCCACGGCTCTCGTCGGCGTACTGCTCTGGGTCTACCATCGCCCGTTCGTGCGCACCCCGGGTCTCGCGGAGGCCACCCGTCTCGCAGGCTCCGGCGTCGCTCTCGCCGTGGCGGCCACGGGTGTCGGGGTGCTCGTCAATTCGACCCTGTCGTCCCTCACCACCGATCTCGTCGGCTCGGGCCGCACCTCGCTTTTCGTCAGCGGCCTCGCCGCCCTCGTCGTGGGGGCTCTCGCGTGGTGGTTCGTCTGGCAGCCGACACGCGTGCCCGACTATGGTCGAGCGGGTCGGCGCATCTACCTCGTCGCCGTGTTCGGCGTCGCCGCGCTCGTGGCGCTCATCACGCTGCTCGTCATCGGCTTCCAGCTGTTCGTGTTCTTCCTCGAGTCGGCGACCGGCCGGGGTCTCATCGACAGCATCCGCGTGCCGCTCGGCCTGCTCGTCGCGACCGTGCTCGTGGCCTGGTACCACTTCGCCGTGTGGCGCGGCGACCGCGCCGTGCTCGGAGCCACGGCCTCCGAGGCGCCCCGTCTTCGCCACGTCACCCTCATCACGGCGGTGACGGATGTCGATGCGCTCGTTGCTGCGATCCGCGATGCGTCCGGCGCCACCGTGAAGGTGTGGCGCGCCACCGCCTCAGCGGAGGCCGGTGAGCCGACCGCGCAGCAGGTCGGCGCGGCACTCGCCGATGTCGCCGTGGAGCGTGCTGTCGTGCTCGCAGGACCCGGGGGTCGTGTCGAAGTGATTCAGCTCGAGGGCTGAGGCACGCGAGCTCGGCGAGGGAACGGCATCCGTCGTCTGCCGGGAGCTCTCGCGGGTTCCGGCGGCAGGATGTGCTCGGCGACGAGCGCGGTGATCGCGGCGCGAGCGGGCGATCTGCCGGCACCCTCGCGCAGCGTCTGACCCGCTAGCAGTGCCGCATCGAACGCAGCCGGGTCGTGCGGGATGAGGGAGACATCGGCGATACCGCCGAACCGCCGGAGCGTGTGAGCCACCTGGGAACCCGGACTCGATCCGACGACGCCCGCACGCAGCCTGTTGATGACGACCGACACCCGCTCGGGCTCGACCGTGTCGAGCAGGTCGACGTGCGCTCTCAGGAAGCGTGAGAGCGCGACCGGATCGGCCGCCCCCACCGCGAGCACTCGGTCGGCGGAGCGCAGCGACGCGATCGTGGCGGCGTTGCGGCGCGGAACGAACAGATCACTCGAGATCTCTTCGTCGTTCTCGAGACTGAAGCCCGTGTCGATGACGGTGTAGTCGGCGAAGCTTCGGCACTGCCCGATGGTCGCTTCGACGCGCTCGGCCGAGAGCTCGGGCCAGCGACTGGGGCGACCGATGCCGGTGAGCACCCAGAAGCTCCCGTGACCGGAACGATAGCGCTGGCCGACGCGCTCCAGTTCGGTGTGGTTGAGCCCACCCGCTCCGGCTAGGCGGCACGCAGCGGCGAAGCCGGGAGCTTCATCGAGCAGTCCCAGCGCCGGCGCAACGGCTCCGCCGTGGGTGTCGGCATCAGCGAGCACGACCACGTTGCCCTGGGCTGCCAGCTCGGCGGCGACGTTGATGGCGAGACTCGTCCGGCCGGGTGCTCCGGTCGGACCCCACACCGCGATGACGGTGCCGTTCGCGCCGCTGGCCTCGGGCGACGCAGTGCGCGTGGGGGACTCCCAGGGGGTGGCCGTGAGCGCGGCGTGAAACTCCTGCCACGGCGCATCGGCCTGAATGATTTCGGCGAGTCCCAGATTCGTCGCGGCCACCCTCTCGGCGGACGATTCGACGACGGCGATGAGCCTGACTCCGGCATCGTCGCACGCGGCGAGCAGCGATGCGCTGAGGTAGCCGACCCTCGCCGACGTGATGGCGGCATCCACCCCTAGTGGCCCGATCGCCACGGTCAGGTCGGCGCCGTTCGAGGCATGGAAAACGGCCTCGTGCCCGTGGGCCTTGAGGTCACCGAACAGGCGTCCGCCGAGCTCGGGTGGCAGGGCCATCGCGACGCGCATCGTCACCGACCCACCGGCACGCTCACGGGCACGAGCGACATCGCATCGCCGTTTGCGACGGCCTCGAGCACGCGGGCGATCCGCTCTCGGGGCACGAGCAGCTCGACGCCGACGGTCTGCGCTCCCGCGATGAATCCGCTCGACTCGAGCACCCGAACGACCGTCGCCGATGACACGAGAACGGAGGGCGCGCCGAACACGGCATGATCGACCTCTGACGCGCTCCACAGATCGACGACCGATGTCGGCGCGATCGATCTGGGCAGTTGCGTGGATACCGAGACCACGACCGAGGCCACACGCTGGCCCGCGCTCTGCCCCAGTGCTGCGACGGGCACCAGTTCACCGGCGGCGATGGTGCGCACGGCGACGAGGCCCTCCGGGGGAAGGGTCCCGTGCGAGAGGTATATGCTCTCGGCCCCGTCGAGTCGTACGAACCGGGACTCGAGGTCACTCGCGGTCACCCGGTCGCCGGGATGCAGCGCCCCGGCCGCGGCGTAGACCTGCACGGTTCGATCCGCTGAGAGAACGATTCCGACAACGGATGCGACGGAGGCCAGCACGAGCACGACTCCGATCGCGAAGCGCGGGTCGAACCAGAACCTGCCCCTGACGGCAGTCACGCTGCTCGCGTCGTGTGCTTGCCGTGATGCCACTCGCCACTCCTTGCCTCTCGCTCTCCTGGTCAGAGCACCATGGTGGCGTCGCTCGTGTCCACGGTGCACGAATTTTCCACAGCCCCGCAAATTTCTCCTACGATGCGGCAAATAGGCGGATAATCGAGACATGACCGATCCGGCGTCACACGCACCGACGATGCGCTTTCTCACGCTGTCGGACGCCGCCGAGGTGCTCAACCTCACGGTTCATGAGGTGTCGGCTCTCGTCAGCTCGGGTGAGTTGCCCGCGCTGCGAATGGGTGCGAACGGACCGTGGCGAATCGAAGACAGCGCTCTCGAGAGTTTCATCGACGCGCGCTATGAGGAGGCCCGACGCGAAGCTCGTTGGAATCAGGCCGACTTCGCGAACGTCACCGAGCTTGCGTTCGGCGTAGATTAGGGCGTCGCAGGGCCGGGTCAGAGCCGCACCCATACCAGACGTTCGAGCGGCACGATTCGTCGGTGTGCCACCTCGCTCCGACGCCGCGGGGTTCCCACCTCGTGCTCGGCGAGATCGATGTGGTCGCGGCCGACTCGGTCGATCGTTCCGTGCAGCACACCGAAGCTCGCGTGCAGTTCCACCGCACGACGACGACGAGCAAGATCCCGCAGAACGAACGTCAGCCCCAACCGGTCGGACAGCCGAGGTGTGGCGCTCGTGCCCGGTTGAAGGCTCTTCTCCAGGTGTTCGTCGTCGAGGATGAGGCTGCCGATCGCCGCGAGCGGCACGATGCACTGCGACGCGAGGGATGACTCATCCTGAACGTCGCCCATGAGCCAGTCCCGTCCAAGCGATCGCGGGAGCACGGTGAGCTGCCGCCCGTCGACGAGCTGCACCCGCACGCGGTAGTCACCGTGCCGCCCCGCGGCGTCGTGCACGGCGACCAAGCGATCCCGCAGGGTTAGTCGGCCGATCCGGAGTCGCTCCTCTTCACTGTGCAGTTCGAGCTCCTCCGCACCGAGCTCGTGCTCGAGCTGACCCGCAAGATCGTCAAACAGATTCTCCCAGCGCATGGGGCGACGCTATTCACCCGCACCGAGACTGCCGGAGAGTTTTCCACAGCCCCCGTGCGGGGACGTGGACACGAATCACTGCTTTCTGCTTAGGTACCCGTGGAACCCTTCACCCCCCACAAGGGGGATACCCCAGGAATCGAGACCGATAACCCCCGGAGCTGACATGATCCCTGCGTCACCAGCACTCGCCACCCTTGCCCATGTTCCAGAACACCCCGACCCTGCGACGGACGAGTTCTTCGCGCCGCAGTACACCGCCCGCGACCACCTGCCCGATCCGCGACCGCTGCTGGAGAACCTCGCTCGATGCATCATCGAGGTGCTCTCGGGCGCGCGCGATCTCGAGCAGATCGCTCGCTGGGTGACCGATGACGTGTACCGCCACCTGCTCAAACGGGTCGTGCTGGCGGCTCGAGCCAGAGCGGCCACCGGACGCTCTGCGGCGCGTCCGAGCTTCGATATCGGGTCGACGGCGGTCTCCGAGCCGCGAGACGGAGTGGTCGAGGGCGTGGTGATCGTGCGGGGCAGGGCGCGCACGCGTGCGGTCGCGATTCGACTCGAGGGACTCGATCGCCGCTGGCGCGCCACGACGATCAACGTGCTCTAGCGTCCCTTCCGCTTCTCCTGCGCGCTGGAGCGTCAGGCGAAGGCCATTTCTGGCCTTCGCGCGACGCCAGCGCCGTCGGCCGTCTCGGCCGACGGAACGCCTAGCGTCCCTTCCGCTTCTCCTGCGCTCTGCGCTGCGCCCGGTTCTGCGCCGGAGCCGCCGGCTGGGTCGGTGCCTGGCGCTGACCGAAAGCACCGCGCTCGCCGCCCTGCTGGGCCTGCTGTGCCGCCTGCTGGTTCTGCCCCATGAAGGTCGCGCTCACGCGGTTCTGCTCGGCTGCCTGAGCCTTCGCCGTGGCGGCCTGCTCGAGCTGGCCGCGCTGGTTGCGCACCTCGATGCTGCCGTCGGCGCTCGGCGCCGAGTAGCTGAGACCCGCCTGGGGTGTCTGCGAAGCGCCGAGGCCCTTCGCTGCAACCGTCGCGCGACCCTCGCCACCGGAGACCTCGACCTCGAGGTTGAAGAGAAAGCCGACCGACTCCTCGCGAATCTGACCCATCATGTTCTGGAACAGCGTGAAACCCTCGCGCTGGTACTCCACGAGCGGGTCGCGCTGAGCCATCGCGCGCAGGCCGATGCCGTCCTTGAGGTAGTCCATCTCGTAGAGGTGGTCGCGCCAGCGGCGGTCGATGACGCTGAGCACGACGCGACGCTCGAGCTCGCGCATCGCGGGGGTGCCCAGCTGCTGCTCGCGACGCTCGTAGGCGACCTTCGCATCCGACAGCAGTTCCTCGGTGAGGAAGTCGCGCGAGAGGCGACCGCGCGAACCCGCCTCGGCGAGCAGCTCGTCGATGGTGATCGATACGGGGTAGATGGTGCGCAGCTCGGTCCAGAGCGCGTCGATATCCCAGTCATCCGCGTGGCCCTCGGCGGTGTGGTCCTCGATGATCTCGGTGACGACGCTCTCGATGAACACCTGCGCGCGGTCCTGCAGGTCGTCACCCTCGAGAATGTGACGGCGGTCACTGTAGATGGCCTCGCGCTGCCGGTTGAGCACGTCGTCGTACTTGAGCACGTTCTTGCGGATCTCGGCGTTGCGCGCCTCGACCTGCGACTGCGCGCTGCGGATGGCGCGACTCACGATCTTCGATTCGATCGCGAGATCGTCGGGCACGCTGCCTCGACCCATGAGCGACTCGGCCGCCTGCGAGTTGAACAGGCGCATGAGGTCGTCGGTGAGCGAGAGGTAGAAGCGGCTCTCGCCCGGGTCGCCCTGACGGCCGGAGCGACCGCGCAGCTGGTTGTCGATGCGGCGGGACTCGTGACGCTCGGTGCCGAGAACGTAGAGACCGCCGACCTCGATGACCTTGCGGGCTTCGACGTCGACCTCGAACTTGACGCGCTCGAAGACCTCATCCCACGCGGACTCGTACTCGTCCGGGGTGTCGACGGGGCTCAGACCCTTGGCGTTGAGCTCGGCGACGGCGAGAAACTCGGCGTTGCCACCGAGCATGATGTCGGTTCCACGACCGGCCATGTTCGTCGCCACCGTCACGGAACCCACGCGACCGGCCTGTGCGATGATCGCCGCTTCACGCGCGTGGTTCTTCGCGTTGAGCACCTCGTGCCGCACGCCGCGCTTCGCCAGCAGCTTCGAGAGGTACTCGCTCTTCTCGACGCTCGTCGTGCCGACGAGCACGGGCTGGCCCTTCTGGTGGCGCAGCACGATGTCCTCGACGACCTGGCCGAACTTCGCCTGCTCGTTCTTGTAGACGAGGTCGGGCTGGTCGATGCGGATCATCGGCTTGTTCGTCGGGATCGGAACCACACCGAGCTTGTAGGTGCTCATGAACTCGGCGGCCTCAGTCTCGGCCGTACCGGTCATGCCCGCGAGCTTGTTGTAGAGGCGGAAGTAGTTCTGCAGCGTCACCGTCGCGAGCGTCTGATTCTCGGCCTTGACGGCGACGCCCTCCTTCGCCTCGATCGCCTGGTGGATGCCCTCGTTGTAGCGTCGACCGACGAGAATACGACCGGTGTGCTCGTCGACGATGAGCACCTCGCCGTTCATGACGACGTAGTCCTTGTCGCGCTTGAAGAGTGCGGATGCCTTGATGGCGTTGTTGAGGAACGAGATCAGCGGGGTGTTGGCCGACTCGTAGAGGTTGTCGATGCCGAGGTAGTCCTCGACCTTGTCGATACCGGGCTCGAGCACACCCACGGTGCGCTTCTTCTCGTCGACCTCGAAGTCGACGCCGGCCTGGAGTCGCTTGGCGATCTGGGCGAACTCGGCGAACCAGCGGTTCGCCTCGCCCGAGGACGGGCCCGAGATGATGAGCGGGGTGCGCGCCTCGTCGATGAGGATCGAGTCGACCTCGTCGACGATGGCGAAGTTGTGGCCCCGCTGCACCATGTCGCTCGCCTGCCACGCCATGTTGTCGCGCAGGTAGTCGAAACCGAACTCGTTGTTCGTGCCGTAGGTGATGTCGGCCTCGTACTGCTCACGGCGCTCAGCGGGCGTCTGCCCCGAGAGGATGCATCCCGTGGTCATTCCGAGCGCACGGAACACGCGGCCCATGAGCTCGGACTGATAGCTCGCGAGGTAGTCGTTGACGGTGATGACGTGAACGCCGCGGCTCGTGATCGCGTTGAGGTAGGCGGGAAGCGTCGCGACGAGCGTCTTGCCCTCACCGGTCTTCATCTCGGCGATGTTGCCGAGGTGCAGCGCCGCGCCACCCATGAGCTGCACGTCGAAGGGGCGCAGGCCGATCGTGCGTCGTGCCGCCTCACGCACCGCGGCGAAGGCCTCGGGCAGCAGGTCTTCCAACGACTCACCGGCCGCGTAGCGTTCGCGCAGCTCCGCGGTCTCGCCTCGCAGCTCGTCGTCGCTCAGCTGACGGAAGTCGTCTTCGAGTGCGTTGATCGCTCCGGCGTAGCGCTGAAGCCGACGAAGGAGGCGGCCCTCGCCGCTGCGAAGGACGCGTTCCAGAAGATTGGCCACGTAGAGACTCCAATTGCGAATCGAGGGTAAGGCGCGCGGGCACGCCGACGCGGGGAAAAGCTTACGTTATACCAGCGTAATGCTTGCCGGGTGGGTGGGGTGGGGTCTGCTGGCGGACTTACCGACTTACCGACGCCCGGGACGGGCGTCGGCGCTGGCGGCGCCGCGAAGGCCAGAAATGGCCTTCGCTTCAGTGCGACCGCGCGCGCGCACGCTTCTTGGGCGCCGCCTCCGCCTCCTCGACCGACAGCCCGATGACGCCGTAGTCCCAGCCCTTGCGGCGATAGGCGACGCACGGACGATCCGTCTCGGAGTCGATGAAGAGGTAGAAATCGTGCCCCACCAGTTCCATGTTGTAGATCGCGTCGTCGACGGTCATCGGAATGGCGGGGAACTCCTTGCGTCGGATGACGACGGGGCTCCACGGCTTCTCGTCGTCGGCATCCGTCTGCACCTGAATCGGGATCGATCCCGTCACGACCTTCTCGAGCACCTCCGGCTCGACGGGTGTGATGTCGACCACGGCGAACCCGCCCGTGGTCGCCTCGCGCAGCGACACGGGACGGTGCTTGCCGCGGTGCACCTTCTGACGGTCCTTCGCGCGGCGAACGCGTTCCATCAACTTGTCGAGAGCAACGTCGAAGGCCGCGTACTTGTCGGCCCCGTCGGCTTCGGCACGCACCAGCGGTCCCGGCCCGATCAGAGTCAGCTCGACGCGGTCGTCACCCGTCGACCCGTTCTTCTCGTTGTGCCGGGAGACCTTCACTTCGAACGCGAGCGCTCGGGGGGCGAGATGCGCGACCTTCTCGGACTTCTCGGTCGCGTAGTCACGAAAACGATCCGTGATGCCAGCTCCCAAGCCGTTGATGGAAATGTCCATGGCGTCCTCCCCTGCCTCACCGCGTGTCGCCTCGTGAGTCAAGGCGAACAGTTCCGCGCCTTTCCCGCAACCGTAGCCCGCCGCGAGCGACTTGTCACCAGGAAGTTTCCCAGCGTGCAGCCTCGTTGCGGTCGAGCCTGGGCGTCGCCGCGAGAGCGACCACGGCGATCACCTCGCCACCCGCCTGAGCGATGGCGCGAACGGCCTCGCGGGCGGTCGCCCCCGTGGTCACGACATCGTCGACGAAGATGAACGAGCGTCCCGCAACGTCACGTCGCAACCCGAGCGACCCGCGGCGGTTCGCGGCGCGCTCAGTCTCGGTGAGCGACTTCTGCGGCGCGGATCGCCGAGCGTGCGCGAGAACCTCGGCAGCACGAAGTCCTGCCCCGGCAAGCAGGAGTGCGGTCGGGTCGTAGCCCCGCTGCCGCCGGGCCGCCAGCGACGGAGCAACGGTCACGAGTTGCGGGGCGGCGAGACCGGGGCGCGAGTCCGCGAGCGCGCACACCACCCGGGTGAGGGTCTCGGCGAGTGGTCGTGCGAGGGCGCGGGCGACATCCGTTCGGCCCTCTTCCTTGAGGGCCAGGATGGCGCGGCGAGCCGACCCCTCGTACGACAGCGCGGCGAAGGCCGGTGTCTCGTCGATCCAGCGGTGAAGGCCCTGCGGAGCGAGCGCCGCGCGACATCCCGAACACAGCGCCCGATCGGGAGCACCGCACCCCGCGCAGTCGATCGGCAGCACCACGGCGAGCGCATCGAGCAGTGCCTCGCGCAATGCCTCGCGCAGTGGGACGCAGCTGACCGACACGCAAGCGATCCTGCCCGCCCCCACCGCACCCGAGCGCGAGTCGTGGCGCCCGCGGTGCACTGCTCTCGGGCGGGACGGTCGGTGGGGGAGTACCTCAGCGCTGCGTCGCGATGACCTCGGCGGTCACGCTCGTGCGCTGCCAGCCGCTTCCGCGGGGGGAGCTCACCGACCCGTCCGCACCGAGCAGACGGATGCCGGTGCGGCCGTTGCCCCCCACGATCGCGGTCGCCGGCTCGGTGCGACCGAGTGGCACCGCGAACCCGCCGATGTCGTAGAGCATCGAGGTGTAGACCTCTCCCGAGATCTCCAGCGTCGCCACCGATGATTCGTCGACCCAGGTCGCGTCGATGCCCACACCCGGTTCGAGGAACACGTCGAAGATGGGGGGACCCAGGCTCGTCGCCACGTATCCCTGCGTCGCGTCGCGCACGACGGCACTCACGACGAGGCGCGGACCCTCGACCGTCTGCAGCAGGATCGCGACCCGGGTTCCGTCCCGCGAGACGTCGAGCGAGACGACCCGCGATTGTGCGGAAAGACCGGTCTCGACGGGATACTCGGCCCCCTCGAAGTCGAAGACCAGCAGCTGATCGGGGTGGTCGCGCGGGATCGACCACGTGTATCCGTAGTCGTCGAACGAGGGAGGCGCGAGATTCGGCCTCGTGTCGAGCCGGCGCGGAGGGATCTGGCCGGCGCGAACGATCCAGGTGGTTCCGTCACCCGCCAGCACCGCGGCGGAGTTGCCGAGCACGCTCAGCGTGACCGAGGTCGGTTCGAGCTCGGCGACCTTCTGGCTCACCTGCGAGATCGGAGTGAGCTCCTCTCCTGCGGCGTAGCCGAACTCGCCGTCGCGCAGGACGAGCGGTCGAGGGTCCACTCGCGGATCGATCGTGGGCGAGTCCGTGCCGAGCGGGTCGACGGCGAGGAGGGAGCCCGACACGGAGAGCTCGACGCTGCCGACCGCGGAGACGCTGGCGAGACTCTCGCTCAGCTGCAGTTTCATGAGCTGTCGCTGACGCGGACTCGCGCTCGCCGCCTCGCTCGTGAGCTCGACCTGTGCGACCGACGACATGACGGAGACCGTGGTTCCCGGCGCGAGCGCGGTTCCCTCGGGGAACTGGGAGACGACCGCGCCCTCGAGCCACTCGGGAACGCCCTCGAGCAGGGCGTTGACGATACGCGTCGAGGTCCCCCCGCTCGCGAACCAGCGCTGGTCGGGAACCAGTCTCGTCAGGGTCAGGTCATAGAAGTAGAGCGAGTGCTGCCGGAAGATGGTGCGGAACGTGCTCTCGGCGAGCACGATGCCCGGGGGCGCCTCGGCGATGCGCCACTCTCCGTCCTCGTGAACGAAGCGGTAGCTGAGCACCTGGGTCTCGAGCGGGTTCGCGGTGTACGACCCGAATGCGTCCAGGCCGGCCCGGGTCGTGAACGAGTACTCCATGGTGCCGGCGTCGACGACGCGGAAGGTCTCGCTGCCCGTGCGGATCGCCACGCTGTGGCGCGGATCCCACTGCGCCTGGAAGCTCGAGGACAGGAACTGCCTCGCCACGGCGTAGTCGCCCTGCGTGCCCGTGAAAGCATCGATGAAGCCTTCCAGGATGGCAAGCGGCTCGGCGCCCGGCTGAGGTCCGATCGGGGTGAAGACGGTGTCGGTCTCGGTGGCCGCACTGAACTCCGGGCCGGCTTCGACGGGACCGTTCGACGGGATGCCGACACACGACGACACCCCCAGGGTCACGACGATGCCGAGCCCGACGATCGCTCCGCGACGTCTCCGCGTGACGCGCTCGACGCTAGCCACCGTTCACCTCCAGCTGCTCGAGAGGATTGGGCGGAGGCAGGGCGAGCGGTGGCTCTCCGGTCGGTTGCCCCTGTTCGCGAGGAAGCACGAGTCGAAAACACGTGCCGACTCCGAGCTCGGACCACACATCGAGGCTGCCGCCGTGCAGCGCGGCATCCTCCAAGGAGATTGCGAGCCCAAGGCCGGTTCCGCCGAGCGTGCGCTGGCGAGACGGATCGGCGCGCCAGAAGCGATCGAAGACGCGCGGGATCGATTCGGCGGAGATGCCCACGCCCTGATCCTGCACCGTGAGCGCTACCGCGGTCTCATTGCTGTCGATGGTGACCACGACGGGCTTGCCCTCGCCGTGCTCGATCGCGTTCCCGATCAGGTTGCGCAGGATTCGGCGGATGCGGCGAGCATCCACCTCGATGGGCGAGTACCCGCCCTCGGCTACGAGCCGGAGGTCTGAGCCGCGCTCACGCGCGATGAGCTGCATCGACTCGACCGACTCCTCGACGAGGCGCACGAGGTTGGTCTCTTCGAGTTCGAGCTCGATGGCGCCGGCGTCGTAGCGACTCACCTCGAGCAGGTCGGCCAAGAGCACCTCGAAGCGCTGCACCTGGTTGTGCAGGAGCTCCGCCGACCGCTGGGTCGCGGGTTCGAAGGTTTCGCGCTGGTCGTAGAGAACGTCGCCGGCGAGCCGGATGGTGGTGAGGGGGGTGCGCAGTTCGTGCGAGACATCCGCCACGAATCTCTGCTGCACGCGTGAGAGCTCGGCGAGCCTCGTGATCTGCCGCTGCAGGCTGTCGGCCATGCCGTTGAAGGAGCGGGCGAGCGTCGCGATGACGTCTTCGCCTTTCTCGGGGATGCGCACCTCGAGCTCGCCCGCGGCGAGCCGTTGGCTTGTGTCGGCCGCGAGACGCACGGGTTTCACGACGAGCCGGGCGACGACGTAGGAGATGATCGCGATGAGGATGACGAGCAGGACGGCGCCGATCGAGAGCGTCTGCTGCACGAAGTTCAGGGTCTGCTGGGTGTCGCCGAGGTCGTAGACGAGGTAGAGCTCGTAGAACCCGGCGTTGGGAACGGAGAGCAACGAGCCGACCGCGAGCCCGGGCGACGACTCGGCGAGCTGCACCGATTGCCACCACACACGGTCCGCGGGTATGTTCGTCGCGACCGATTCGCGCAGGCTCGCCGTGATGACGTGCTCGGGAAACCCGAAGCTGGTCGAGGGGGTCATGATCACGGGCGTCGTCTGGCCGGGCGTGCGCAGGATGGCGACACCGATTCCGCCGGGGCTCGTGGTCGAGCTGCGAATGGTTCCTCCCACGACGGAGGAGAGGCTCTCGAGGTCGGTGCGCGTCGTGTCCGCCGTGGCGAGGTCGGCGTCGAAGATGGATTGAGCGAGGTTGGATGCCCGGCTCGACTCCGCGAGCACACCGTCGAGTCGCGACGAGAACAGATTGTTGCCGATGCTCACCGACATGTAGGACGCGACGACGGTCACGGCGAGGCCCGAGAGCACGACGGCGATGGCGACGGTGCGCCACTGCAGCGAGGCGCGCCAAAGGCGAACGACCCGATCGGCAACCGTCCGCAGGTAGGTGAGCGGATGGAACCCGCTAAGCGCCGGAACCCGCACGGTAGCCGACCCCGCGCACGGTCGTCACAATCTTGGGGCTGTCGGGGTCTTCCTCGATCTTGGCGCGCAACCGCTGCACGTGCACGTTGACGAGCCTCGTGTCGGCCTTGTAGTGGTAGCCCCACACCTGTTCGAGCAGCATCTCGCGCGTGAACACCTGCTGCGGCTTCGAAGCGAGTGCGAGCAGCAGCTCGAACTCGAGCGGGGTGAGATTGATCTTCGTCTCCCCGCGACGCACCTCGTGCCCCGTGACATCTATGACGAGGTCGGCGATGGTGAGGCTGTCCACGGTCGACTGGGGGGTGGGGCGCAGGCGCGTACGGATGCGGGCCACGAGTTCCTTCGGATTGAACGGTTTGACGACGTAGTCGTCGGCGCCGCTCTCGAGACCGCGCACGACATCCGCCGTGTCCGACTTCGCCGTGAGCATGATGATGGGCACACCCGATTCGGCGCGGATCTCCGCACAGACCTCGATGCCGTTCTTGCCCGGCAGCATGAGGTCGAGCAGCACGAGGTCCGGCTTGGACGATTGGAACGCGGCGAGCGCGCCCGTGCCATCCGCACAGAACACGGGGTCGAAACCGTCACTGCGCAGCACGATGCCGATCATCTCCGAGAGAGCGGTGTCATCGTCGACGACAAGGATTCGAGAAGCCATCTTCTGCCTGAGTGTTTCGTGCTCGTTCGGCCGCGGTCGCGGCTTAGCAAAAGAGTAGTCGAGTGTGAAACGATTGGCATGAGTGCGCCCTGCCATTGCGGCCGCGAGGGAGATCAACAGCGTGTCAAACGACCAGAACTGGCAACCACCCGCCGATGCGCAAGGCCCGTCGCACGCCGCCCCGTTCGGCAGTGCGACGGATGCTCCCGGAACCGGCCCCGGTGCTGCCGGCACCGTCCCGCAGTCGGCTGCGAACCCCCATCAGGGCTGGACTCCCCCGCCCAAGCCGGGGCTCATCCCGCTGCGCCAGCTCGACCTCGGCGCGATACTCGGAGCCTCGTTCCGCGTGCTGCGCCGCAACCCGAAGCCGACCTATGGCGCGGCGCTCCTCGTCTACGGCGTGACCGTCGTCGCCACGGCGGTGCTCGTCGGTCTCGTCACCTGGGCATCCCTCGATCGGATCTCGACCGCAGCGCGCGAGGATCTCGACACGATCACTGCCGGCGCGCTGGGGGCGATCATCCTCGCCACCGTCGTTCCGATGATCCTCTCGGTCATCGGAACCGCGATTCTGCAGGGCGTGCTCGTCGTCGAGGTGGCGCGGGCGAGCCTCGGCGAGAAGCTCACACTGCGCCAGCTGCTCGGCCTCGTCAAGGGACGCTACTGGGCGCTCATCGGCTGGGCCTTCATCCTCGTCGGCATCGGCGTCGTCGCGATGACGGTGCTCATTCTTCTCGTGGTCGCTTTGGGCTTCGCGATCGGCGGTGTCGCCGGTGCCGTGCTCGGAACCGTCATCGGCATCTTCGGGGGGCTCGGACTCGCGGCGCTCGCCGTCTGGCTCGGCACCAAGGTGTCGCTCGTCCCCAGCGTTCTCGTGCTGGAGCGGGCCACGCTCGGGCTCGCCGTTCGACGGTCCTGGTCGTTGACGAATGGCTACTTCTGGCGCACCTTCGGCATTCAGCTACTCGTCGCCGTCATCATCGGCCTCGCACTGCAGTTCATCACGACCCCGCTCTCACTCGTCGCGGGGATCTCGTTGGCCCTCGTCAACCCCAACCAGGCGGACTCGGGAACCGCGCTCACCGTCGGCTTGATTCTCACCATCGTCAGCTACCTCGTCACGATTGCTGCGGGCGCGCTGGGAGCAGTCGTGCAATCCGCGACACCGGCCATCCTCTACGTCGATCTGCGCATCCGGAAAGAGGGACTCGACCTCGAGCTCATCCGCTTCATCGAGGAGCGCCAGGCCGGTGCCAGCGACCAGCCCGATCCGTACCGCCGACACGAGGAAGGCTCCGCCGTCGCTCGGTCTTCACTGCAGACGCCGCCCGGCAGCGACTCCCCCTGGGCATGACCATCGGCGTTCCCTCGCAGTCGGCGTTGCTCGCGATCGCGAGCGGCCTGGTACGCTCTGACGCCCCCGTCGAGCCGGATGCCGATGAGGCCCGTCGCCTCGTGCTCGACGAACTCAGCAAACCGCACTACGCCGCCGCGCAGCCCACGCTCTTCGACCGCATCTCACAGGCGGTGTGGGAGTGGCTCCAGAGCCTCACGATCGCGGGGACGGGTGTCGAGCTGAGCCTGCTGACGGTTCTCTTGATCGTGCTCGCGGTCGTCGTGATCGGTGCCTTCCTGATCTTCGGCATGCCGCGCCTGCGGCGGCGCAGCACGGTGACCGGTCCGCTCTTCGGGGTCGATGAGAAACGCAGCGCGGCGCAGTTGCGCACCTCGGCACGCAGAGCCGCGAACGAATCGGATTGGACGACGGCGATCGAGGAGCAGTTCCGCGCCATCGCCCGGGCCCTGCAGGAGCGCACGATTCTCACGCCGACGCCCGGCACGACGGCGCAGGGCTTCGCGAGCCGGGCGACCGCGGCCTTTCCCGCTCAGGCGCAAGCGCTCCGTGAGGCGGCGACCGCCTTCGACGACGTGCGATACCTCGACCAGGCGGGAACGGAAGCCGCGTACGAGCGCCTCGTCGAGCTTGACCGTGAGCTCGAACGCGCCCAGGCCGTTCTCTCGCGCCGACCCGAGCGGGTGGGTGCGTGACCACCGCGGCACAGGAGGTCGTCACCCCGACAGTTCGCGCCTCCGTGCGCCGGTCGATCTTCTGGGTTTCCATGGTTGCGGTCGGACTCCTCATCGTGCTGGCCCTCGCTCTCCTCACGCGCGGGGCGAGCGCCGGAGGCGCTGCGCTCTCCCCCGCCAACCCGGGGCCGAACGGTTCGATGGCGCTCGCTGAGGTGCTGCGCAGCCAGGGAGTCACCGTGACACACGCCGCAAGCCTGGTCGCAGCGCACGGCGCCCTCGAGGAGACGCCCACGGCATCCGTCTTCGTGGTCGACAATCTTGGCGTGCTCGTGGGGAGCCAGCTCGAGCGATTGCAGCACGAGTCCGATCACCTCGTCATCATGGCACCGGCCTACGACCAGCTCGAGGGATTCGCCCCCGAGGTCGCGCCCGCGGGAGGAGTGGAGGGAGTGCTCGATGCCGACTGCGACGTTCCCGCGGTTGCCGCTGCCACCCGCGTGACCGGCGACGGCGTCGGCTACCGTCTCATCGACGAGCTCTCCGGTGCGATGGAGTGTCTCGACAGCGGTGCCGGGGTCAAGTCTCTCGTCCAGTTCGAACGCGGTGACGGGCTCGTCACCATCATCGGCACACAGGCCGCCTTCACGAACGAGCAGGTCGCCCTGAACGGAAACGCGGCCCTCGCCCTCTGGCTGCTCGGCACGAGCGACGAGCTCATCTGGTACGAGACCAGCATCGTTGACGCTGCCGTCCCCGGCGCCCCGACGATCGGCGAGCTCACCCCGGCGTGGGTGAGTGCGGCGATCCTGCTGCTCGGTCTCACGATCGTCGCACTCGCCCTGTGGAAGGGCCGACGGTTCGGGCCGCTCGTCATGGAGAACCTGCCCGTCACGGTGCGCGCGAGCGAAACGATGGAGGGCCGGGCCCGCCTGTACCAGAGGTCCATCTCTCGCCTGCACTCCCTCGACACGCTTCGCGTGGGCGCGATCTCACGACTCGCGGTGCTGTGCGGACTCGGCCGCAGCGCCACCGTCGACGAGGTCGTCGCGGGTGTCACGAACCTCACCGGATTCGATGAGCACTGGGTGCGCGGCGTGCTCGTCGACACCGTGCCGCACACCGACGCACAGCTCATGACGATCTCGGACAGCCTGATCGAGTTCGAGCGATCCGTCGCCGCACGCCTCAGCACCAGCACCGCGGAAACGACCACCGCGGCAGCCCCGCCCGCTGCACCCGCGATCCCCGCGCCCCCGACCCCTGCACCCCCGACCCCTGGCCAAGGAGAATGAGCACATGACCCAAGAACTCCGTCAACAGTTCGCGCAGGTACGATCCGAGGTCGGCAAGGCCGTCGTCGGTCAGGACGGGGCCGTGACCGGCCTGCTCATCGCGCTCCTGGCGGGGGGCCACGTGCTGCTCGAGGGCGTGCCGGGCGTCGCCAAGACGCTGCTCGTGCGCACACTCAGCCACTCCCTTCGACTCGACACCAAGCGAGTGCAGTTCACGCCCGACCTCATGCCCGGTGATGTGACGGGCTCGCTCGTCTACGACGCCAAAGCGGGCGAGTTCGAGTTTCGGCAGGGACCGGTGTTCACCAACATCCTGCTCGCCGACGAGATCAACCGCACACCGCCCAAGACCCAGTCGGCACTGCTGGAGGCGATGGAGGAGCGCCAGGTGTCGGTCGACGGCGTCACGCGGCCGCTGCCCGACCCCTTCATGGTCGCCGCCACCCAGAACCCGATCGAGTACGAGGGCACCTACCAGCTGCCCGAGGCGCAGCTCGACCGCTTTCTGCTCAAGCTCGTGCTCGACCTGCCGCCCCGCGACAGCGAGCGGGAGATACTGCTGCGCAGCGCGAACGGCTTCAACCCGCGCGACCTCGCGGCAGCCGGCGTCACACCCGTGCTCGATGCCGCGCAGCTGGCGGCGGCACGCACCTCGGTCGCGACCGTGTCGGTGAGCGAGGACGTCATCGGCTACATTGTCGACCTCGCCCGCGGCACGCGCGAGAGCCCCTCCGCCAAGCTCGGGGTGAGTCCGCGCGGAACCACGGCGCTCCTGCAGGCCTCCAAGGCGTGGGCGTGGCTGAGCGGGTCGGAGGGGGTCACCCCCGACCACGTGCAGGCCATGGCGCTTCCCGTGTGGCGGCACCGCATCCTGCTGCGCCCCGAAGCGGAGCTCGAGGGGGTTTCGGCCGACACGATCCTGCGCGCGGTGCTGCAGCAGGTGCAAGTTCCGATCTAGGGCAGGTCCATGGCCTTCAGTGGTTGGTTCGTCGCCCTCGTGGCGCTCGGCGTCGTGCCCATAGCCCTCGTGGGCGAAGAGTGGATGCTGCTCGTGTGGCTCGGTGTCATCGCGCTCATCGTCGCGCTCGACCTCGTGCTCGCAGCGTCTCCCCGTCGGCTGCATTTCGAGCGAGATCTGCCCGCCCGCGTGCGCCTGTCGGAGACCGTCGAGACCACGCTGTACGTCACGAACGACGGCCGACGGCGACTGAAGGGCAGGCTGCGGGATGCCTGGCAGCCATCGGCGGGCGCACGCCCCTCGCGTCAGCCGCTGGACATACCCGCGGCCGAGCGTCGCGCGATCACCACGTGGCTCACCCCCGTTCGCCGCGGGGAGCGGCGCGCCGAGCACGTGACCGTCCGATCGTTCGGACCGCTGCGCATCGCGGCCCGCCAGGCGACGATTCGCCTCGCGGGCTCGGTCACGGTGCTGCCGCCCTTCCACTCGCGAAAGCACCTGCCGTCACGATTGGCCCGGTTGCGCGAGCTCGACGGGCGCACAAGCGTCATGATCCGCGGCCAGGGCACCGAGTTCGACAGCCTGCGCGAGTACGTTCGCGGGGACGATGTGCGCTCGATCGACTGGCGTGCGACCGCGCGTCGCCTCGACCCCGCAGGCGGGCAGAAACTCGTCGTGCGCACCTGGCGCCCCGAGCGCGACCGACGCGTCGTCATCGTCATCGACAGTGGTCGCACCTCGGCCGCGCGCATCGCCGGTGAGCCGCGCATCGACACGGCATTCGAGTCGGCTCTGCTGCTCGGTGCGCTGGCCTCGCGCGCGGGCGACCACGTGAGCATGATCATCTACGACCGTCGCGTACGCGGCCGGATTCAGGGAGCGGTCGGTGCGGAGCTGCTGTCTCGCATGGTGAACACCATGGCGCCGGTCGAACCCGAGCTCATCGAGCTCGACTGGGCCGCCGTTCCCGGGCTCGTTCGCTCGGTCACCACCCAGCGCGCGCTCGTGGTGCTGGCGACGTCGATCGACGCGCCCGGGGCATCCCGAGGCCTGCTGTCGGTGCTGCCGCAGCTGACCCGCAGTCACGAGGTGCTCGTCGCATCGGTCACCGACCCCGACGTGCTCGAGGCCAGTCGCTCACGCCGCGACCTCGACGAGGTCTACCGGGCAGCGGCGGCCGAGCGCGCACTGCTCGACGTCGCACGGGTCTCGGCGGCCGTGCGCCAGCTGGGCGGCGACGTCGTGACGGGAGCCCCTGAGGATCTCCCGCCCGCCGTCGCCGACCGCTACATCGCGCTCAAGGCCGCGGGTCGGCTCTGAGACCGGCGAGTGCCCCGCTGGTCGAGTAGCCGCGCAGCGGCGTATCGAGACCCGGTGATCTCGATACGCGGGCTTCGCCCGCTACCCTTCGAGAGCCTCAGGGCAGCGCTCGATCAGCGGAGAGATGCGGCACCGCCAGTGCTCGACCGGCGGGATGATGCGGCACCGCCGTTACTCGGCGACACCCACCGGCTCAGCCGAGGCACCGGCATCGGACGGTGCGGCCCGCAGAGCCGCGCCGAGGTTGGCATCGACCTGGGTCCAGTACCAGTAGAAGCGCTCGATGACCTCGGGGCGCGTGAGCGCGCCGCGCTGGCCGACGAGCACGGCGAAGAAGCGCTCGCGCTGCGCGTCGTCGAAGACCTCGCGGTAGAGGGTTCCGGCCTGACCGAAGTCGTCGTCCTCGGAGCGCAGGGTCGCTGCGGCGCGGATGAGCTCGCCATCGGTCTCCCAGCCGCCCTCACCGGCTGCTGCGGCGTCCGGCTGCGGGCCGCCGAGCGAGTTGTGCGTGTAGACGGGAATCGACGGGTCGTTGTAGTCGAACCGCATCGCCCCCTCGTGCTGGTAGTTGACCGCCTCGGTCGCGTGCGGGCGGTTGACCGGCAGCTGGTTGTAGTTGGTGCCGATGCGGTTGCGCTGGGCATCCGGGTAGGCGAATACGCGTGCCATGAGCATCTTGTCGGGGCTGATGTCGGTGCCCGGCACGAGGTTCGAGGGGCTGAACGCGGCCTGCTCGATCTCGGCGAAGAAGTTCTTCGGGTTGCGGTTCAGGGTGAAGTGACCGACCTTGATGCGGGGGTAGTCCTTCTTCGAGATGGTCTTGGTGATGTCGAAGGGGTTGAAGCGGTAGGTCTTGCCCTCCTCATAGGGCATGACCTGCACATAGACGTCCCACACCGGGTTGTCGCCCTTGGCGATCGCCTCGAAGAGGTCGCGGCGGTAGTAGTCGGCGTCGCTGCCCGCGAGCTTCTCGGCCTCGTCGGGACTCATCGCCTCGACGCCCTGGCGCGAGAGGAAGTGGTACTGCACCCAGAAGCGCTCGCCCGCGGCGTTGATCCACTGGTAGGTGTGCGAGCTGTAGCCGTTGAGGTGACGCCAGGTGGCGGGCAGGCCGCGGTCGCCCATGAGGTAGGTCACCTGGTGGGCCGACTCGGGAGAGAGGGTCCAGAAGTCCCACTGCATGTCGGCGTCGCGCAGACCCGAGTCGCCCACGCGCTTCTGCGAGTGGATGAAGTCGGGGAACTTGATTCCGTCGCGGATGAAGAAGACGGGTGTGTTGTTGCCGACGATGTCGAAGTTGCCCTCGGTCGTGTAGAACTTGAGCGCGAAGCCGCGCACGTCGCGCCAGGTGTCGGGCGAGCCCTGCTCACCGGCGACAGAGGAGAAGCGCAGGAGCATCTCGCTCTTCGCGCCGGGCTGGAACAGCGCGGCCTTGGTGTACTTCGAGACGTCCTCGGTCACGACGAACTCGCCGAACGCGCCGCCGCCCTTGGCGTGCGGGTTGCGCTCGGGCACGCGCTCACGGTTGAACGAGGCGAGCTTCTCGACGAGGAACCGGTCGTGGAGGGCGGTGATGCCGTCGGGCCCGGTGGTGAGCGAGTGGTCGTCGCTCGGGATCGGGGCGCCCGACTGGGTGGTGGTGATTGTCATGGTCTTCTCCTCGTGTTTCGTTCTCGTGATGGTTGGTGGTCGTGATGATCAGGATGCTGTGGCCGAGCACGCGGGGCAGAGCCCCCAGTAGGTGACCTCAGCGGTGGTCACGGTGTAGCCCGCGGCGTCGACGGGAGTGAGGCACGGCGCCTCGCCGTGGGCGCAGTCGACGTCGGTGATGGCGCCACACTCGGTGCAGACGAGGTGGTGGTGGTTGTCGCCGGTGCGGCGCTCGTAGCGCGCGGGCGAACCCGAGGGCTGGATGCGACGCAGCAGCCCCACGGCGGTGAGGTCGCCGAGCACGTTGTGCACCGACTGCACGGAGAGTCCGGGCAGGTGCTGCTTGAGTGACTGGAACAGGCGCTCGGCGTCGCTGTGCGGCATGTCGTGCAGGGCTTCGAGCACGGCGACGCGACCGCTCGTGACGCGCAGACCGGCGTCGCGAAGCGCGTCAGCGGGTCCGAGTGTCATGACCTCATATTATCATGAATTACTAAAAACAATGGATGACTAGAAATTAGTCGCGGCGACGTACAGCACAGCGAGTGCGCCGCACGGGCGCTACGCCGAGATGATGCGCCGCGCCCCGCTCTCGAACTCGCCGAGGTCACCCGTCTCCCCCGCGAGCACGGCACGCCGACCGAGAATCCACTGGTAGGCGAGAAAGGCGCCGAGCGCGATCGAGCCGATCCCGATCTTGATCACCCAGGGCCAGTCCTGCCGCGTCACGTAGCCCTCGATCACGCCCGAGACGAGCAGCGCGATCACGAGGCCGATGACGACCGTGAAGAGGGCACGCGCGTCTTCGGCGAGCGCCTGCATCCGGGTTCTCGCACCGGGGGCGATCCACGCCCAGAAGATGCGCATCCCGGCCGCCCCCGCGACGAAGATCGCGTAGAGCTCGAGCTGACCGTGCGGCGCGAGGTAGAGGAAGAACACGTCGGTCTTGTCGTGGGCCACCATGAGAGCACCCGAGATGCCGATGCTCTGCGCGTTCATGAACAGGATGTAGGGCGCGTAGACGCCGAGGATTCCAAAGGCGATGCACTGCGCGGCGATCCAGGCATTATTGGTCCAGACCATGGCGGAGAACTCGGCCATCCCATGCTCGGAGTAGTAGTTCACGAAGTCCTCTTCGGCGAACTGGCGCCGCAGTTCGGCCGAGCCCACGTTGGCGAGCACCCCGGGGGTGTTCAGCGCCCACACGCCGTAGACCACCGCTACCGCGACGAACGCGACCGTCGCCCACAGGCACAGCCAGCGGATGCGGTAGAGGGCGGCGGGCAGCGAGTAGACGAAGAAGGCGGGAATGCTCGTGAGCGCGTTCGTGCCCGCGCCCGTGAACCGAAGTCGCGCGCGGGAGAGCACGAGCGAGAGTCGATCGCCGGGAACGGACTGGCCCGCGGTGGCCTTGATCGCAGAGAGCTGGCTCGCGCCCGCCTGATAGCCGTCGATGAGCTCGTCGGCTTCGGCGCCCGTGAACCGACGCTTGGCCGCGAGTCGGCCAAGGCGGTCCCATTCCTCGCGGTGGGCGGCGGTGTATGCGTCGAGATCCATCTGCTTGAATACTAGACATGACCACGGCCCAGGGTGCGGTATCCGTCGGTCACGACGATGCCGAACTCATCACGGGTGAGGCCGTCGCCCTCGATCTGCGCCCCGCGGACTTCATCCTCCGCGGCGCCGGCGCCCTCATCGACGCGGTGCTCTACATCGTGGTGTGGCTGCTCGTGGTGTTCGCGATCTCACTGCCGCTCGTGTCGGGCCTCATCCCGCCCGAGCTCATGACCCCCGTCATCATCTCGAGCCTCGTCATCTGCCTCATCATCGTTCCGATGGTCGTCGAGACGCTCTCGCACGGCAAGTCGCTCGGCAAGCTCGCCGTGGGGGCACGCATCGTGCGCGACGACGGCGGGGCCATCACGCTTCGCCACGCCGCGATCCGGTCCCTCATGGGAGTCGTCGACATCTACCTGTCGTTCGGCGGGGTCGCCGCGCTCACGGGGCTGCTCAACCCCCAGGCCAAGCGCCTCGGCGACTTTCTCGCCGGAACCTACGCGCAGCACGAGCGGCCACCCAGAGACAACACCGTGATCTTCGGCGTTCCCGTCGAGCTCACCGCGTGGGCCGAAACGGCCGACGTCGCCCGGATGCCCGACACCCTCGCACGTCGCATCGCCCAGTTCCTGAAACAGGCGGGCGGTGTCACGCCCACCACCCGGGAGCGCGTGAGCCGGGAACTCGCCAATGAGGCTTCGCGCTACGTCTCACCCATCCCCAGCGTGCACCCCGTGCTCTTCCTCGCGGGGGTCGCCGCGGTGCGTCGCGATCGCGAGTTCGCCGCGCTGCAGGGCGAGAAGCGCCGACTGAGCGCCCTGTCGCCGGTGCTGCAGGGACTGCCGCACCGGTTTCCCCACCGGTCAAGCGTTCGCGACGTGAACTAGACCTTCCTTCACCTCGGCCGTGCGAGCACTACGATGGCGAGAGCTTCCGTGTGTGCTCCCGACCGAAGGCCCGATCATGACCTCACCCGCCCCGCGATCGCTTCGCCGTGCGAGCACGGTCGCCGCCACCGGATTCGCCATCCTGTTCACGGCGATGCTCGGCGCGGGCGTCGGGATCGCCGTGCTCGGTGATGCGGCTCCCGCGAAGGCCGATCCCCCCATCGTCGCGTTCCCGACCCCGGGGTCGACCGTTCCCGGCAACGACTTCACGGCATCCGGCACCTCGAACGAGCCCTTCGACATCACGATTCGGATGAACGCCGACCCGACAGATCGCTGCATCATTGCCGCGGGTGTGGGCACGTGGTCGTGGGAGTGCGCGGTCACCGGCCTCAGTGGCGGGTCGCAGACTCTGCGCGTGATCCAGAACGGCGTGGAGCACACGGTCTCGTTCACCCTGGAGGGCGCTCCGCTCACGGTCGCGTTCCCGATCGATGGCGGTGCCGTCTACGGCTCGCTGGACTCCGCGCGAGGAACCGGCGACTCCGGCGACTCCGTCTTCTTCGAGATCGACGGCGGCGCGTGGTGCGCGACGGGGGCACCCGCCGATCCCGGCGACGCGTGGTCGTGTGCGGGCGCGCCCCTCGCGGCGCCGGGTGCGCACACCTTCAGCGTGTTCCAGGCGGCGAAGACGGTGGCGGGCTCCTTCACCGTCCACGCCACGCTTCCCGCCCCGGCGACCCACAACGGCGGCGGAGTCGTCGAACGTGTCGCCGCCGATCTCGCCAGCGGCCTCACCGTCACCGGCACCGGCGAGTACTACAGCGAGGAGCCCGTCGAGGTCGTCTCCAGCATCTACGCACAGCCGTACACACCGGGCGATTCGAGCCTCCACTCCTGCACGACGACCCCGGCGAGCGACGGAACCTGGTCGTGCCTCTTCGCCACCGTGCCGCCCGACGGAAGCTACGCGCTCGGCGTGCAGCAGTCCCTTCCGGCAACCGGATCGACCGACGGCCCCACGGTGACGCTCACGATCGACTCGACCGCGCCGCCTGCGCCTCCTCCCCCTGCACCCGTCGCCATCGTGCCCCCGCCCGTCGCGGCAGAGGTCGAGAACCCCACCGAGCCGGAGCCGACCGCGACGCCGGCACCGACCACTCCTCCGACTGTCGCAACACCGGCCCCCGCATCACCGACCGAGCCTGCTGCCGGGGACACGTCCCTCGGGTCAGGAGTCCAGCATCCGGGTCCGGGATGGAACGACCCGACCGTCGTCGGCTCGACCCTGCGCACGGTGGCCGAGTTCGACCTGCAGCCGTCGACCATCGCGACCGCCGCGGGAATCGCGGCGGGGCTCGTGCTGCTCATCGTCTTTCCCGCCCGCCTTCTCGACTCGACGATTCGCAGCAACTACCAGCGCGCCTTCAACTGGCTCGAGCGCCTGCTGTCTCGTGCGCGCCGAGCACGCCAGACCATGGAAGCGAGTCGAGCGCTGCGCCGGAGTGTCACGGCTGCGATGCTCCTCGGATCAGCCGTGCTGCTCGGGTTCACCGATCCCGGCTTCGGACTCAACGCAGCATCGCTGAGACTGACGATCGCCCTCGCGGTCACCGTCGCCGTGCTCGCCCTGGTGCGCGGGCTCGCCACCGGCGCGCTCGCCCAGCGACTATGGTCGGTCGACTGGCGGCTCTCACTGCGGCCCGGCGGCATCCTCATGCTCATCGTCGGCGTGCTCATCACACGCCTGCTCGGACTCGAGCCGGGCATCCTGCTCGGCGTGTGGCTGGGCGCGAGCCTGTCGCGCTACCTCGGGGTGGAGCGCGAAGCGAAGCTCGTGCTCGCGACAACGAGCATGGTCACCGCTCTCGGCCTCACCGCGTGGCTCGGGTACAGTCTCGTCACCCCGATCGCGACCGCCGATCCCGGCTTCGGCATACTGCTCGCTCAGGAGGTGTTCGCGACGATCACGCTCAAGTCGCTGGCGACGTTCGTCGTGCTGCTGCTGCCGCTCACCTTCCTCGACGGCAAGACCCTGTGGGACTGGTCGCGCATCGGCTGGTTCGTGACCTACCTCGCGCTCGCCTTCGTGTTCGCGCTCATCGTGCTGCCTCTGCCGGGCCAGTGGTCGCAACTCGAGACCCCGACCGTGCTGCTCGTCTCCGTCTTCGGCGGTTTCGCACTCCTGAGCCTTGCGGTGTGGGCGTGGTTCCGGATGCGGTACCCGCCTTCGCCCGCGGCAGTGCGACGCCGTCAGTAGCGATAGTGATCCGGTTCCACCGTGACACGTAGAAACCCATCCACGATTTCAGGTAAGGGATATAGAATACAAATATGACGCTCACGATTCCAGGGCAGGCCGATGACGGCACGCCTAAGCTCGACCGCACGCCGCTGGGGTCACAGATTGCCTCCTCATTGCGTCGCGACATTCTCTTCGGCCGGATTCGCCCCGGAACTCGCCTCTCGCAACAGGAGCTGTGCGATCGATTCGGCACGAGCCGGATGCCGGTCCGTGATGCTCTCCGTGAACTCGTCTACAGCGGACTGCTGGAGCAAGACGGAGGTCGTCACGCCATCGTCGCCTCCTTGAATCGCGCCGACCTGATGGACTCCTTCACGATCGAGGGAATGCTGGGGGGTTTCGCGGCGCGAAAGGCAGTGGAGAATGCCACCGCCGAGGACATCACGATTCTCGAGGATCTTCACACGCGCATGCAGCAGAGCCCACCAGAGGTGGTTGCAGGACTCAACTGGCAGTTCCACCGCCACATCAACCGCATGGCAAAGTCCCGAAAGCTTCTTGCGGCGCTTCGCCAGGTCTCGCTCGATGTTCCCCGGGACTACCTCACCGAGTTCCCGGAATGGGCACAGCGCTCGCACACGGAACACGAAGACCTCTTGACCGCGCTGCGAAATGGCGATGGGGAACGCGCAGAACGAATCATGATCGATCACCTCGTGGAATCAGGCCGCGGCCTCATTGACTATCTCGAGGCGCGCGGACTCCAGATCGATTGACTCGATCGCGAACCAGCGCCGTCGACGCTCAATAGGGTGACTCAGCTGGCCTCGAGCCAGCCCAAGAGCGCAAGCCATGAGCGCAAGCGTGAACGCGGCCGGGTCGCCCTAGCTGGCAACAAGGTACCGCGGCTCGACATCCGTCTTGACTCGGTACTGCGAGACGATGACCCAGGCGGCGATCGCGACGCCGATGAGGTTGACCCACAGGTTCGGGAAGATCAAAGTGAACACTCCGATCGCCACCAGGCCCACCTCGAACCAGTTCATGCTTCGGCGATAGTGGCGCTGCAGCGCAACGGCCAGGAGGAACAGGCCGATGACCGCGCCGACGATCGCCGTAGCGATAGTCCAGATGTCGCCCTGCAGAATGAGGCCCGAGTGGAAGACGAACCAGAACGGGATCAACCAGCCTGCGAGACCGACGCGCATCACCGTGAAGGTGGTCTTCAACGGGTCGGACCCCGCTATGCCTGCCGCGACCATCGGGGAGATGGCTAGGGGCGGAGTCATGTCGCCGAGAACGCCGAAGTAGAAGATGAACAGGTGGGCCGCAAGCGGCGGCACGCCGAACTCGATGAGAGCGGGTGCGACGAGAACCGCGAGAACGAGGTATACGGGGGTCGCGGGAAGCCCGGCACCGAGGATGATGCTCGCTACGGCGGTCAGAATGACCAGCAGCAGCAGGGAGCCGCCCGCCATGTCGAGCAGGATGCCGGACAGGCGCAGTCCGAGACCCGTGAAGCTGAGCACGGAGATGACAACGCCGACGCAGGTGACCGCCATCACGAGCGTCACCAGCATCTTCGCCATCGACCGCGCGACGGCAAGGACGCGCATGAGGTTCAGCCTCGTCTCCTTGTAGAAGAACGAGACGACGAACGCCGCGAGAACCCCGTAGAGACCGGCGCGCCCTGGAGTCGAGCCCGCCGTGAGCGCCCACACGAGAACGACGATCGGGATGAGCTGGAAACCGCGGGTCTTGAGCACGTTCCAGATCTTGGGCAGCGAGTCCTTCGCCTCTCGCGGCAGATTGAGACGCTTCGACTCGATGTCGATCACCCAGTACAGCGTCCAGTAGTAGAGGAGCGCGGGCACGAGGGCCGCCACGATCACCGCGAGGTAGGGCACGCCCAGGAAAGACGCGATGATGAAGGCCGCAGCGCCCATGATGGGCGGAAGGAACGCCCCACCGATCCCCGCAGCAGCTTCAAACGCGGCGGCACGTTGCTTGTCGATTCCCATCTTGATCATCATCGGAATGGTGAACGATCCCGTTGTCGCGGTCGTCGCGACCCCCGCACCGGACACAGAACCGTGCAGGGCGCTGGCCACGAGCGCGACCTTGGGAGCACCACCTTGGCGATGTCCGAAGGCGGCGCGGGCGAGATCGATGAAGAAACGGCCGATTCCACTGATCTCGAGCACTGCGGCGAAGATCATGAACACGGAAAGGAAGGTTCCGATGACTGCCATCGGACTTGCGAAGATTCCCTGACGGGTGAACACAACGCTCGTCACAACGTGCTCGAAGGTGAACGGCGAGTGAGTGAAAATACCGAGATTCCAGCGGTAGAAGGCGTAGGCGAGTGCCACGATCGCGAAGATCGGCAATGCCCAGCCAATGCACCGACGAGCACCCTCGATGCACAGGATGATCGCGGTTACACAGACTGCGATCTGAACTGGCGACCAGATGCCGGGATTGAAGGCGATCGCCTGAAAGTTGAGGGCTAGATAGCCAGCGGTGAGCAGTCCGGCGAGCCAGAGCGCGCCATCGACGACGAGAGCCCACACCGGCCGACGACCGTCCTCGCCCTTGTGGATCGGGTTCCAGATGAAGACGAGTGAGAAGGCGAAGGCGAGGACGACTGCGAGGTGCTGAAACAGCGGAAGCTCGCCGTTCCACGTGGTCCAGAGGTGAAAGGCCATCCAGCTGAGTGAGATAGCACCGGTTACCCAGTACTCGATTCGCCCGCGCTGAGGGGCCTTCTCCTCCTCCTCAGGGAGGAGAAGGCCCTCTTCAGCTACGGCGATTTCCAGACCAGTGGGTTTTGTCGGGTTACTTGTCATTTTCGGGTTTCCCTCTGATGGTTTCGTATTGCCCGACGATCTGGTGTGGGCGATTGGAACTTGTGAATAGTAGTACCGTTACTGCGGGAATCGACCTACTTGTAGTCGATTCCTGCCTCTTCCAGCAGGCGGACGAGGCCGGCGTGAGGCGGCGCAATGGCGATGCCCGTCTTGAGGAATACCTCGGCAGTACGCTCAAGCGTGAACTGTCCACAGCCGGCTTGGATCGCCGTGCAGGCCGCAGACGTCTCGGACAGCGCCTTGACCGCCTCATAGACCTGCTGTTCGGGAACCGCAGAGCTCGTGTAGAGCGCCTGGTAGAAGCCAGCGATCAGCCAGTCGTTGGTCTGGCCGGGGAAGCTCCCGGCGGGAACTGTCGACAACGGCCAATACGGGAACATCGCATCGTGCTTCTCCTTGTCCGCAGGGTCCGCGGACACGAAGTTGATCTCCATGGTCTCTGCAGCTTGAAGTGTCGCACTCCCCGCTGCTACGGGGATGCCGATGAGACCCGCAGCGTCCAGGGTGCCGTCCGCCATGGCAGTGACCATTTGGTCGTAGGTAGCACCGATCTGCCAATCGATGCAGTCGGAGTCGACCCCCGCAGAGGTGAGCAGCGCGTCGAGGTTGGTCTTCGCTCCGGCGGAAGTCGTTCCCAGCTTGCGACCGCACAGATCGGCGTAGCTCGTGATTCCGGTCGATGACGGTGCCACAATGCCGACGCCACCCTCAGTGCCCGCCCACGCCAACTCCAGTCCCGTCACGGCACCGGTTGCTTCAAAATTGCCGGTTCCGTTGAGGCCCGCGTAGACCTCCGAGGCCTGGATGAATGCCATCTGCAGCTCGCCGTTCGCCAGTCGCGTGACATTGCTGGGGCCGCCGGCAGTTTCTTCAGCGATAAGGGTTACATGCGATCCCGACGCTCGAACTGCTTCCGCCTGAGCTGCACCGATGTTGTACGACGTACCACCGACGGCCCCGGTTCCATATGCCCAGGTAAAGGGCGTTCCAGCGTCGAGTTCTTCAATGGGTTCGTTCGTCGCGCTACATGCTGTGAGCGCGATGCTTGCGATTGCCAACGCTGCAAGAATTGCGGGTCGACGGCGATTCGAGAATTTCATCCTCTTTACCCCTTTGTACGAGTGATAGCAGGACCACGGTGTGATCTTCGGTACACTGTATACGGTAGTTCAACTGCTGTCCAGCATTTTCCCGCGCTGATTCAGGTCAGCGAGTGCGTCTCTGCGGAAGGTCCAGGCGTTCGTGGTCGGGCCGGGCGAGAACGGGCGGCTCGCCAACCTCATTCCGAGTATCAAGCACGGCCGCAGAGCTGCTGTTTCAGTCAGCGGCAGAACCGCCGCCGAAGTCGCAGATGTCGTACTCGCGTACGCGCGCGGTTACCGCCCTCGACCCGGAGGAACCGCCGCCCCAGGTAGGAATCACCGCGGAATAGCCGCCACCGCCGCCGGCGACCATGAGGAGGATGTCCTCCGGTTCGCCAACAACCCGCATCCTGTCGCCGCGCAACGCAATCGTGTCGCCGTGAAGTTCGCGCAGGAGCGCGGTCGGCTGCCACGCGTACTCGTAGATCGCCTCCTGCACATCAAGCCTGCTGCGGTCTGCAAGAGCAGCGGCGTGCTCGGGATTGAGCACGACGAGCACATTGCCCGTGCCGAACTGGACATTGTTGGAACCCACTGAGGCGAGCGCCATCCCGGCGACGCGCAGCAGTCGATCAGCGTCGTCCCGGGTCTGCACCCTGAGCCGGATCGAGTGCGGTGCCTCCGCGGCGAGCGCGGTCACGGTGCTGTCTCCGGCGGCAAACCCGAGCGTCGTGTGAAGAGCGCCCCAGGGATTGGACTCTTCGTCTTCAGCAAGGCAGTAGGCGATCTTGCCGGGGTGCCCGAGCTGCGCCATGTCCCCCAGGCCCGGCCGCCCGCCGCCCACGTTGATGAGTATGAGTCGCAGCGCCCGACCGACCGAGAGGTTTGCGCGATTGCCGTGTCCGAGGGCTCCGGTACCCGAAGCAAAAGGTCCGTTGGCAGTCCGTGCAGGTCCATTGACGATGAGCATTGGGGCGCAGTTGTGAGTCGTGGCCTGGACCGCGCCGACTCCGAAACGCGCATCGGACACCGCCTCGACCGCCGCGATCACCAAAGGAAGGTGCTCGGGCAAGCAGCCGGCCATCACCGCGTTGATCGCGACCTTGCGAACAGTCGCTGCCCCTTCCAACGGGCCGATGACACCGAGAATCACATCCGGGTCCATCGTCGTGCCCACGAGCATTCGCTCGACCCGCTCGGGCGTCGGTACTATCACCGGCAGCCCATCCGTAAGTCCCTCGCGGTGCAGCCGCTCGACCGCGTCATCATCGGAGACGGCGAACAGCTCAGATGCGAGCGCCATCATCGAGTCCCTCGATCGCCGACATCGCCTCATCGAGCCGTTCGAGCGCGATAGCGCGCCGTTCCTCTGGGGTGCGCGAAGACATCGGGTGCGGAAGCCAGACGATGGGGATGTTGGACATGCCGACGGCGCGGGCGATGAAACCAGCGGTGTCTCGAAACTCTTCGGTCACGAAAAGGCAGACTCTCGCCCCGAGCCCGGCCAGTGCCACACCGTCGCGAACGATGGCCGAGGTGCAACTACCGCAATGGCCGTATGCACCGAACACGACATCGCATTCTGAGGCGATGTGCGCAACCCTCTCGGGTCCAAGCGTCTCTGTCGAATCTCGGATGCCGCCCTTGGCGTACTCGTGCTGCGTGATCTCACCGAAACGGTCGTGAAGTCCCTCGGCGAACGATCGCAGAAAGTCATCGGATCCGGGAAACGAATTGATGAGAAGTCCGACCCGGTCATCGGAGGTGAGCGACGGACGACGACCGTAGTTCGTGTCGTGAACGGCACTCTCACCGAGCGGCGACAGATAGCTGATCGACGGCATATCACTCCTTCATCCCGTGTACTGTATACGCTTGACGGTATGTTATCCCGCCGCGGATTACAAGGGATCGACGCTGCCGATCGCGAGCACGACCAGCTGGCCTGGCCTGGTCACAACCAGCGCGTGCCCAAACGATCAAGCGCTAGTGCGCACTGATTCCGCCGTTGAGACTGATCGCCTGCCCGGTCAGCTTGCCCGATCGAGGGCTGCACAGGAACGCGATGAGCTCGGCCATGTCCTCGGCGTTCACCACGCCCAGATGCGCGAGCGGAATCGCCTTTCCGAAGAGCTTGGCCGTGAACTCATCCTGCATCACACGCTCGTAACCGCCCGTGCCCTCAATGATCGATGGAGTCACCACGTTCGCACGGATACCGTTGCGCTTGAGCTCCATGGCCATCGTGCGCGTGAACATGACGATTCCCGCCATTGCGGCGCCGATCGCCGCCTCGCCCGGCGTGGGCGACTTCGCGGCGTCGGAGGCGATGTTCACAATGACCCCCGTGCCTCGTTCCTGCATCGACGGCACCGCGGCACGGCACATGTGCACGACACCCATGAGCTGACTCGTGATCTGCGGAAACAGATCGTGGATGTCGGTTCGGTGCAGCAACCGCGGTCCGTGCGAGCCGTTGACCGAGTTGACGAGGATGTCGATAGCACCCCATCTGTCGATGGCACTCGCAACCACCCGAAGCGCGTCGTCTGCCTCCAGCAGATTCGCCGATTCGAACACCACCTCGACCTCGGGGTGCGCTGCCTCGAAGCGGGACACCACCGACGCGCCGCGCTCGCGGTTGCGACCGATGAGCAGGATGCGTCGCGCCCCCGCCGCAGCGAAGCGCTGTGCTGCGGCGAGCCCCACCCCCGAGGTGCCGCCGGCGACAACCGCCACGGCGTCGCGGAAGAAGGCTCTCTCGGCCTCGGCGAACAGCTCGGTGGCACTCATCCTGCGGTCTCCTTCTCGAACTGCTCGCGCAGCTCTACCTTGCGAACCTTGCCCGTGGCGGTCATTGGAAGCTCTTCGACGACACGCAGCTCCTCTGGCCACTTCTGGCGTGTCACGCGGCGCTCTTCGAGATGCCGCGCCACGTCGTCGAGGGTCAACGTCGCCCCGGGGCGCAGAACGACGAAGGCGCACCCCTTCTCGCCCAGCCGCTCGTCGTGCACGGCCACAACGGCCACCGCCTGAATGCTCGGATGGGCGACCAGTTCGTTCTCGACCTCGAGAGCGCTGATCTTGATCCCCCCGCGGTTGACTATGTCTTTGACCCGGTCGACGTAGAGCACATAGCCGTCGTCGTCCATGGTGCAGAGGTCGCCCTGGTAGAACCATCCGTCGTCCCCGCGCACCTCAGCGGTCAGCTCGGGTTCCCCGAGGTAGCCGAGAAAGACGTGCGGGCCGCGCGTGGCGTACTCGCCGAGCTCTCCCGTGGGGAGCGTTGCCGCGTGATCGGCGGGTGCTGCGCTTCGAGACTCGACACCGGGAAAGGCCTTGCCATCGCTGCCCACGAACTTCTCCCAGGGCGCATCCAGCGCAACGGAGGTGTGCAGAGGCGCTTCAGCGCTGCCGAACACACGGATGAGGGCGGTGTCCATCTCCGCGCGAGCTCGCTCGACCAGCACCGGCGGTATCCGTGCCCCACCCGACATGAAGTACCTGAAGCGCGAGAGGTCGTAGTCCCCGAGATTCGGAACGTCGAGCATCCCGGCGATGAAAGGTGTTGCGCTCACCGTCATGACGGCACCCTCTTCGGCAACGAGTGCGACCGCATGGGCAGGGTCCCACTTGTCCTGCAGCACGAGCTTGGCGCCGTTGAGCAAGGAGCCGTAGACGCCGAAGAGCAGCCCGGTCACATGCCCGATCGGGCTCGGCATCCAGATCGGAGTGTCTGGCCCCAGTCCGAGCGCGGATTGAACGAGCAGTGGTGGCACCAGATCGGTGTTGTGCGTGTGAATGACGCCCTTGGGGGCGCCGGTCGTTCCCGAGGTGAAACTCACCTTCGAGATGCTGTCGGGGTCGGGTCGCAGCAGGGCGTACTCGTCGGGGCTCAACGGCGACGTCGCGGCGAGTGCCGACAGATCCAGCAGGCCCTCGCCGCCGCCCACCGCGATCGCGTGTGCGAGTGTCGGAACCTCGTCGAGAACACGACGCGCCATCGCGGCGAAGTCGAAACCTCGATAGTCCGCCTGAACGACATACGCCTGCGCATTCGTCTTGCCCAGCATGAAGCAGCCGTCTTTCTCGCGGTAAATCGTCAGCATCGTCAGGGCTTTGAGACCCGCCCGCTGGATGGCGAGATACGTCTCGACGAACTCGACCGAGTTCGGCAGCTGAATGCCGACGAAGTCACCGGGCCGGAGCCCCAGTCCGATGAAACCGGCTGCGATCCGATCCACGGCGTCTGAGAGCTCACGCCAGGTTCGGCGTTCACCCTCGGCGACGAGGGCGATGTCGTCCGGGCGCTCGGCGGCGTGCTCCGTGAGAAAGTCGGTGAGCACACGATCGCGCCACAGCCCGGACTCCCGAAACGCCTGCATCGTCTCCCGGTCGTAGACATCAGAAGCCCGGATGTCGCCGCCGAGCTCTCTCGACACGCTCATCGCTTCCCCTCTCCCTTAGCTCGCAGCATCCGATATGACGATCTCAGGCGAGTCTTTCAAGAACACCTTCTCGGGATCGAATCCACGAAGCAGCGCCAACTGAGCTGGCGTCGGTCGCGGTTCAAGGGTGGCGGTCTCGCTCACCTCGAACTTCCATGGCGACGCGGCTCTCATAGCCGCCACGGCCTCCTCGAGGGAGCAGGGCTCCTCCGCGATGTATCGAATCAGCTGCCAGCTGCTGCCCACACGTTCGAAGACGCCGAGCGATGAAACGATGCTCTGAACCTGCGTTCCCGGGCTCGTGATGTACGCGACGGCGTCCACTAAGCGCTCATGTGCCACGGTCAAGAGAATCTCGTTGGCCCCGCTCGCGATGTCGTTCGCGCCACCGGATCCGACGAGGAAGCTTCCGTCCGCGGTCACCGTCGAGTTGGTATTGCCTGCCTGGTCGACCTCACCGGCGCCGAGAACTCCCAGAGTGCGCGTGCTCGGACCGCTCACATACGCCCCCAGCACCGTCATGACATCGGTGAGCACCGTGCTCGTGGGGAGGTTTCGGTGCGAGAAGATGAAGGGCTCTCCGGGCCGGGGGCTGTAGCCGTACATCCCTATCTCGGCCATGAGCTCGACATCGCGACCCGATGCCTTGATCGCGTCAGCGGCCACCCACGACGCCAGGTTCGCTTGACCGACGCCCGAGAGAATCGCATCGAACCCCTCCGACCCGACCCGGCAGTCGATCTGCCTCGCGGCGGCGAGGATCTGGCGTTCGATCGGCGTGGGCGGACCACCCCACGGCTCGTCGAGCCCCTCGGCCCATTGACCCGGGCGCGCACTCTCGACGAGTTCGTCGAGTCGGCTCGAACCGACCTTCGCGAGATAGTCGTCGTGGCTGCTCACGCCCCGCACCCACTCGTCGATCCACGTCGAGAACGACTCGGCGGTTCGCGATGCGGTCAGCACATCGGCCATGAACCTGCCGTCATCGATGTAGTCGGGAACCCCCGTGCCGGTGGGCGCGAGCAAGCCGTAGGGATGCGAACCGAACGGTGCGACGCTCACCGACCGAACGAGGTGGCCGGGAACCTTGACGAGGGTGTTGTTCGCGATGATGTCTTCGCGCGCTACGACCCTCTCCACCGTTGCCACCACCCCCCGACGCGCCGCGAGGGCGCCCCACTGGGCCTCGCCGTAGGGTGCCGACAGAACGAGGTTTCCGTCTTCGTCGGCGGCGACGGCGTGAACGATCGTCACGTCGGGGTTGAGTGCGGAGACGACACCGACGGGCTCACCGGTGAAGGGGTCGGGCATCGTCGTGAACGAGGAGGCGAGGTCCGCTTCCATCGAGCTCCCGGCGATCGACTTGACCGGAAAGTGCCCGACACCGAGTCCCCCGGCGACCAGTCGAGCGATGAGCGCCCACATCGACCAGTTCTCGACCTCGACCCGCCCCTGGGCGACGGCCCGCTGGAAGGCCTTGTTGGGTCTCGCCATCGGATAGTTCTCGCCGACGAAAGAGGCGATCACCTTCGTCACTATGCCGAGTTCGACAAGCGCGTGCTGAACGCTCACCATTCCCGCGGTGACGAGTGTCAGCTCGGCGTCTTTGCCCGCAAAGCTCCGCGCAAGCTGCATGAGTGCCGCATTGGGGCGTGCGTTGGTGTACGCGGCAAGCACGGTGTCTCGCGGTTCGATGAACTTCTCGATCGCGATGGAGAGCGGCACTATTTTGCTCATGGGCTGGGGTCCGAGATCACGACGTCATCGTGAGCCCACCACTCACGGAGAGCGTTTGCCCCGTGATGTAGGAGGCTCCGGCTGACGCGAGGAAGACGATGGGGGCAGCTTGTTCGTCGGCGGTGCCCATGCGCTTGAGAGGAACCGCTTTGATCATCCGGTCGATGACGTGCTGATCGGACTGTGCGCGCAGCAACGGGGTATCGGTCGGACCGGGCGAGATCGCGTTGACGCGGATGTTGTCGCGTGCCGTCTCTCGGGCAAGCGACTTCACGAAACCGATCACCCCCGCTTTCGCCGCCGCGTACACGGTTTCACCCAGCGTGCCCACCTTGCCGGCATCCGAACTCGTCAGCACGATCGCGCCGCCCTTGCCGTGTTCCTTCATGTGATCGAAGGCGGCTCGACTGAAGTAAATGCTGCCGAGAAGGTTGATTCGGATGATTCGATCCCAGTAGTCCTCGTCTTCGTCGGCGAAGAACGTCGTGTCCGACCATCCGACGGTGCTCGCCATGACACTCACGGGGCCGAAGGCGGCGACGGCTTCCTGCACCAGGCGCTCGTTGTCGGCGCGACTCGTGATGTCGAACTGCACGGCTGTCGCCTCACCGCCGACTTGCTGGATCAGCTCGACCGTTTCGCGCGCGCCGTCGAGATTGCGATCGGCGGCGACGACCTTTGCGCCGTAAGAGGAGAACAGCAGGGCGGTTGCCTGTCCGATGCCGCTGCCACCACCGGCAACGACGACGTTCTGATCGTCAAATCTCATGAGAACTCCTTTGTTGATCTGGTGGCTTCAGCGGAACTGGGCGAAGTTGGGAGCCCGCTTTTCGAGGAACGCCTGAGTTCCTTCGTGAAACTCGTCGGTGCCGTGGATGAAGTTGATCATCTGCTGGCCGTGCTGAACCGAGGCCCAGAGCTGGTCGGACTCGAAGTTGAGCGAGATCTTCGCGACGCGCAGAGCCTGCGGACTCAGCGAGAGCAGCCGCTCGCACCACGCGTCGACCGCCGCGTCGAGCTCGGCTACCGGTACGACCTTGTTGATGAGTCGCAGCTCGAGAGCCTCCTTCGCGGGGATGCGCTCGCACAGCATGACGATTTCGCGGGCCTTGCGCTCACCCACGATGCGCGGAAGCAACTGGGTGCCCCACCACACGGGCACGCTTCCCATCTTCGGTCCCGCTTGGCCGAAGGTCGAGTCGTCCGACGCGATGGTGAGGTCGCACAGCATCTGGAGCTCGTTTCCGCCGCCCACGGCGAATCCGCGCACGCGAGCGATCACCGGCTTGCCGCACCCGCGCATGACGAGCGAAAGATTGCTCGTGAGGCGATTCATCCGTGCTGCGCCGCGAGGGTCCGATGCGTCCTCCCACGCGATGTCGCCACCCGAACAGAACGCCTTCTCACCCGCTCCCGTGATCACGACGACCCCGACCTCGCGGTCTTGCTCGGCAAGCGTGAACGCCTCGATCAGCTCCACGAGGGTCTCTTCGCGGAACGCGTTGTACTTCTCGGGACGATTGATCGTGATTCGAGCCACGCCGCCGGAGGTGTCGTAGATGATGTCCTGGAATGAGCTGGTCATTGGTCGCCTTCTCTTGGTCGTCGGTCTGGGAACTGTGGGGTCGTGCGAGCGTTGAATGCTTCGAGGCCCGCGCTCGTATCCGCTGACATCGCATACGCGATAGCGCGGGGGCGTTCTATCGCCATCGCCGACTCCAAAGGCTTGGTGAGGTCGTCGCGCAGAGCTCGCTTGATCTCCGTGTTCAGGAGCGCGCTTCGCGCGGACAGATGCGCCGCCATCTCGAGTGCACGATCGAGAACCTGCGCCGTCGGCACCACCTCGTTGACGAGGCCCCACTCCAGCGCCTGGCTCGGGGTGAATCGTTCACCCGACATCAGCACCCAGGCGGCTCGCCGTCTGCCGATGAGCCGAGCCAGTCGCTGGATGCCGCCGCCGGCGGGATAGAAGCCGTAGGTCGCGTGTTGATCGCCGAGAACGACGTCATCGCCGACGACGACGACATCGCAAACATGGGTCAGCTCGAGCCCTCCCGCGAAGGTTGTTCCTCCGACCGCCGCGATCGTCGGCACCTGGCACTCTTCCAACTGATTGAATACCTCGTTCCATCGGTCGATGAATCCGGCGAACTCGGTCGCGCTGCCGAACCTGG
Organism: Cryobacterium sp.; assembly: GCA_019638935.1. Lineage (GTDB taxonomy): Bacteria > Actinomycetota > Actinomycetes > Actinomycetales > Microbacteriaceae > Terrimesophilobacter. Next base: position 42,183 of record JAHBSW010000010.1, read on the forward strand.
GGGCCAGTTCGGCCAGGTCACCGCCCGCGCAGAACGCGCGTCCGCGCCCCGTCACGACGAGCGCGCGGATAGCGGGATCCGCGTTGACGCGAGCAACATAGTCCGCGATCAGTTCGAGGCTCTCGGCATCGATCGCGTTGAGCTTGTCGGGGCGATTGAGCACCAGGCGAGCCACCGTTCCCTCGGTCTCCAGCAGCACCTTCCGCATTATCGGGGACCGTCCCTGAGCAGGTGCCGCGCGATGAGCGAGCGCTGAAGCTGGTTGGTTCCCTCGTAGATCTGGTGGATCTTGGCGTCGCGCATGAGCATTTCGACGGGAAAGTCGGTGACGTAGCCATAGCCGCCGTGCACCTGAACCGCGTCGGAGGTCACCTGCATGGCCGAGTCGGTCGCATGAGTCTTCGCGATCGAAGCGAGATGCGACCCGTTCGGGCGACCCTCGACGATCGCGGAGGCAGCGTCGTACACGATCGAACGCGACGTCGCCACGGCGATCTCCATGTCGGCGAGCAAGAACTGAACCCCTTGGAACTCGGAGATGCTCTGCCCGAACTGGCGACGGTCGCGCGAGTACCGCACCGAATGGTCGAGGGCCGAGGATGCCTGGCCGAGCGCCATCGCAGCGACGACGACGCGTCCGGCGTCCAGGCCGTCCATCACCATTCTCCACCCATCGTTCACCTCGCCGAGGATGTGGTCGGCGGGCACACGGAGGTTGTCGATCGCCAGCTCTGCCGTTGCGGAGCCGTGGAGTCCCATCTTGTGCTCGTATCGGATGGCACTCACGCCGGGCGCATCGGACTCGGCGAAGAGAATGGAGATGCCCTTCGAACCGGCCTCGCCCGTGCGGACGACGAGTGCGATGAAGTCGCTGAAGCCACCGTTGGTGATGAACCGTTTGGCTCCGTTCGTCACCCAGGTGTCGCCGTCGAGCTCGGAGCGGGTCTTCACGCTCGCGAGGTCGGATCCCGCCTCGGGCTCGGTGGCACCGAGCGCACCGAGCCACTCGCCCGCAGCGATCTTCTGCAGCGCGTCGAGCAGCCAGTCATCGGACTGACCGCCATCCGCTGCCCGAACGAGCAGCTTGCTCGATACCCAGTGAGCGGTCAGGTAGGTTGCCGCGCTCGGGTAGACCCGTGCGATCTCCTCCACGACGACGAGCTCGTCGAACAGATTCGTGTCGGAGCCGCCGAATCGCTCGGGAACGATGAGCCCGAGAAAGCCCGCTTCGGCCAGCACGTCGCGAATGGCGGGCGAGAACGTCTGGTCTCGCTCCACCTTCTCGACGAGCGGACCGATCTTTCTCTCGGCCACCTCTCGCGCGAACGCGGCGAGGTCGAGCACTTCTTCGGACAGGTGATTTCGCAGCACGCGGCCCCCTAGCTCGCTGCCGGCGCGAAGATCGGACCGAGCACGTCTTCGGGTTCGGTGCGGGAGACGTCGATTCGGTGTGCCAATTGCATGCCGTGCTCGAGCTCGTGGCCGTTGGCCTCAATGCGACCGAAGACCCTGATTCCCTCGGGCATGTCGACGTAGCCCACGTAGTACGGTTCCCTGAATCCGTAGGGCGGGCGCGACACCCAGACGGCTTCGTAGAGCGTGCCGACCGGCGAAACGGGTACCCGCTCCATAGTCTCCTGATCGTTGACGCACCACGCGCGCGGCGGGTATCTCGTGTCACCGCACGAGGGGCATCGACTCGCGGTGAGCACGGGGCCGTCGCCGAAGTCGTCAACGACCGTCTGTGATGCTCGAGGTTTGTCGCTCATGGTCTCTTGTCTTCTCCGTCTATCGAGTCAGGATGGTGATGCAACTCGTCGCGAGATCGCTCTCCATGAATCCACCACTCATCTGAGCCATGGCGACCTTTGCGCCGTCCACCTGACGCACCCCCGACTCTCCGCGCAGCTGCTCCACCAGTTCGACGAGTTGCGCCGTGCCGCTCGCGCCGAGCGGGTGACCCTTCGTCAGCAGACCCCCACTCGTGCTCACCGGAATTCGGCCGCCGAGTGAGAACTCTCCGCGGGCAACCGCAGGCCCCGACTCGCCCTTTGCGACCAGACCGAGGTCCTCAATGTGGATGAGCTCGGTGATCGTGAACGCGTCGTGGACCTCGACGACATCGAGGTCCTCGGGGCCGAGCCCCGCCTTCTCATAGGCCTGCTTGGAGGCGAGCACGTCGAGGTTGAAGGTGGTGAGCGACTTGACCTGCTCATACTCACCGCTGCGCACCACCGACGATGCGATCCTGATCGCACGATCGCCTACCTTGAGCCGTTTCACCGCCGACTCCGTCATGAGAACGAGCGCCGCCGCCCCGTCCCCCGTGGGACAGCAATCGAACAGGTTGAGGGGGCCGGAGACGTTGGGCGAGTTGATCACATCATCGATCGAGATGGCGTTGCGATACTGCGCGACGGGGTTGTGCACGGCATTGGCCCGGTTCTTCACGGCGACGGCGGCGAGCTGCTCGCGCGTCGTCCCGAACTCCCGCATGTGCTCCTGTGTGACCGCTGCGAAGAAGGCCGGCGGAGTGAACCCGAAGTCGCTTTCGATCTCGACGCCGTCCGAGGTGATCGGACGGCCCTTCTCCGCGCGCACCGAGAGCTGCTCGACCCCGACCACGAGGGCCACCTCGTTGAATCCACCTGCGAGCGCCATATAGGCGACGTTGAAAGCGCTCGACCCCGAGGCGCAGTACGCCTTGACGTTGTATACGGCTACGCCGCTGATGCCGAGCTCCCAGGCGACCATCTGACCGACACCGCTCTCGTGCCCGTGCAACATTCCGCTTCGTGCCGAGCCCGCCGAAACCAGATCGATGTCGCGCGGTGAGATCCCGGCATCGATCAGGGCGGTGCGGCTTGCCGTGCGACCGAGCGATTTCATCGACTCGTCGGCGAACTTGCCGAACGGCGTGATGCCAACGCCCACTACGTAAACTGACTCGGTCACCCTGACTACTCTCTCTCGCTTCGCGATCAGCGGTTCTTGTACTGCGGGTCGCGCTTCTCTTTGAACGCGGCCGGTCCCTCTTTCGCGTCTTCGCTGTAGAACACACGCTGAGCGGTGTAGAAGTCGTTTGCGAACGCGGCGTCGAGCGCGAGGGAGCGCACGACGGACTCCTTGGCCGTGCGCAGCGCGAGCGGCCCGTTCTTCGTCAAGCGCACGGCGAGCTCGAACGCTCGTTCGCGCACCTGATCGATCGGAACGACCTCGTTGACGAGACCGATCTCGCGAGCACGCTCGGCACCGATCATGTCGCCCGTGAGCAGCAGTTCCATCGCGACCGCCCACGGAATCTGTCGCGGCAGTCGAACGTGCGAGCCGCCAAGAGGAACGATGCCCCACTTGACCTCGCCGAGACCGAAGCGTGCGTTCTCCGATGCGATCCGAATGTCGGTGCCCTGCAGCATCTCGAGTCCGCCTGCCGTGCAGATGCCGTTGACGGCGGCGATGATGGGCTTGAACACATCACTGAAGTGACGCTTCGTCGGGTCCGGAACGACCTCACGAAGCTGAGTCTCGGGCGTCGCGGTGAGGTTCTTCACGGTCGAGCCCAGATCGGCGCCAGCACAGAATGCCTTGTCGCCCACGGCCTGGAAGAGGATGACCCATACGTCGTCGTCGGCGTTCGCCTCCGCGAAGGCGGCGCGGATCCCGGTGCGCATCTCTGGCGTGACCGCGTTGTAGCGGTCGGGGTTGTTGAGGGTGATTACCGCGACCTTCTCGCGAACCTCGTAGACAATCGTCTCTGGGAGTTCCATGACTTCCTCTTTTCAGCCGGCTTCTCGTTAGGCGCGTACCCAGATGGGCAGCGTCACTCTGTCGTTGAACGTGATGAACTTGGCGGCGAATCGCTCGCCGGCGACCAGCGTCGCGGGGTCCTCGTCGATGAACCCGAGCATCCGGATGGGAACCTCGTCGAGCTGAACGGTTCCCACCGCATAGGGCGTGAGCTCCGAATAGCCCTGCAGCCCGGTCTGTCCGACGACCGTCCAGGAGAACAGCTCCCCGGTGTGCGGAACGCGCACCCATTCGAGATCGAAGTCGGGCACACCGACAGCCGATCCACGCGGTGGCCACTGCAGCACGCCGTCGCGGGTGCGTTGAACTCGAAGCTCTCCCGCAGCTGTGCCCTCCCAATACCCCTTCAGGTCGCGTTCGTCGACGTCGGGCAACGGGATGTCGTACTTGGTCAGATCTGTATTGCGACTCATATTCGCCATCCGTTCCTCAGTCGATTCCCAGTACGGCCAGAGCACCGTCGCCCAGGTCGCCCCACCCGGTCACAGCGGCCACGCGCGCTCCCTTGACCTGTCGTGCGTCGCAGACCCCGCGAAGCTGGCGAACGGCCTCGACGATGTGGTTGATGCCGGCGATGTGGCCTTCTGACATGAGACCGCCGTGCGGGTTCACCGGAAGCGATCCACCCAGCGCGATGTGGCCCTCTTCGACGAAAGGCCCTCCCTCGCCACGCTCCACGAAGCCTGCTTCCTCGAGCTGCTGAATCACTTCGAAGGTGAAGCAGTCGTAGATGAGAGCGAGATCGACATCGGCGGGCTGGAGGCCGGCAGCGGCGAACGCCCGTGGCGCGGCCTTGGTCAAGCCGGTCTGGAAGAAGTCACGGCGGTTGACGATGTCGTCGGCCGAGTCAGCGTGCCCCTCGGCGACACCGAGCAGGTCGACCGGCGCCGTCTTGCCCGTGACGAGGTCGTCGCGCGTCACCAGGACGGCGGACGCACCGTCGGTCTCAAGGCAGCAGTCGAACATGAGGTACGGGTCGGCGATGAGCTTCGATGACGCGTACTCCTCCATCGTCAAGGGCTTGCCGTACATCATCGCCGCCGGGTTCAAGAGGGCGTGGTTGCGCATGGTGATGGCCACGGCACCCAGCTGCTCGCGCGTCGTTCCGTACTCGATCATGTGGCGCCGCGCGAACAGGGCGTACCACTGAGCGGGGGTCGAGAAGCCGTGCGGCTGCTCAAGACCCTCGCGAAACGCGCCACCGGGAACCTGTGCTCCCAGGCGAGCGGCGACGCGAGCCCCCGATCGACCGTTGCGTGCGACGAAGAGCAGCACGGCATCGGCCTGACCGGATTCGATCGCGAGCTGGGCCGTCCGCAGCGAGGCGACCGGGCTCGCTCCGCCCATGTGCGTCGACGCGCTGAAGCGGACATCCGTGAGTCCGAGACCGGCGATGAGATCCTCCGAGCTGGGCCCGATCTTGTAGGGGATCAGTCCGTCGACGTCGCTCGGCTGCAGGCCCGCGTCGTCGATTGCCGCGAAAGCGGCTTGGAGTGCGAGGGTTTGGACGCTGCGTCCGCTGTCTTTGGAAAAGTCAGTTTGACCCACCCCTGCGATGACCGCCTTTGGTCGTGACATTCTGCCTCCTTCAGCTAGGAATACCGTATACAAGATGCAGTTTGTCGTCAAGACGAGAAACGAGGCAACCCGAAATCATCGGCGACGATGTCCTCGAGCGAGGGCAAAGATGCGTCGAAAGCCCCCACGATGCGCACATCACGCATGTAGCGACCGATCTCGAACTCCGCCATCTGTCCGTAGCCGCCGTGCACGTGCTGCATCCGCTCAATGGCGATCGTCGAGTTCTCCACCGCCACCAGCAAGGCCTGAGCCGCATCCGCATCGGAACGCGAACCCGCATCCCACGCACGGGCGACCTGATCGACGAGGGCCTGCGCCGAGCGATGCAACCCGGCAGCGCGGGCGACGATGGAGCGGATCTCCCCGTAGACGCCGATGGGATGACCGAACTGCACCCGCTCCTGCGCGTAGCGCACTCCGAGGGAGATCGCGCCCGCGGCGAGGCCGCACGCGATCGAGGCTCTCAGAATGCGCACTGCGGAAACGAGTTCGCCGGTGACAGCAGCACCGTCGGGCGCCAGGAACACCGAATCGTGGATGGTCTCGCTGAAACCCTCGACCGAGTCGCCCGACTCGCGCCGCTTTGCGATGCTCGCCATCACCGCCGCGCCGCTCGGAGAGACGGCGAGTACGCGCGTGGCGGAGTCGGCGTTGAGCACGAAGCGCAACTCGCCCGTGACCGTCCCGCCCTCGAGCTGCGCCTGAGACCAGGTGTTCGGCTCGGGAAAAGCCAGTGCGGTCGGTGCGTAGCCCTCTGCCTCGCCGAGCCGATTGCCGAGCAGGGTGGGCAGTGCCGCCCAGGCGAGCGAACCCCACGACTCTGCAAGCGTCGCGGCCAGGCGCGCATCGGCGTAGAGGCCGAGACCGCTGCCGTCCTCGGAACCAGCCGTGAGGTAGCCCAGCTCTCCCAGACTGGTGAGCACACGGTTCAGGGTCGTGCGGTTGCGCGCGGCCCGATCGCTCGCCAGCCCGGCAAGCTCCGTGTCGAGAACCTCACCGACTGCGGCGATGAGGCTTTCAATGATGTCGTCGTCCATGGTGCCCTACCACTTCGCCTTCGGCCAGCCGGACTGTCTGGCGAGAATTCTGTGCATGATCTGTTCGCTTCCCGCGGTGACGGTTCCCAGCCGCGTGTCCCGAGCGTTCCGCGCAAGTCGCGTTCCCGCTCGCACACCGTCGACGCCCGTCAATGTCTGAGCCAGTCTGGTGATCTCGACCGACTTCTTGGTTGACAGTGTCTTGAGCATGGATATCTCCGACACTGCCGCGTCGCCCCGATCCCACAGCAGGCATGCCTTCTCGAGACCGAGGTCGAGCAGCCAGAGGTCGCCCAGCGCCGCAGCGAGCGGCCCCTGAAACCCCTGCGTCGCGAGAGCCGGCTCACCCGAGATGGTCGACTGGCTCGCCCATGCGACCGCGTCGTCCCACGAGTCGCGAGCGAGCTGAATCGCTCGCGCACAGGACAGGATGCGCTCGCCGTTCAGTACCCGCATCGCCTTGCGGAATCCGTCGTGAGGATCGCCGACGACGCGGTGCGCGGGAACGTAGACCTCGTCGAACTCGATCTCCGTGGTATCCGATGCCCGGGCGGATTCCTTGTCCAGCTTGCGCGCCGTGTAGCCGGGCTGGTTCGTGTCGAGCAGGAACAGGCCGATTCCGTCGGATGTCTTCGCGACGACGAGCAGGTCGGTCGCGATGGTTCCGTTCGTGATGAACATCTTGCTGCCCGAGATGCGCCAGCCGTCGCCGTCGGGAACCGCACGGGTGCGGATCGAAGCGACGTCGGATCCGGCATCCGGTTCGCTCATGCAGATGCCCACGATGCGCTCACCACGCATCATGGGCTTGCCCACTTCTTCGATCGCCTCGGGCGACCCGAACTCGAAGACGGCGATGCGCACGATGAAGAACGGAACGACCGACATCGTGATACCCGCGCCGGCGCGAGCGAGCTCTTGCACGACCATCACCTCTGAGGTGCGGCCGCCGCCCTCGCCGCCCTCACTCGCCGGGGCGCCGATCGCCAGGAATCCGGCCTCACCGAGGAGTCGATACACCTCGACGGGAAAGACCTGAGTTGCCTCGGCAGCCTCCACCAGCGGGGCGATCGAGCTCTCCACGAGCTCGCGCAGGTCGCTGCGCCGGGATTGGGCGATCGCCGCCCACGGGGACAGTGGCTCTACCGAGCCGATAACGTCAGTCACGTCTCCTCCAGTCGTTCGTCAAGCGACGGCGCCGGCCGTGAGGAATCCGGCGGTGTCGCGGATAGGTGAATGGGGCTGTTGAGCCGGGAATCGGCGAGGAGTCCCGATTCGACGATCCGCGCGTCAGCAGCGACCTCGCTCAGCGGATTGACCGGCCCGAAGCACACGCCCTCGTGCTCGAGCAGGGCGGCCCATGCGTCTCGATCCTGAGTCGCGAAGAGGTTCTCGAGCTCCCGTGCGACTCTCGATGGGTCGCTCTGTCGCAGCTCGATGAGCTCGTCACGCCCGAGGAGCCTGCAGACCTTCTCCCAGAACCTGGTTTCGAGACCGGCGAGAACGAACCAGCGTCCGTCGCGGGCTCGATACGCGCGATAGGCGGGGTCGCCGCCGAGGTTGAGATCCTTGCCCGGTTCCGGAACGGCGCCTGCGAGCGCCTTCACGAGCTGCGGCGCGGCCATCGCCAGCGCTCCCCCGAGCAGGCTGACACCGACGCGCTGACCGATGCCGGTGCGTTCCCGATAGTGCACGGCCGCGAGAATGCCGACAGCGGCGTGCAGACCCGCCGAGATATCGCCGAAAAGTGGGCCCGCGCTGATCACGCTTCCTGCAGCGTCCCGGAGCTGGTCCAGCACCCCCGCTCTCGCGACGGAGTCGAGGTCGTGTCCAGGAACTCCCACAGACTCTGCCGAGTCGCCCACCGCCGCGATGGAGCAGTAGATGATCCTCGGATTGACTCGTTGGCAGGCCTCGTAGTCGACACCGAGCCGGTGCGCCGCACCCGGGGCAAATCCCTCGATGACGATGTCGGCGACGGCGACGAGTTCGAAGAGCCTGTCGCGGTCGGCCGTCGTCTTGAGATCGAGTACGAGGCTGGACTTGCCCCGGCCGATCCACGCATGCAGTGCGCTGTCGTCGCCGCGACGGTAGGGGAGACTGCGCGAGGGATCTCCGCCCGGCGGCTCGACCTGAATGACGCGTGCGCCGAGATCGGCGAGAAGCATCGATGCATAGGGACCGGGCACGAAAGAGGTGAGGTCAATGACAGTGAGCCCAGCGAGCGCTGCGGGCATCGAATACCTCCTCGTACCTAGTACTGTACACCGTATACCAAGAGCGATAGTGTTTCCATGGCTGTACCCCGACGATAAGGAACCAGCGATGCACGCGGAGTCGGATGAGACGGTCTGGCGCCCCCTCCACGGCGTGAAGGTTCTCGACCTCACGACGATGCTTCCCGGACCGTTCGCATCGCAGATACTCGTCGACCTCGGCGCCACCGTGATCAAAGTCGAACGCTCCCCCGGTGGTGACGCCATGCGCCACATTCAACCCCACATGTTCGAGTCGTTCAATCGGGGCAAGTCGTCCATCGCGCTCGACCTCAAGAACCCCGCCGATGTCGAGGTGCTGCTGAGCCTCGCCGCCGAGGCGGATGTCTTCATGGAGGGCTTCAGACCGGGCGTGCTCGAGCGGCTCGGCGTGGGCTTCGCGGCCATCTCGGCGAAACAGCCGAAGGTCGTCTACGTATCGCTCAGTGGCTGGGGGCAGTCCGGTCCGCTCGTGAATGATCCGGGTCACAACGGCACCTTCATGGCGCGGTCCGGTGCGACGTTCCTGACCGGAGAGCCCTCGTCGCCCCCGGGGGACGCGCCCGTTCCCGTGGGCGACCTTGGCGCATCCCTCTACGCGGTCATCGGCATACTCGCCGCTCTGCGCGACCCCCATCGAACGGCCCGCCAGCTCGATGTCTCTCTGTTCGGGAGCGTGCTGTCGTTCATGACTCCGCGTCTCGCCGAATACATCGGAAGCGAGGCCACCAGCCGCGAAGACGTGATGCTTCGTCCCGCGAATGGGGTGTTCGCGGTGGCGGACGGCTACGTGCTCATCGCCGCGGTAGAAGACCACTTCTGGGGTCCGCTGTGCCGGGCGCTCGGACTCGACGACCTCGCAGCAGACGGCGAGCTCGCACGCTACGAGCTGCGCAAGGCGAGGGCGAGCGAGCTCAATGAGCGCATCTCGCGCGCCGTAGCCGACCGTGGACGCGACGAACTCGTCGACCTGCTGCGCGCGCACGACGTTCCGGTCTCTCCCGTTCTGAGTCCCGTCGAGGTGATGTCGGATGCCCAGGTGATCCACCTCGGCAGGCTCGCATCCGACCGACCGGTCCGTTCCTTCGTCCCGATCGACGGAGTGAAGCTGGTCGAAGCGGGTGACACTGAGCCTCTCGATGCGTCAGGCCCCGCGATCAGGGCCGAGGGGTGGTCGGCGCGAGCGGCCAACCCCTTCCCCTCCGACGCAGGCTGACCGCCGACATCCAGAGCGCGATCACGGCCAGCACCACACACGCCATCATCGCGTAGAGAAACGCGGGCCGAGCCAGTGTCAACGACGTTCCGGGGGGCGCAAGAGCCAGATAGATCGTGCTCGTCGCCGCGATGCCGATGGCGGTTCCGACGCGCTGCCCCAGCTGGTTGATCGATCCCGCGACGCCAGCATGCGCGGCAGGAATCTCCGACAGCGAGAAGGTCTGATTCTGTGCGCTCAAGCCGCCGACCCCGAGACCGGTGATCCCCCAGCTGACGGCGATCGCCCATCCCGCGGTCTCGGGAGGAAACGCGAAGCCGACCACCGCGGTGAGAGAGATCGCGACGATCATGATCGAGAATCCGAGAACCTGGTAGCCCAGGCCCATCCGCACACTGAGCCGGGGGCTGAGGGATGCCGAGGCGATGTAGGTGGCCGCGTAGGGCAGCGTGAGCAGGCCGGCGAAGAGAGGGCTGATGCCCAAACCCTCTTGAACGAAGATGTTCATGAGCAGAAACGCCGACGCGAGGGCGCCGAAGTACAAGGTCGTCAGTGTGGTGCCCAAGCGAAACGACGGCACACGCATGAGTTCGACGTCGACGACGGGCGATTTTCCGCGCGCGACATAGGAGCGTTCCCAGCGCACGAAGACCCAGAACAGCACGGCGGCGACAGCGAGCAGAGCCCAGCGAGCGGGCACGTCGTGGCCTCGACCCGTGGTGAGCACGAACGGGGTGATGAAGGCCGCGATCGCGAGTCCGAGAATCGACGTGCCGACGAGGTCGAGTTCACGGCGACGACCCGGGCCGCTCTCGTCGCGCGGCAGAGAGAGGATGGCGAAAGGAAGCACCGCAAGTCCGAGCGGCACATTCATGAGCCAGATGAACCGCCATCCCCAGTCCTCTCCGCCGACCGTGATGAGCACACCGCCCAGAGTCGGCCCCAGTGCTACGCACAGCCCGGTGATGACACCGATGATGCCGAATGCGCGAGCTCTCGCCGTTCCCGTGTAGAGCTGTTGGATGATGCCGAGCACCTGAGGCATGAGTATGCCAGCGACGACTCCCTGAGCGAGCCGCCCGAGCACGAGCTGCCATGACTCCATCGCGAGGCTGCAGGCGAGGCTCGTGACGACGAAGAGCACGAGACCCACGATGAGCGTGCTGCGCCGCGAGCGCACATCGCCGAATCGCCCGGCAGGAATGAGCGCCAGGCCGAAGGACAGCGCGTAGCCGACGACGATGAGCTGAAGGTCCGCTGGGGACGCCTCCAAGCCGCGTTCGATCGCCGTGAGAGTGACGTTGATCTTGGAGAGATCGAGCAGCGTCAGGGCGGCGATGATCACGCAGATCGCGAACGCTGGGCTGCGCGAGGTGCCCAAGGAGGGGTTCATTTGGACTACAGTATACAAATACGGTTTCGGCCGTGACTCTCGCACTCGCGCAATGGAGCAGCCATGTCAGCACCGAATCTGGGCCTCGCCACGACTCCCGAGCGCATGCGCGCCACCCGCATCGACCGCTTCGGCGGGCCCGACGTCATCGAGTTCGACCGGCAGCCCGTGCCACGGCCCGGTCCCGCGGAGGCTCTGCTGCAGGTCGCCTACTGCGGAATCTGCCGTCACGACCTGCTCACCCGCCAAGGGGCGTTCCCGCGCAGCCTCCTGCCCGTCACCCTCGGGCACCAGATCAGCGGCCGCATCGTCGAACTCGGGAGCACCGTGACATCCTTCGTCGTCGGCGACCGGGTCATGACGATGCCGCTCGTAGGCTGTGGCAGCTGCGCATCCTGTGACACCGAGAACGACGCCCACTGCCTGACCGACAACCCGAAGTTCCTCGGCGAAGACTACGACGGTGGTTATGCGGAGTACGTCGTCGTTCCCGAGCGCGCACTTGTCGCCGTTCCCGCCGATGTCCCCCTCGCCACTGCATCCATCCTCACCTGCACCTTCGGAACCGCCTACCACGCCGTCGTCACCCGGGGTGAGCTTCGACCGGGCGAGCTCGTCGTCGTGACAGGAGCCTCGGGCGGTATCGGTTCGCACGTGGTGCGACTCGCGAGCGCACTGGGGGCCACGGTCGTCGGGGTCGTGTCGTCGGCCCAGAACGCCGAGGTCGCCCTGGCGGCGGGAGCGAGCGATGTGATCGTCGACCCAGATCGTCGATTCGCCGAAGAACTGCGCACGCGCCATGGTCGACGCGCCGACCTCGTCTGCGACGTCGTCGGCGCACCGACGCTGCGGGAGTCCCTGCGATCCGTGCGCACCGGCGGCCGAGTGGTCGTCGTGGGAAACGTGCTCGGCACCGAGGCCACCATTCCTCCCGCGTATCTCATTCTCAAGGAGATCTCGCTCCTGGGAACGAAGTCGTGCACACGACAGGAGATGCTGGCTGTCCTCGAACTCGTGCGCGCTGGCACCATCAGCGCTTCGGATGTCGACATTCACCCCTTCAGCGAGATCCCCGCCCTGCACCAGCAGATGGAGCGCGAGGGAATCTCGGGCCGCGCCGTGGTCGCTATCGCCGGCGCGGAGCTCGCCGGTGCCGGATTCTAGGACGGCGGGCCCAGAACGCTGGGATCGGTCCTAGCCGCCGTGGCGCCGCGCGAGAAAGGCGCGAACGGCCTCCCGGTGCTCCTCCGATGCGAACAGAGACGCCAGACTCGACAGCTCCAGGGGAAGATAGTCGTCGAGCGACGGGGCCTGCAGCGCTGCGGCCATGAGCCTCTTCGTCTCGGCCCGCGCGGCAGCGGGCAGACTGACGAGCTGCTGCGCGCGTTCCAACGCGGCTCGTAGCGCCTCGCCGGGGGGACAGGTCGCCGTCAGCATTCCGCTCGACGCCGCATCCGTCGCCGTCATCGACGACCGAGAGTGCACCCACTCGAAGGCGCGTTTGCGACCGAGCACTCGAACCAGCCACCACAGCGCTCCCGCGTCGGGGGCGAGGCCAAGAGCGACCCAACCTCCCGTGAACCGAGAGTCCGTCGACCCGATCGCCCAGTCGGCCGCGAGCACCATCGACACCCCACCGCCGGCAGCGGCGCCCTCGACAGCGATGAGCACCGGCTTCTCGAGTTGCCGCCATCCGGCGAGGAAGAGCTGAAACTCGGCGAGGCGTTCGGTGCGAGCCTCGAGTGACTGATCCAGAATCGCCCCGATATCGGAGCCTGCCGAGAAATTGCCCCCGTCACCGGTGATGACGATCGCGGCGACGTCACTGTCGGCCGCCGCGCGATCGAACTGCTGCATGAGCAGTTCGCGCATCACGGGGCCGAGTCCGTTGAGGCTCGCAGGATGGCTCAGCGTCAAGACCCTCACCCGGCCCTCGTCGGAGACGATGACCCGGGGCTCGGATGCGCTGCGCGCGTCGCTGGTCGATTCGCTCACAGCAGCTCCACGGAGTAGCGGATGGGGTGTTCGTCGACCAGGCTAGCCTGACCGAGCCGTTCCAGGTGCTTGAACCAGGCGATCGCGCCGTAGAACACGAACTGCTTGGGTCCGAAGCCGTCACCGGCGCGAGTCCGCTCGTCCACCACATCCGCTGCCGTGAGTTCGCGCCCGCCGTACTGCCGGCGGAACGCCATGAGCTCGTCGGTGTAGGTCTGCTCGAACTGCGCTCGAAACTCCCTCAGATCGGGCACGGGGGCGCCATGGCCGGGCAGCCCCATCGCTGCGGCCCCCGAAGCCACCGTCTGCCACGATCGACGCATGTCCTCGATGGGATCGAGGCTCTCCCAATCCCTGACACCGCACTGCGGAAGCTTCGAGCCGAGGGTCATGTCGCCGAGAAAGACGACCTCGCCGTGAATGCGATGCGACGCTCGAATGGCGACGTGATCGGGGCTGTGCCCGGGCGTGCTCACGACCTCGAATCTCACCTCGCCGATCGTCACGGCAGTGCCGCCGTCGACGAGCCGCGGTTCGGCGGGCCAGTTCGCAAGATCTGCCATGAGGTCGAGTCCGGCCCTCCACTCGGGCACATCCGCCGGTGCGATGCCATTGTCGATGAGCTGGTTCACGAAGCGGTCGGCGGGAGTGAGGAACATCTCCCGGCCCAGGCGATCAGTCTCGCTGTGCAGGACCAGGCCTGCGTCCTCTGCCAGCCACCCCTGTGCGCGGATCGCCGCGGCCGCCCCCACGTGGTCCGCATGACAGTGCGTCACGAAGAGGGCTCGAACCGTCCCTCGTTCGATGCCGGCGATCTCCAGCGCGGTGCTCAGGCGCGGCGCCTCGGTCGAGAATCCGGCGTCGATGAGCACGACACCGTCGCCGGTATCGACGAGGTAGACGTTGATGCTTCCACGCGTGTGCTCCCCGAGCGGCGATCTCATCACGCGAATCCAGTCGAGACCGGGAATCCGCCGCGGACTCACATCGGAGAAGTGCGAGGAGTCGGGCACGGGCTTCACGAGCGTCAGTTCGCTGCGGCGGACCAGGTCTTCGAGGGCGCCGTCGCCGTCGGCGACGAGAACGTAACCCACCGGCACCCCCTCGGCGGGCAGCGCTTGCGACAGCAGCGCCTCGACGTCGACGAGCGTGAGCTGATCGCCGACAACGGCGAGCGCTGGCCCGGCGGGCGTGTCGATCACCCTCGCCGTCAGCGCAGGAGGAAGCAGGTCGAGAATCGCCCGACCCTCGGCATCCATCAGCCTCTCCTGCGCCCGCCATCGGGCCGCAGCCCTAGAGCGCCTGCGATGGTCTGTCTCTGAATCTGCGACGTGCCCGCGGTGATGGTGGTCCCCAGTGCCGCGCGAAGGTGACGCTGCATGGGTGTCTCCATCGAGTAGCCCATTCCACCCATGATCTGCAGGCCTTTCTGCGCGACGTCGAGAAAGGTCTCGGAGCCGAAGAGCTTGGCCTGGCTGATGCGCTTCCGGTCGCCGATGCCCTGCTCCACCAGCCACGCTGCCTGGTAGGTGAGCAGGCGCGCGGCCTCGACCGAGGTGTCCATGTCGGCCAGCATGTGCGCGATCGCCTGGAAGCTTCCGATCGGACTGCCGAACTGCTCCCGGGTCTTGGCGTACGCGAGCGCTTCCTCGACCACCGTGAGCGCGTTTCCCAGGTAGGCGGCGGATGTCGCCACCCGCTCGAGCTCGAGGCCGGACATCATCATCGTCCACCCCTCGTTCTCACCGCCGATGCGATTCTCGGCGGGCACGCGCACGTTGTCGAGAAAGATCGAGGTCGTGGGGAACATCCGTCGACCGAGGGTGTGCACCTTGTTGATCTCGAGACCCGGTGTGTCGTTGGGGATGAGAAAGAGACTCAGCCCCTTTCCGGCGGGCGCCTCGGGATCGGTCTTCGCGTAGAGGTTGATGTAGGTGTCTTTGACACCCGCACCGCTCGCCCACATCTTGGCGCCGTTGAGAACGTAGTCCGACCCGTTGCGCACCGCCGTCGTGCGCATCGCACCGGCATCCGAGCCTGCCTCGGCCTCGGACATCGAGATGCTGAACCGGATGTCGCCGGCGAGGAACGGGCGGATGAACATCTCGAGCTGCTCGACCGTGCCGTGCCTGACGATGTTGAGCGCATTGAAGATCGGTGCGCAGTACGGCAGGCTCACATCGTAGCCGCGTCGGCCGATCTCTTCGACGACGATCACGAACTCCATGATCCCCGCCGCGTCGCCGCCGAGCTCGGTGGGGAAGGGAAGTGCGAGCAGGCCCGTCTTCACCCATTCGTCGTACAGCTCGTAGGGGAACTCCGACGCTTCATCGAGCTCGCGAAGGTAGTCGTCGGTCGCTCGTTTCGTCATGATGTCGCGAACGAGCTGCCGCAGGTCGTCCTGTTCCTCGGTGAAACCAAAGTCCATGAGACACGGCCTCCGTAACTATTCGTTGGTGAGTGCTGAGACGAGAATGGCCGCGTCGACCGCGATGAGTCCGTCGGCTGTCTCGAGCAGGGGATTGATGTCGATGTCTGCGAGCGCGGGCAGCGCCGAGAACAGACGGAGCACCCGGGCTGCCGTCTCGGCGAGTTCGCCGAGCACGTGCGGGCTCCGGCCGAGCGCTTCGCCCGTCTTTCCGCCGGCCGACTCGAGGGCCGCGCGAATGCCGCGCGGCGATGGCTCACCGACGATGAGCACGGGGGTGCTGCTCTCGACATCCACTCCGCCGAGACCGATGGTCAGCACGACGCCGAACCCAGCGTCCCGCTTGGCGCCGACGAACCACTCTCGCTCCCCTGCGACCATGCCCTCCACGAGAGTGCTGGCCGGCCCGTCATCGGTGAATCGCTCGGCGAACTCTCGCACGGTCGCCACGACCTGCTCGGGCGACTGCAGGTTCAGCTTGACTCCCCCGACCCGAGCCTTGTGCGCGATCCGACGGGAGACGACTTTGGCGACCACCGGGAACGGCAGAGCAGCCACCTTGCTCTCGAGCTCTGGGTCATTCGCCGCCAGCACCTGCGGGCTGCTCGTGGCGATGCCCAGACGACTGATGACGAGCTTTCCCTCGGACTCGTCGAGCAGCAGGGTTCCCGTTGTCTCGTCGACGAATTCGGCACCGAGCTCCGCACGCTCGGTCGCCAGCGCTGCCGCGGCGCGAGCGTGCTCGTCCGCGGCGTGATCGAACCCCGTGTCGAGTGCGGTCGCGTCGAAGTGGCTCCAGTCGAGCCAGCCGCGCACCGCCGACATCGCGGTGCGGAACGAACCGAATATCGCGACGCGGTCATCCTTCGCGAATGTCGCCGCACCGGGGCCATCCGCCCACTCGCTCAGCCACACGACCGCAAGCGGCGGCGCGTCGATCGGCCGACTCGCCGCGAACTCGGTGATCAGTCGCGCTCGCACGCCCGTCATCGCTTCGCTCGCAACGGTGAGGGCGATCAGGATCATGGAGAACTTCTCGTCGGTGCCGAAGACCTCGAGGCTTCGGCGAAAGATCTCCGGGTCTTTCACCGCCTCGGCCGTCGCGTCGGTGGGGTTGCCGATCGTGCCGAACCCGGGCATGAAAGCGACCATCTCCTGGCCGATCGCGGGATCGAGCGGCGGAAGTGCGACGGATGCCGCCTCGGCCTCGTCGGCTGCGATGATGCACGCGCCACCTGAGGCGGAGAAGATCCCCACCCCGTTGGAGCGCGCACGCCCGACCTTGGCGAACATCGCCGCCGTTTCGATGATGTCGTCGAAGTGCTCGACGACGACGAGCCCCGCGCTTCGGAATGCCTTCTCGAAGACCGCGTTCGAGCCCGCCAGCACCCCGGTGTGCGATCGCGCACTCGCAGAGCCGATCTCCGATCGACCGAGTTTGTGAACGATGACGGGCTTGCCGACTTCGTGCGCGCGTCGACCGAGTTCGAACAGCCGGTGGCCGTTGGATGTGCCCTCGAAGATGATGACCACGGTCTTGGTGTCGGGATCGTCGAGCATGAAGTTCGCCAGGTCGAGCGCGTCGACGTCCGACGAGTTGCCCGGGCCGACCCAGTGCGAGAATCCCACGCCACGGTATTGGGCTTGCGTCAGCAGATATCCGAGCGCGCCACTCTGTGCGACGACGCCGATGCCACCCGTGACGAGTTCGTCGCCGTAGCCCTTGATGAACTGCATCTCGATTCCGCGGTGCACGTTGATGAAACCGAGGCAATTGGGACCGAGGATGCGCATGCCCCGCTCCGCGAGCTCGACGAGTTCGTTCTGTGCGAGGGTGCCTTGCTCGGTGCCGCTCTCGGCGAACCCCGAGGAGTAGACGATGGCGTTGCGGATTCCCGCCTCGAAAGCCTCACGGGCCACGCTCACCACCGCGGACTGCGGTACACAGATTGCGACGAGGTCGGCCGACTTTCCGATCGCGGAGATGCTCGGGTAGGCGTCGACCCCGAAGACCTGATCCGCCTTGGGGTTCACCGCGTAGAGCTCGATCCCGGGAATGCCGAGAAGATTCTTGATGATCTGTCCGCCGAATGCCCCGGCACGCTCGGATGCGCCGACCACGACGACGGAACGTGGTGACAGCAGGCCTCTCAGTTCACCCGAGGGGTAGAGACCGGCACGAGTTGCAGACGTCGTTGTCATGAGATCCTTATTCGAGGGCGTTTAGGATACTGTATTCCAACTTTTCTGCCGTGGCAACTGACCGCCGAGCCTCCGGTGCCTAGTAGCGGTAGTGATCCGGCTTGTAGGGGCCTTCGACGGGAACTCCGATGTAGGCGGCCTGCTCGGGGCTCAGCGTCGTGAGCTCGACGCCGAGCGCGTCGAGGTGCAGCCGAGCGACCTTCTCGTCGAGCACCTTCGGCAGCACGTGCACGCTGAGCGGGTAGTCGGTGCCAAAGAGCTCGATCTGCGCGAGCACCTGGTTGGTGAAGGAGTTGCTCATGACGAAGGAGGGATGCCCCGTCGCATTGCCCAGGTTCATGAGTCGACCCTCCGAGAGCACGAGCACGCTGCGGCCGTTCGGCAGCCTCCACTCGTGCACCTGCGGCTTGATCTCGACGCGCTCGGCACCGGCGAGCGTCTCAAGGCCCGCCATGTCGATCTCGTCGTCGAAGTGACCCACGTTGGCGACGACCGCCTGATGCTTCATGCCGAGGATGTGGTCGACCGTGACGACGTTCTGGTTGCCCGTTCCCGTGACGAAGATGTCGATGGTGTCGAGCACGCTCTCGATGCGCGCGACCTGGTAGCCGTCCATCGCCGCCTGCAGCGCGTTGATGGGATCGATCTCGGTCACGATGACACGGGCGCCCTGCCCACGCAGCGCCTCCGCGGCGCCCTTGCCGACGTCGCCGTAGCCGGCGACGAGAGCGACCTTGCCGCCGATGAGCACGTCGGTCGCGCGGTTGAGCCCGTCGGGCAGTGAGTGGCGGATGCCGTACTTGTTGTCGAACTTCGACTTCGTCACCGAGTCGTTGACATTGATCGCCGGGAACAGCAGCTCGCCCGACTTGAACAGCTCGTAGAGGCGGTGCACGCCCGTCGTGGTCTCCTCGGTGACCCCCCGGATGCCGGGGGCCACAGCCTGCCAGCGCGCCGGATTCGCCTCGAGCGAGGCCCGCAGGGTGTCGAGCACGACCCGCCACTCGCGGCTGTCGGCATCCGTCGCCTGCGGCACGGCGCCGGCCTTCTCGAACTCGAGCCCCTTGTGCACGAGGATCGTCGCGTCGCCGCCGTCGTCGAGGATCATATTGGGTCCGACCCAGTCCGCGCCCGCCGCCTCGGCCTCGGCGCTCCAGTCGAAGATCCTCTCGGTGCACCACCAGTACTCCTCGAGGGTCTCGCCCTTCCAGGCGAAGACGGGCACGCCCGCGGGCTGCTCGACCGAGCCCGAGCCGACCACGATCGCCGCGGCCGCATCGTCCTGGGTCGAGAAGATGTTGCAGCTCGCCCAGCGCACCTGCGCGCCGAGCGCGACGAGGGTCTCGATGAGCACCGCCGTCTGCACCGTCATGTGCAGACTGCCCGCGATGCGCGCCCCCCTCAGCGGCTTGCTCGCCCCGAACTCCGCCCGCAGGGCCATGAGCCCGGGCATCTCGTGCTCGGCAAGACGGATCTGGTGCCGACCGGCCTCCGCGAGCGCGAGGTCGGCGACCCGGTATGGGACGGGTTCGTGGAGAGCAGGCTTCGTAGGCATCCCCCCATTCTCGCCTACGGCCCGTCCGTGTTTCGCACGCGCCGTCTCTGCCGGGTCCGAGATGAAAGGAGAAGCGCGAGAACGCGTGCTAAGCGCGGATGAGTCCGAGAGCGCGGTCGCGCACCCGCTCCATGACGTCGCGGCGACCCGCCTCGACGTTGAGACGCAGCAGGGGTTCCGTGTTCGAGGGGCGCACGTTCGCCCACCAGAAGACGCCGTCGTCATCGCCGCTGAGGGTGAGGCCGTCGAGCTCGTCGAGATCGGCGCCCGTGAATCCCTCCACGACGCGCGCGTAGGCGGCGGGGATGTCCGCCACCGTCGAATTGATCTCGCCACTCTGAAAGTAGGGGTTGTAGCCCTTCGCGAACACGGCGAGCGGCTCGGGCTGCGCGCCGAACTCCGCGAGCACGTGCATCGCGGCGAGCATCCCGTTGTCGGCGCCCCAGAAGTCGCGGAAGTAGTAGTGCGCCGAGTGCTCACCCCCGAAGATCGCGCCCGTCGCCGCCATCTCATCCTTGATGAGGGAGTGCCCGACCCGCGTGCGCACCGGAATCGCCCCGGCCGCCCGGATCGTCTCGGGCACGATGCGCGAGGTGATGAGGTTGTGGATGACGTAGCGGGGCGACTTCGTCGCGTCGGCGTCCTCGGCCTGAGCTTTGAGCACCTCCCTCTTCGCCACGATCGCCGCAACCGCCGACGGGTTCACGGGATCGCCGTTCGCGTCGACGACGAAGCAGCGGTCGGCGTCGCCGTCGAACGCGAGGCCGAGGTCGGCGCCGTGCTCGACGACCGCCTTCTGCAGATCGACGAGGTTGGCGGGCTCGAGCGGGTTGGCCTCGTGGTTGGGAAACGAGCCGTCGAGCTCGAAGTAGAGCGGCACGACGTCGAGCGGCAGGGCGGGCAAACCGGCGGCCGTGCCGAGCACGGCGGGCACGGTCATCCCGCCCATGCCGTTTCCGGCATCCACGACGATCTTCAGGGGCCGGATGCCGGAGAGGTCGACGAGCGCGCGAAGGTACGCCGCGTAGTCGGCCAGAACATCGAGCTCGCGGTAGCCACCCGGTGAGGCGGCCGCCGGGATGCCCTCACGCAGATACACGGCCGCGCGGTCGCGAATCGCCTCGAGGCCGGTGTCGAAACTGATGCCCCGCGCTCCCGCCCTCGAAAGCTTGATGCCGTTGTAGCTGGCGGGGTTGTGGCTCGCTGTGAACATGGCGGCGGGGGCGCTCAAGCGGCCCGAGGCGAAGTAGCTCTCGTCGGTCGAGCACAGACCGATCGACACGACGTTGCCCCCGCGCGCCCGGGCGCCCCTCGCGAATGCGGCGGCGAGCCCGGGGGACGAGTCGCGCATGTCGTGACCCACGACGACGTCGGAGCCCGCGGCGTGGACCTCGTCGACGAAGGCGGCTCCGAACGCCTCGACGACCGCATCCGTCAGCTGTGTGCCGACGAGCCCGCGAATGTCGTACGCCTTGACGAAGGCGGCGAGATCGACAGGCCCCGTGGTTCCGATCGGCGCTGCGGTCTCGAGGGGCAGAGCGGTCTCGAAGGACTCAGTGGTCATCGCTCAACGCTACCTGACGGATGACCTGCCACCCGCGGGGCGCGGACAGTCGATCGGCGTGCAGCGAGCACAGGTCGTAGCTGTGCGGCTCGCGTCGTCCGGCGAGCGGACCGAGCACGGCCATCGAGTCGGCGTACACGTAGGTCAACGTCGCGGTCGCCTCTCGCGAACACGCGACCTTGCTGCACGGCCGAGGGTTCATGGTGGTTCAACTGTAGCCATCCGTCGGCCGAGTGCGCGGGTGGGCGCACGGGCACGACGGGTAGAGTTTGTGCATGGCCAAGCCCCGTCGAGCACGTCCGGTTCAGCCGGTTGCCGACCGGCACGGCCACGGCAGAGGGATGCGCTCGCCTGTCACCGGCGCACACCTCCCCCGCTTGCACTCACGCGGTCTGCTGTTCGAGCAGACGCTCGCCTCTGCCGCCGCCTACCTCAAGCGCCTGTGGCCCACCGAGCTCGCCGATGTGCGATTCGAGGTCTCTCCCGTGGCGATCGAGGCGACGGCGAGCGGCGTGCGCCGTTGGAGGGTCTACCCCGACGAGCGCCGCATCGTGTTCTACCGCGTGCCCATGGAGCGTCTCACCCGACTCCATCGTCGAGACGACCTGCACCGCCGCATGTTCATCGAGAGCTGCGTGTTCCGCGCGGTCGCCGAGCTGCTCGGCAAAGACCCCTGGGATCTCGCTCCGGAGCGGTTCCGGCACTTCTAGCGCCGTCGGGTCCCGATTCTTCGAGCACCTGGCAGCCGAGACGGTCCTCAGCGCCGGGGCCGCGGCGGAGGAGCGAAAGCGCCTCCGACCCAGGCTCCCGCGCGCGGAATCAGTGGTAGACGCGCACCGCCGCCGCGAGCGGCAGCGGGCCCGTGACCGCGAACCCCGCGAGCTCGCCATCACCCGCGTAGCTCACGGAGACGTGCAGTGTCTCGAACCCGGTGAGCATGTAGCTGCCGCCCGCCGTCATCGGCACCGCCAACGACCCGCCCGCGGAAACCTCCTCGACCGGGCTTGCCCCCGTGCTCGCGTGCACGGTTACGCGAGCAGGGTTGACGCTGGTGTTGACGAGATGAAGCATCGCTCCCGGGCCGGGCGCAACGCTCACGAGCGCCGTGGTCGCCAGCGGGGGTGCTGTCGTGAACCACGCGAAATCTATCGCTCCCGACGCGCCGGCGTTAGGGCCCTCCTGCGAGTCGAGCCGCACCCCCTCCCCGGATGACACCGTGGAGCTGCGCGCCGCCGCGACGACGGGAACGGTCGAGTCGATCGTGATCGTGTAGCTTCCGTCGAGCAACTGGTCGAAGGGCAGGTCGGTGACGATGCCGGCCTTGAGCTCGATCGGAACGACGATCGTCTCGGGCACGCGCTCTTCGCCCTCCTCGATCACCGGCTTCACGGTGCCGGGCGTCGGACGCACCGTCAGCGTCGCCTGCGCGTCGGCGTCGCCGGGCGCGAGCAGGCGAACGATCGACGCGAGGTCGTGGAAGTCTCCGCCGAGACCGATGTCCTCGATCGCGGTGTGAGAGTCGACGACAAAGCCCGGGATGACCGCCCTGAGCGCCGGGGCCACTCCCGGCGCGGCGATGTCCACCCCGCCGGGGGTGAGCACCCGAGTGACACTCTGCTGCAGGTGAGCAACGATGGCCCCGCCGGAGCTCCTGACCCGCACGACGATGCTCTCGGCATCCGGAGCCCACCCGGCGATCGAGACGATGCGCTGGCCGCCCACCGGCACGACGATGCCGTCGAGCCCGGTGGCGCTCACACGGCCGCCTTCGGTGTACAGCTCGAGCGAGACGATCGACTGCACCGACGCAGGGTTCGACAGGGTGAGGAGCGTGGTGCGGCCGGTCTCGGTCGAACCCGCGACGATCCACGAGTCCGACGACGCCGTCGAGCATTCGGTCGCGGCGAAACCGATGAGTCCGCCCGAGGCGATCGACTGGCTCTGGCTCGCCGCGAGAATGAGCTGCTCGTCCGAGGCGGGCGGCAGATCGACGCGATACGGGGTCACACCGGTCATGCTGTCGGTCGAGTCGAGCGAACCACGGACGGGCGAGCCACCGGATGCCGCGAACCGCAGATCTGCCTCCCCGATCGAGTTGGCGCGAGTCGCGTCGGTGCCATCGTCCGCGCCGAGTCGCAGCACAGGCCCCGCGCACACTCGCGTCGTATCGACCGCCTCGGGCTCGATCAGGGCGGAGCGAACGGCGCCGCCCAGCGTCGGCAGAGGCACGAGCGCGGCACCCCCCACTGCGGCAACCATGACCCCCACCGTGACGAGGCCGCTCATGATGCGCGCCCCGACGAGAACACCCCGGACCGCCGTGCCCCTCGCGGCGGCGCTGCGGCTCTGGTCGGCCTCCGCCGGCACGGCTCGCGATGTCGGCTCAGTCATCATCGCTCCCGTCGAACG
>JAHBSW010000011.1 GCA_019638935.1 Cryobacterium sp.
TGCCAAGAGCGCAGAGAACCCGGTCGCGCTCGACGTGTCGGGGCCGTTGCCCTTCACCGACGCGTTTCTGCTCGTGAGCGGGCGCAACGAGCGTCAGGTCATCGCGATCGCGGAAGAGATCGAAGACCGGATGCTCGAGCACGGCGTGAAGGCGGTTCGTCGTGAGGGCCGCACGGAGGGCCGTTGGATACTCCTCGACTTCGGCGACCTCGTCGTGCACGTGTTCCATGACGAGGAGCGCATGTTCTACGCCCTCGAGCGCCTGTGGAGCGACTGCCCCGTGCTGCCCCTGCCCGATCTCGACTGACGCTGGGTAGTCTGACCCTATGCCGTGGGTGCCATTCTGGAGTGTCTCCGAAGCTGCCGGTGCCGCCGAAGACGACGCCGCAGCGCGGGCCGGTCTGGTCGATGCGATCGATGCCTGGGCGAGCGCGGTTGCCGCCAGCGGTGTGCCCGCGTCGTTCGGGTGGCGGTGCACCGCCGCGGCGGGTGACGCGCTGCTCGACCAGCTCGAGGGCCTGGGGTCGATGTACTGGGACTTCCGATCCGGTCGCGAGCGCAACCTGGCCCGCAAACCCGATTTGCTCGTCGGTCAGGTGCAGGCGATCGTCGACGCGGCCCCCGCCCTGGGCCTCGCCGGAACTGCGGCGCCGGGCCAGAGGCACTATGACGCCGTCATCATGACGGGCGGAATGGTGCGCGCCGGCATCGTCAAACCGCGCTTCGCGCGGGAGTTGGCGGATGCGGGCTTCTCCTTCGGCGAGGTCGTCTTTCTCGGGGCATTCCGGCCGTTTGCGGGGGATGAGGTTCGACTCGCGCGCGACCTGGGGGTCAACGGCGGCGATGAGTGGAACGCCATGGTCACCGGCCTCGAGCGGGCCTTCGGACCGGTCGCCGATGCCACGCTCGATGAGCACGTCGCGACGAATCCGAATGCCGCGTGGCGCGACCTCCGCTGGGGAGCGGGGGAGCAGGCCGTGCGTGTGGTGGCGGCCCCGTCCAGTGATCCGGATGCTCGGCGAGCGGACACCGCAGACACGTTTCGATTCTGGGCGGCGCGAGCCGGGGCATCCGTGCGTTCGGTGCTGGTGGTGACGACGCCGATCTACGTGCCGTACCAGGCCTCGGTGGCGGTGCGCACACTGGGGCTGGAGGCCGGCTTCAACGTCGAGACGATCGCTGTGACCGATGCCGCCAACGACCTCGGCGAGCACACCCAGGCTTTCGAGCCGCAGCATCAGCTGCAGGAGCTGCTGTCGGCCGTTCGAGGCATGCGCGCTCTTCGCAACGATCTGGTTGCGTCCACTGTCAACCCGCAGCGGCGTGCTGTACGTTGAGTCGCTAACGAGGTGACCCTGCAGTGTGGTCTCTCGCAACAGCACCCAGAGCTAGGAGTCGTCATGAGGGCAGTTTCGGTGATCGTGGGCGCGGGCGTGGTGTCGCTCCTGCTGGTGGGCTGCGGCCCTTCGGAGCCGACGGAGCCTCCCGTCGAAACCCCCACGGCGGCGCCCTCAGCGACGCCGACGGCGAGCCCGACGGTGTCGCCCGTGGTGGTGGCGATTCCCGACTCCTGTGAGGATCTCATCCCCCTCAGTTGGGTTCACTCGCAGTACGGCGCTGACTTCGAGGCGATTCCCATCACCGACGGCATGGGTTCGGCCGATGTCGAGGACTTCCGCGCGCGCGGTGGCCTCGCGTGCATGTGGGGGCTCCCGGCGTCGGAGTACGGCATCACCGTCTTCGTGGCGCCCAGGGCGACGTCGACGGATGCCGACCAGGTCGCTCTCTGGGAGTCCGCCGGATACTCGCTCGGCCCCGACTTCCTTGACGCGACCTACTACGAGCACATCGTCGACGACTTCGGCAATCACATGACCGTGTGGTCACTTGTGGAGGGTTTCGAGCTCAAGGCGCACTCACCGATCGAGACGATCGACCCCATCCTCGTCATCCTGCGCGAGGCGAGCGAGAACATGGGGTACGTGTAACCATCCCGATGCTCGAACCGTGCGCGTTCCCTGCTCCAGACGCGCACGGTTCGCGGCATCGTCGCCAGGTGTAGTAATCTAGGGAGTCGTTCCTCGGAACGCAATGGGTCTGTGGCGCAGCTGGTAGCGCACCTGCATGGCATGCAGGGGGTCAGGGGTTCGAGTCCCCTCAGATCCACCCTGAGGTGTTCGCGTAACTCACGGGTTCGTGTTCGCGTATCTCACTTATAAGCGAATGGCCACCGAAATCTCGGTGGCCATTGCTGGTTTTACTGAGTCTTGCGAACGCCGGGTAGCCGTTCGGGCGCCCTGAGTGCGGGTTTTGAGGTGCTTGAAGAGTTTTGCGGCACGCCAATTAGCGGTGGGTGCTGCAGGTGATGATTGGGGACGTGTTGAGCGGCTAGGCCCGCAGGATGGTCGGTGGGTCTGCGTTTTCTTTCATACGCGCGTAGGCAGTCTCTTGCAGGTATGCGTTCACGCGCTGGCTGGCGCTGCTCTTTCTTGAGCGACCGGAGCGGTTGAGCGGCGATGCCTGTTTGAGGGCTTTGTCAATCGTGCGCTCTTGCGTCTCAAGGAGGAACTCAGCGATTTTTTGGAGGTTGGCGGCGGCGACGGTCATGGCGCTGAGGAAAAAGTTTGCAGCCATTCCGCGGAGGCGCCTGCGGCCAAGTACATCGAGCCCATAGGTCGTGGGGTCTTTGAGGTAGGCGTTGAACACCTCAACTGCAGAGCGGGGCCCGTTGTACCAGAGTCGCCATTGCTCGCTTTCAAAGGCGTAGTGCTGGAGGTATTTGCCGATTTCGTCGCGGTTGATAGTGACGGAGTGGCTGTTGTTGCACAATCCACCTCGCGCATCGGCCGGCGGCACGTTTACTGCGGGCAGGAGGTTCACGGGGCCGGCTTTACGCGTCTTGTGGATGTCCTTGAGCTTGCAGGTCATGGTAGCCCCGGGCCCAACAGCCGGACAGAGGTACACGGCCTTGGGTCCTTTCGGCAATTCCTTGAGGCGCACGACGTAAATCTCCCTGCTCTTGAGCTTGTCCCGCCACTGTTGCTCTCGCTCGTCATACCGCCGCTTTCGCTCGCGCTTGGTGAGGCCCGTGTCCTCGGCGTCGGCCTTGGTTGCGTCGTAGAAATCCTTGGTGGCGTTGATGAGCACCTTTGGCATCGAGGGCGAATATAGGGTGCCCTCCACGAGGATTGCCCCCTCAATCTGGTCCCGTAGCCCGAGCTCGTCGCGTTTGTAGTCCATCACCAGTTTGGCCCCGTGTGCTCGCATGGGGTTCTGGAGGACCTCCTTTCTTGCTCCGGGGAAATAGGCCCGGTCGCCGATGAGATGGTCGAGTACGTAGCCGCGTTCCACGATGTCGTCAAAGAGCCTGCGGGCGGCACCTGTCGGGTCTGTGCCGGGAACGTGCTGGTCTATGCCCAGGGCAATGTTCGGAACCGAGTTCGGCCGGAGGGGGTCCGGGGATACGAGAACGGGCAACTCGATTTCCATCCCGTATTTCATTTTGTCTTTCGTCTTGGTCCCATCGTCCTTGTGGTCGCCCTCACGCACCCAGTAGCCAGCGTCTGGCTCGACGGACAGGATGCCGAACGCGTCCATTTTTTCCTTTTGGGCCTTGGAGCGCCCGTGAGCGAACAGCGGAACGATAGTTGCGTCAATCACGAGCGAGACCTTGTCCGGCCAGAACCGCTTGGGCAGCATCTTGGCTGTGGCCTCCAGGAGCATGTTGCCGAACCTGCGGCGGCGGTGCTCCAGTACGGCAATCCGGTCGGGGTCGCCGCGTAGCAGAGCGTTGGATTCCTCGTATTCTGCCTTGGTGAGGCGCTTTCTACGGTTCACCAATGGCTCATCGTCGATGAGCTTGAGGATGCGGTGTGTGGCGCGGCTGGCCCTGTCGTAGTAAGCACCCGGGGAAACCGACGAGTCGCGCCTTACGCCCAGCACATCTGCGACCTCCTCGGTCATCCGGTTGGTCAGGGCTGAGGTAAACCAGGTGACTTGAGCCGGTTCGTGTTCGCGCAGCATCATCAGCCAAAGAATCAGTACGGCGCGCGAATTTAGATTGGGCCGGGCGCCGCCGCGGTATTTCTGGTCAGCTTTCTCCCACTTAGCGATGAGTTCTACGAGGCCGGACCGGTCGATGACCTTGGCCGCCATCTGGGCATAAGCCAGAGTCAACGGCCCTCGCTGCTCTGGTTCGAGGAGGGCAAAGGCCAGCTCTGATTCGAACAGAATGTCGCGTTTCACAGGTCACCCCCCAGACGGAGCTGGGCGAGTGCGGCCTCAGGTCCCACGGGCGCGAGGTGCTGGACGAGTGGTGCCAGGGAGATTGCGTCTTTGAGCCCGGCTGCCGGCAAGAGAATGTCCAGGCGGGTGCCGGCCGCCAGGTGTCGGGTTAGCCAGGTTGTGCGCAGTCGCCCGGCGATGGGCTTTGACTCACCGTGAATGTCGCGCATGACATTGACGAGTTGGTTTCCGTTGCGTGTACGCGAGCCCGGGCTGAACACCAACTCCTCCGGCTCACCCTCCCTAACCTGGGCGAGGGCGTCTGCCCACGCCTGGAGTACCGGAACTGTGCGGGGCGCGCGCACGGTGACGGTGACGCCGAGTTTCTGGTCAGTGAGCTGGATGATGTGGCTGCGCCGCACGTGCATCAGTTCGCCGGCGGAGAGACCGCAGCCCGCGCACAAGGCGAGGAGAGCCAACGCATCTCTGCGGTGCCCTGGGATACGGAGCCAGCGAGCCCACCGTCGAAAGTCCCGGAGTTCGGATTCGCTGTACGGCGCCTTGACCTCGGAGCGCGAGGCCGGGAGGTTACGCTCGATGGTCGGGGCGATGCCGGCAATTGCGCGCAAGAGTTTGCGTTCCTGCTTGGCCGTCTGCTCGGTCACGACGGTGCGGCGGTGGTGCCAGTAGTAGTCGATGAGGTCAGGGTTGAGGGCCTGCTCGTTGAGCTGGGCATACCCGGTCGCGTGCAGCCACGCCGCGAACGCAGTCATGCGGATGAGAGCCATGCGCCTCTTGCCGAGCGAGTACTCACCACATCGCCCCGCCACGGTGGCGTGGACGAACGGGCGTATGGTCTCCCACACGGTCGCGCCCAAGAGGGGCCGGTATGAGGCGAGTTCCGCATCAACAGAATCGTGGTCCATAACCTGTTTATGCTCAGTGCGCCGGATTTCCCAGGCACTTTGTTCACCAGTTGCACCAATGGAGCAAGTTCCTCGCGCAATGGTTTCAAAACGCACAACTTTCCTCGTAGGCTGATAAGCGTGACTCTTCCTTCTGTGTCGCCGGCGAGCTTGGCCGAAAGCCCCGACCGTTTTGGGCTGGACCGTGACCTCGAGTTCCCCGGTTCAGGTCTTGATGATCCGGAGTCGCATCTGGTGCGTGCGGCCATGTTTCAGCACCAGATCGCACTTCTGATTCGATCCTCGGTACGGAATCGGAAGGGTGGGCGTCTGTCGCTTCGCCAACTGGCAGTGCCGCTTCGGTGGACTCCTAGCAAGCTCTCGCGGGTGCTCAACGGGCGCGTGTGGCTGAGTGTGGCTGAGGCGTTCCGGTTGACCATGGTGGTGCGCGCCCCGCTCAGCAAGGTCGCCCAAAAGATTGAGGGCTTCCCCCTGGACGAGGCGGAGCGGGCCGAGCTAGTGCTTCAATACCTGCGGGCTGAGACGCGGCGCTGGGAAGAAAATCTTGAAAACGTTCTAGCGCGCCCAAATGCTTGACCCCTACCTGGCGTAGCAGTTCAGGTACTGGCAGTCCTTCACTCATGCGGGAAACGATCCACGTTGAGCGCATCCGTTGAGGTTCGGGCCTGACTGGCGGCAGTGGTCTGCGGGAGGTGACAAAGTTGGTGACGATGTTGCGCGTCCAGCGCACGCCCGGCCGAAACAGGTAGTCCTGCGAAAGACTGTCCGAAACGAGTTCGCTGAGTTCGGCCCGGAAGTTCTCGGCGACGGTGACAAACCTAGTGTCGGGGCCGAATGTCTGGACGAACTGCCCGTTGGGTGTCACGTCACAGGCCCGGACGCTGACTAGTTCACGCGTGGCTAGCCCCGCCCCAATCCCGAGGGTGACGAGTGCCCGGGCCGAGGCGGTGCGCTCAGGAGTGGGTTGAAACCGTGCCCAGAACCGAAGGAGTCCGACTTCAGCGGGGGAGTAGGGGCGGGGCGCGTTGCTGGAGCCAAGCCCAGGAAGGTAGGCCTCGACCGGGACGACACCGAGCGTTTCGGCTACACGTAGCAGGATGGAGCGAAACGTGCCACGACTGTGCGCAGTCACCTCGTGTAGGCGGCTGATGGAGACCGCGATCACGTCCTTGCGAAACACCACCTCACGGGCCGCGGGAAGGCCCTGCAGGTTCACGCACCAGTGAACATGGTGCGCAGTGGCGTTAAGCACCCGTTTGGGGGCGTAGGAGACGTGGTCGGCAACCTCGCCAACGACAGCGAGGGTGAAGTCACGGATCTCTGCCCACTCGTCGGCCGGCAGTCGCGGTGTGTAGGCATCCAGAGAATTCAATCGTCTCGGGCCTCATCGACAAGAGATGAGATGTTAACTTCTAGATCCACCGAGGTTGCTGAATCCCACGCTTGTACCCCGGGGATGTGGCTGAGCGCGCGGTAAGGGTCCACTAGGTTCAGCAGCGCATCACGCGTGTCGGCAAGAATTCCGCTCACGTCCGTAGCGAAGTCGAGCTCGTGATTTGCGTCGTCCACGATGCTGTTCGCTAGTGCGCGGAGTAGTTTGGCTTGATCCTCGACTTCAACACTCACGGCCATCGTCACTAGGTAGTGCATTGATTTCTGCCTTTCTGTCCTCAGTAGCGGCGGTGCGCCTGTTTGCGGAGGGGCCGCAGTCCGTAGCGGTCATCCAGTGGCAAATCAAGCAAATGGCGGAGGGCAATTAGCATCGCACCGTCAACGTCGTGCAACTCATCGTTGAATGCGCTCTCGACCCAATCCCGACAGCCCGGAGGCAACTCCCGGGCCTCGCCTCGCGGCACATCGCGCGCGTAGACGGAGTGGGGTCCCCGCAGCGTCGAAATCTCAACCACGAGAGCACGGGGCGAACCTAGCGCTTGCGCCCACGGGGTGTTGTGCTCAGGACTGCCGGTCAGGGCCGTCCACGGCCAACTTCGGCCGTCGATCGAGGCCAGTAGTGATCTGACTTCGTCAAGTCCGCCGTTGACGCGCTGGCTGATGTTGCTGTGGTTGGCCCGCCACCACAACGGAATCGCCGGCTCCCACAGCATCAAGAACTCCGGAATCGGCCGCCCCAGCGGGGTCAGAGTCGGCATCGCTTCGAGCACCATGCGGTCGACCCTAAGAACTTCACCCCCGACGTGCTTGCACAACCTGATCACAGGTTTGTGCCGACACTGCGCATACCCCTGGTGTGAGCAGAAGGAATAGCCAATGGTGGAAACGCGCCTGCGAGCTAGGGAAAATAGCCAGCGAACTCGGGAGACTTCCCCGCGCCTCCGACGAGGCCGTTCCGCCCGCCCTGCTCATGTGGGTGCGGAACCAGCGGCGCAACGCGAATCTGACTGTCGAGCAGCAAAGTGCGCTCGAGCGAATCGTGGGCTGGAGTTGGGCGCCGCGCGAAGACACCTGGGAGGACCGATTGGCCGAGGTCGCACGCTTCTTCGCAGCGCATGGACGCGTGCCCCGGGTTCGCGCCGAGGACGCGGAGGAAGCATCTCTCGGCCTGTGGGCCTCGAGGCAACGAAGAGCAGCCAACGTTCGAGCAATGCCCTATGCGCGCCTGGCCCTCTGGGGCGAGTTTGCTCGCCAACTCGAAACCGATGACTTCGACAGCTGAGTGTGTGCCGATAGTGCATCGCGGCGGTGGGGCTCCTCAGTACCCTCCGGCGATGGACGAAATTGAGGTCGTGGCCCTAGTGACGGAGGGCGGCGTTTACATCATCGAAGAGAACCGATGGCTCAAAACCACGGCCTTCCGGCGAGGCAATGTTGTTGCAGGCGTGGGCGGCTGGGAGACCATCACCCGGCTAGTACGCGCGCCAATCGGCGCGAAGGAATGGATGCCCACCACGCCGGAGGCGATTGAACCAGGGGACGTCGTCGGCATTACCAGCAGGAGCTACACGGCCACCACGAGCGAAGTCGCGACCGTCGTTCACGGGCACGACCTCCGCATCACGAAAGCGTCAGAGATACCGAAGGACTCTACGGTCTTGGCGATTACGCACACTCAGGCATTTCTCCTCGGCGGAGAAAGAGACGTCGAACTGCTAGAGCGCGGGTTCACGGCCGAAATTGACATGCTCCCGCTGGAAGCCAGCGGACAGGTGGGGGTCCTGACTGTCCAGTCGAGTTCGACTTTGAACCGGGGCTGACGCTTTTCACTAAGTACCCGGCCGGTCACCATCACCGACGGCACCGTAGTTGCGATGTCAAGTGACCCCGGAACCTTTGAGCACATTGCTGTGTCGCACGGATTTGAAACCCCCGCCAACGTGACCATCGCTGGCGGCGTTGTGAACGGGGTGGACTACAACTGAAAGTCCAGCTTGGCCGGGTAGCTCTCCGAAATTACGGCGGCGGTGGGTGGGAGAGGCTGTTCTCATCAGGATCGGCAGTGGTGGAGCTAGGCCGTTTGTCGATGCGGTCCAATAAGTTGATTGTGGTGACAAACAAGCCGAATATCCAGTCGAGGAACTCGATCTCATAGTCGCGTTTTTGGGCTGCGTCTCGATGGCGAACGGCGTACTGGTTCGCGATCTGGAACAGGCTGCTCTCGTCCTTGGTGAGCAGGTGTTTTTTGAGGTCGCTGCGCCGGTTTTCTAGCTCACCTGCCAGGAGTGCGAGTGCGGCTAGCTTGTGAGGCCGGTTCGCGCCTCGTGCGCGGTAGTCACGAATTGCGTGGGCGACTTCGTCGTTGGGTACTGGTAGCGCCGATTGTTGCTGAGTTGCGTATTCAGCGGCTTCCGACTCTTCGCCCAATGAATGGAGGGGTACCGATCACCAATTATTGATCAGCGCTTGCTGTATAGTTCAGTACATGCTGACTATTGCTTCACGCCTCGATGTCATGAACCGGCTCGGCCGGGCCATGGCGGACCCGACGCGCTCCCGGATCCTGATGTCGCTGCTCGGTGGACCGAGCTACCCGGCTGTGCTCTCACGCGAGCTGGAGTTGACGCGCTCGAACGTGTCGAACCACCTGACTTGCCTGCGTGACTGCGGGATCGTCGTCGCCGAGCCCGAGGGCCGGCAGACGCGCTACGAGATCGCCGACCCGCATCTTGCGGCTGCGCTCGTCGCGCTCGTGGACGTGACGCTGGCGGTCGATGAGCACGCGCCGTGTGTCAACTCGTCGTGCACGGTGCCTGGCTGCTGTGGATCTGGGGCGGACGCGTGAGCGCGGCCTGCGGCTGCGAGCACGAGCCTGAAACCGCGTCGGGCGAAGAACATGAAAAGGTGGAGCGGCCCTGGTGGAGGGACCGCGGGATCATGGTGCCGGTCTTCTCCGGCGTGGCGTTCCTGACCGGTCTGGTCCTCGAATGGTCCGGCCTCGAGATCCCGGCGCTGGTGCTGTTCTGGATCGGCCTGCTGCTGGGCGCGTCGACGTTCACGCCCGGTGCGATCCGGAAGCTGTTCAAGGGCAAGCTCGGGATCGGGCTGCTGATGACGATCAGCGCGATCGGCGCGGTCATCCTCGGCTACGTCGAGGAGGCCGCAGCTCTGGCGTTCCTGTACTCGATCGCTGAGGCGCTCGAGGACAAGGCGATGGACCGCGCCCGGGGCGGGCTTCGGGCGCTGCTGAAGCTCGTGCCGGAGACCGCGACCGTGCTGCAGGGCGGCGTCTCCGTGCAGGTGCCGGCGAGAGAGCTGACGGTCGGCCAGGTCATGGTCGTCCGCCCGGGCGAGCGGATCGCAACCGACGGGATCGTCCGAGCGGGGCGCTCCAGCCTGGACACCTCGGCGATCACCGGAGAGTCAATCCCCGTCGAGGTGGAGTCCGGCGATGCGGTGTCCGCGGGTGCGATCAACAGCGCCGGTGTCCTGGAGGTTGAGACGACGGCTGCGGGCACGGACAACTCGCTCACCGCGATCGTTGAGCTGGTCGAGAAAGCGCAGACTGAGAAGGGCGAGCGTGCTCGTCTGGCGGACCGGATCGCCCGCCCGCTCGTACCCGGCGTTCTGATCCTCGCGGCGCTGGTTGCGTTGATCGGGTCGCTGCTGGGGGATCCGGAGGTGTGGATCACCCGTGCACTCGTCGTGCTGGTCGCCGCCTCCCCGTGTGCGCTGGCGATCTCGGTGCCGCTGACGGTCGTCGCCGCGATCGGCGCGGCGAGCAAGTTCGGCGTGATCATCAAGTCCGGTGCCGTCTTCGAGCGCTTCGGCACGGTCCGCCACGTTGCCGTCGACAAGACCGGCACCCTCACCCGCAACGAACCTGCGGTCACCGCTGTACTCACCGCGAACGGCGTAACCGAGACGCAGGCGCTGGCCTGGGCGGCCGCGCTGGAGCAGCACAGCACGCATCCCCTCGCCGCCGCGATCACGTCCGCCGCCCCAGGTGTTCCCGCGGCCGCGGACGTGACCGAGCAGGCCGGGCACGGCATCGACGGCACTGTCGACGGGTCGAGGATCACCGTCGGTAGCCCCCGCTGGCTCGACGCCGGCGAGCTTGGAAACCAGGTCACCACCCTGGAGGAGCAGGGCATGACCGTCGTGATCGTGCACCGTGACGGAGTGCCGGTCGCTGCGATCGGCGTCCGCGACGAGCTGCGTCCCGAGGTCCCTGAAGTCGTCCGTACGCTCGCAGATCAGGGTATCGGCGTGACGATGCTCACCGGGGACAACGCCCGGACGGCTCGTGCGCTGGCCGCGCAGGCGGGGATCGGCGACGTGCGTGCGGAGCTGCGCCCGGAGGACAAGGCGACCGCGATCGGCGAGCTGTCGAAGGCGGGATCGGTCGCGATGATCGGCGACGGCATTAACGACGCCCCGGCCCTCGCGGCCGCAGACATCGGTATCGCGATGGGAGCGACCGGCTCCGACGCAGCGATCGAGTCCGCCGATGTCGCGTTCACCGGCCACGACCTGCGCCTCATCCCGCGGGCGTTCGACCACGCCCGGCGGGGCCGGCGGATCATCAACCAGAACATCATCCTGTCGCTGCTGATCATCACCGCACTGCTCCCGCTCGCGCTCTTCGGCGTGCTGGGGCTCGCGGCTGTCGTCCTGGTCCACGAGGTTGCGGAGGTCATCGTGATCCTCAACGGCCTGCGCGCCGCACGCACCCGCACGCCACGGTTGGAGAGCTGATGCTCGCGACCATCGGGTCGGCGATCGGCCTGTTCGCGGCGACCAACATCGACGACATCGTCGTGCTCACCGTGCTGTTCCTCGCCTCCAGTCGAGGGAAACCCCGGCCGTGGCAGATCGTCGCGGGCCAGTACCTCGGGTTCATCACCCTCGTCGTCATCAGCGTGGTCGCCGCGCTCGGTCTCACGATCGTTCCGGACGAATGGGTCGGTTTCCTGGGTCTGATCCCGCTCGGCATCGGCATCTGGACGCTCATTCGCTGGCTACGCCGCAACGGCGATGACGAGGACGACGACTCCAAGATCACCGCGGTCGGACTGTGGGGTGTTGCAGGTATCACGATCGCCAACGGGGCGGACAACATCTCCCTCTACACGCCAATCTTCCGCACGAGCGCCCCCGGCGACGTCGCGATCATGATCGTCGTGTTCCTCATCCTCGTCGCGGTCTGGTGCGCGGCCGGTCGGCTGATTGGAACTCACAAGGCCGTTACCGAGACCCTCGAGCGCGTGGAGCATTGGCTCGTCCCGGTCGTGTTCATCGGTCTGGGCCTGTTCATCCTGATCGAGTCCGGCGTCATCGTCCGCCTCTTCGAGGTCCTCGCATGACCCCGGCCGCGAACACCGAGGTCCAGCCGACGTCGGGAGCGCAGCCGCAGAGGGGTCGTCGGCGGCTCACTGCCTGGGCGCTCCTGATCGCCGTGGTCGTCGTCCTGGTCGATCAGGGGACGAAGGCATGGGCCGAGGCCACCCTGTCGGAGCACGAGCGCATCCCGCTGATCGGCGACCTGCTGGGCCTGCAGCTCGCGTATAACCCCGGAGCGGCGTTCTCCTTCGGCGAGGGCTCCACCTGGGTATTCGCTTTCATCGCCGTCGCGGCCACGGTCACCGCGATCGTGTTCGCGTTCCGGGTCCGACGCCCTGGGTGGGCGATCGTGATCGGAGCGCTCGGCGGTGCTGCCGCGTCACATGCCGGCGACCGGCTGTTCCGCCAACCAGGATTCGCGCAGGGGCACGTCGTGGACTTCCTCGCCTACGGCAATTGGTTCATCGGGAACGTTGCCGACATCGTGATCGTCACCGCCGCGATCGCCGGAGCGCTCCTGATGCTCCGCGGCACCGAGAACTGAGAGGACCAACCATGGAGATCACCCTGCAGTACTTCGACGGCTGCCCGAACTGGGAAGTACTCGACCGCCGGCTTGCTGAGCTGCTCGACGGTCGATCAGATATCCGCGTCACACGACAGTTGGTCGAGACCGCCGAGGACGCCGAGCGCCTCGGATTCCGCGGGTCACCGACCGTCCTCGTCGACGGCGTCGATCCCTTCGCCGACGAGCACACGTCGGTCGGGCTCGCCTGCCGGGTGTTCCGTACCCCTGCCGGGCTGGGAGGCTCTCCGACCGTCGAGCAACTGCGCGAAGCGATTTCCGGCCCGGCTCTGACGGGTGATGCTTGATCAGGGGTGGGTGGAGCGGAGAGCCGGGTAATCGGACCACTCGCCACCGGCGAGACGCGACCATGAGGCAGCGGATGCCGTCGTGATGCCGAGGAGATCCGAGACGATCCGGGGATGCAGTTGCCGGGTGAGCTCGATGAGCGCTGTCGTGCGGGCACTCCCGGCAAGCAGGCCTTCGGCGCGAAGGCGACGGCTGAGCGGCCCCGGGGTGAGGTGACGGCCCGGGTTCCGGCCGGGGAACAACCACCCTTCAGGATGGCCCTTTGTGGCATCGACGAGCTCGACGATGGCGTCGCCGAGGATTGCGGGGACCTCGATCGGCTCGGCCCCGACGGTGAGCGTCACGGGCCGCGAGCTCGTGTCGACCTGTGCCCGGGTGATCGTGACGATGCGGGTCAGCTGGATCCCGTAGAGCAGCACGAGGAGACCCGCGACCCGGGTCTTCGGGTCCATGTCGGCATGGGTCTGCTGCATGGATAGGTGACATCTGACATGGCTTGCCCGAGGGGTGGGCCTGGAAGGATGCCATCGTGCCTAAGCCTTATCCGAAAGAGTTCCGCGATGACGTCGTGCGCGTCGCGGAGAATCGCGAACCGGGAGTTACGGTCGAGCAGATCGCGAACGATTTCGGGGTTCACCCGATGACGCTCACGAAGTGGCTCGCCCGCTCCCGCGCTGCCCGGCAGGCTGCCGAGTCGGGGTCGCTGTCTCCGGGCGATCGTGATGCCGAGTTGCGGGAGCTGCGTCAGCGTAATCGGCTGCTTGAGCAGGAGGTCGAGGTGCTCCGCCGCGCGGCGGCGTATTTGGGGCAGGCCCACCTGCCGGGAAAAGGTTCTACCCGCTCGTGACAGAGCTCGCCGCTGACGGGATACCCGTGACGGTGACGTGCCGGGTTCTCAAGCTCTCCCGCCAGCCCTACTACCGATGGCTGAAAAAGCCGATCACGAACGCTGATCGGGTGGAGGCGTATCGCGCGAACGCGCTGTTCGATGCTCACCAGGATGACGCGGAATTCGGGCATCGGCTGCTGGCCGACGAAGCTCGCGACGCCGGAGAGTCGATGGCTGATCGGACGGCGTGGCGGATCTGCCGCGACAACGGCTGGTGGAGCGCGTTCGGAAAGAAGCGCGGCAGGAACGGCAAGAAGGCAGGCCCGCCAGTCCACGACGACCTCTGCGCGGTCGTGGACGAGACCGGGCGCATCCGGCATGAGTTCACCGCCGATGGCCCGAACCGGCTCTGGCTGACCGACACTACCGAACATCGAACCGGGGAAGGCAAGCTCTACCTCTGCGCCGTGAAAGACGTGTTCGGCAACAAGATCGTCGGCTACTCGATCGACTCGCGGATGAAGTCGAGCCTGGCCGTTCGAGCGCTGGAGAACTCCGCTCAGATGCGCGGCGACGTCGCCGGCTGCGTGATCCACAGCGACCGAGGCAGCCAATTTCGAAGCCGGAAATTCCTCAGAGCGATCAGCCGTCACCGCATGGTCGGATCGATGGGCAGAGTCGGCGCTGCCGGAGACAACGCCGCGATGGAATCGTTCTTCTCGCTGTTGCAGAAGAACGTCCTCAATCGCCGCTCCTGGGGCACCCGCGACGAGCTGCGCATCGCGATCGTCACCTGGATCGAACGCACCTACAACCGGCGACGCCGGCAAGCCGCTCTGGGCCGATTGACCCCGGTCGAGTTCGAGGCCATCATGAACACGCCAGCCGCACTGGCTGCGTGACTAAACCGTGTTACCTATCCGTGCAGCAGACCCTAACGTCACACTTACTACCCAACTCCGCTTGCAAGTTGCGCGCAACCTCGTGACCTTCGGACGACGAACCAATGAAAACGCGGGCCAACGAACCCATCTCGGTCATGACGTAAACCCTACCTTCGGGAGCGTGCGTATCGATTGGCACGCGAGGTCTTGAGCTAAAAGTACGCTGGAGTTCCGGCCGTCTTCCTCTGCTTTGCTGACTATGCAAGCGTGGCGAGGAGTTTTGCGCACGCCTCCTCGCAGCGTCGACACGCCTCGGCGCACACGCGGCAGTGGTCGTGCATCTCAGCGTGTCGGTCGCACTCAGCGGCGCAGGTGTTACACGCAGCGCGGCACGCCTCCAAGACGGTGCGGGTCATCGCCGCGTCATGCCCCGATACGCGCGACAGGATGTTTGCGGTGGCGAAGCAGATGTCTGAGCAGTCGAGGTTCGTTCGGATGCAGTCAGTGAGATCGGCAACTATATCCTCGCTGAGGCAGGCGTCTGCGCAGGCGGTGCATGCTTGAGCGCATTCAAGGCATGCGTCGATACAGGCCGCGAGCTTGGCTTTGTCGATGTCACTCAGGTCGCTCGGATGCGTGTCGAGCATTTCTGTGGTGTCGGTCATGATGGCGTCCCTTCTTCCGCGATAATCGACGGCCGACCAGAAAGCTGTCGGCCTAGTGGGCGACGTTACGCCTTGTGTCGATGGCAGGAGTCAATTCCCAGTGGCTTTGGGGCGTTCTCCTGCATCACTCGAAGCTCAGGGTGCCGGACGCTGTTGTTTCTGCATGCACCGCACACTCAGTGTCCTTGTGCTGTGGCGAGTGATCGGTCCCGTTATGGGTTCTTGCCGAGCACCTGAACCTGCTCACGGTACTGGTCGGCCGTGAGTTCCCCCGTGGCGAATCGCTCGTCCAGGATCTGACGGGCTCGGCTCGGGCCGACTGTCGTTCCAGCTGTGCCGGGAGTTCCACCCTGACTGCCGCTGAGCATGCGCACCAGCAGCACGATGAGCAGTACGATTCCGACCAGGAGCAGCAGTCCAATTAGCCACCACCAGCCCATGCCCCAACTGTCTCCCCACATCATGGCAACTCCTTCCGCGGGCGCCAACCCCGCGCCCCGCTCATACCCCTAAAGGGTATCGGGTCGATCGGTAGTCGACTAGGCTAGTTGGCAATATTCACGGCGAGTTCGTCAGGGCTTCGGGAGGCATTGTGGGGAGGTCGTTTCTCGCGATCCCCGCGGCCGCACTCGGGATCATCCTGTCGCTGCTCTGGGCGATGACGGGCCAACCGATCGAACCTGCCTCTGCGCATGCCGCAGCGTCGCTTCACGTCACAACGCAGTCGCTTCACGGAGCAGAAGCGCTTGGGCCTGCTGTCGAGAGCGCCAGTCCCTCAACAATTGACGAGACGAGCGCAGTGTCAGCACCCCCCGCCGTCTCAGCGGTGGTGGGATTGTGCGCTGCGGCGGTTGCGTGTTGTCTCATGGTCCTTCCGATGCTGCGATTCCTTTCGCGGCTTCTTCCCACCCTCCGCGAGGTTCCCGGTACGTCATGGCTCGCTCGCGCAATCGCGGCCGTGCCCGCACAGGTTGTCGCGAGCATCCGTCCCTCCCTCACTCTTCTCTCCATTAGTCGCACCTGATTTCCGGCATGGCGTCGCTCAGACGCCCTCGTAGCCGCAATGCCGCCCCGACGCGCTTACCGTGTCTTCGCGCGAGCGCATTCTTTGTGGCGTGCGTCCTGTGCCTGAACCTGGAGAAGAATGAGAAACCTGATTGTTAGCGTTGCCATCACCACCGTGCTGGCCGTGGCTCTAACCGCATGCAGCAGTACCGATCCCCTTGCCGAGCGGTTCGGTGGCCACACGGAACCCGGATACGTTTCCCAAAGTGG
This sequence comes from Cryobacterium sp., assembly GCA_019638935.1. GTDB lineage: Bacteria > Actinomycetota > Actinomycetes > Actinomycetales > Microbacteriaceae > Terrimesophilobacter. The sequence goes on from JAHBSW010000011.1 coordinate 16,413, forward strand.
GAGCATTTCCGAGTTCCCGCTTGGCAGTCGCGGAGAGCCGGTCACGTTCGTTGACTTGACGACGGATCTCGGCACCATGGTTTCCAGCGACGACTACATCGGCGAGGTGCTCGTCGTAAATTTTTGGTACGCCGCCTGCCCCCCTTGCCGCGTAGAGGCACCAGATCTCGCGAGACTATCCGCGCAGTTCGACGGCAAGGGCGCGAGCTTTCTCGGAATCAACATCTACGACGGGCCTGAAAGTTCGATGGCGTTTGCGCGAACCTTCGACATCCCCTACCCGTCCATCATCGACAGAGACAGCGGTCTGGCGCGATTAGCATTTGCCGGTCACGCGCCACCGAGCGCGGTACCGACAACTCTCGTTGTGGACAAGCAGGGTCGCGTAGCCGCGCGATTTTTGGGGCTCATCGAGGCTCCGGCCGCCCTTGACACGATCATCCGCGAACTCATCGATGAGGAACTGTGATGGGCGGCATCGACCAGATCGTTCAATCAGGCAGCCTGCTGCTGGCGATTCCGCTGGCGGTGCTCGCTGGTGTGGTGTCGTTTGCCTCGCCGTGCGTGCTGCCGCTACTGCCGGGCTACCTCGGCTACGTCGGAGGATTGTCAGACTCCAACGAAGCAGGTAGTCGACGTCGGTTACTAGTTGGCGTCGTGCTCTTCATCCTCGGCTTCAGCGCCGTATTCGTGACCCTGGGGATGCTGTTCGGGATTCTTGGCCTACTCCTCATACCGTGGATGGACCTCATCACGCGTATCGCGGGTGGCATCGTGATCGTCATGGGGCTTGTCTTCGTCGGTCAGTTCTCGGTCATGCAGCGCACCATTCGGCCGCGCTGGAAAGCGGCCACGGGCCTCGCCGGCGCCCCATTCCTGGGCATCGTCTTCGGTCTCGGCTGGGCACCGTGTATCGGTCCTACCCTCGCGGCGGTACTCGCCCTCAGTCTCGACGGAGCCTCCGCGGGGCGCGGCGCGCTGCTCGGCGCCATGTACTGCCTCGGGCTAGGGCTGCCTTTCGTGCTGGCGGCATTGGGGTTGAACTGGGCCACGGGGTCAATCGCCTGGCTAAAGAAACACATCCGTGTCATCAATCTGGTGGGCGGCGGTCTGCTCATCGCGGTGGGCGTGGTCATGGTATCGGGCCTGTGGACCCAACTCATGTCAAGTCTGGGAGGGGTGATCGGCGGTTTTGTCCCGGCCATCTGACCACATCGAATCTGCTGTCCCGGCGGGCGGCGGTGTCTCGCAACCGACGCTGGGCCCTGTGGGCTATGCCCGCTTCTTCTGGAGACAGCTCACGAGCATGCGCACGGCGCTCATCCTCTTGCTGTTGCTCGCTATCGCCTCCGTGCCAGGTTCGATCCTGCCCCAGCGAACCGCGGATCCCAACGGCGTGATCCAGTACTTCGAGAGCAACCCTGAGCTGGCGCCCCTTCTTGATTCGGTGCAACTCTTCGACGTTTTCGGCTCGGTGTGGTTCGCGAGCGTGTACCTGCTTCTTTTCATCTCGCTCATTGGCTGCATCATCCCGCGCACGCGACACCACCTCACGGCATTGCGCACCCAGCCGCCCCGCACCCCAGCCAGACTCGAGCGCTTACCGGCGCACATGGCCGTCGAACTTGACGGCTCAGATGCCGCGACAGCGATTGCGTCCGCGCAGACCCAGTTGCGCAAGGCCGGTTTCCGCACGCGACTTGTCGAGGGGGAGAAACCGTCCGTAGCCGCGGAGCGAGGCTACCTCCGTGAAACCGGCAACCTCCTCTTTCACCTCGCCCTAGTCGGGGTTCTGATTTCTGCTGGCATTGTCGGCAGCCTTGCCTACACCGGGCAGAAGGTGATCATCGAGGGACACCGCTTCATCAATGTTTTGGCCGACTACTCGTCGTTCAACCCGGGTAGTGGGTTCGACGAAAGGATGCTGGAGCCTTTCATGATGGTGCTCGATAGTTTCGAGGTCGAGTATGAAAGCGAGAATCTGAACGCGTACGGGTTCCCCGTCGACTACACCGCATTCGTGTCTCTCGTCTCGCCCGACGGCACTGACGAGCAGAGAACGATTAAGGTCAACCAGCCGCTCCCTGTTCACGGATACGAGGTCTATCTCCTCGGCAATGGGTATGCCCCGAAGATCACGGTGCGCGACGGTGACGGGAATGTGGCGTTCTCCGACTACGTCGCGTTCCTGCCGCAAGACAATAATCTGACGAGTCTGGGTGTCATCAAGGTTCCAGATGCCGCCCCCGAGTCATTTGGCATGATCGGGTTCTTCTATCCCACAGCGGCCGAGCTGAGTACGGGCGCCCTCACGTCTGTCCACGCTGACTTGCAGAATCCGGTACTGACCCTGAACGTGTACACGGGCGACATGGGGCTAGACGACGGTGTGCCGCGGTCCGTGTACGAACTCAATATCGACGAGATGATGCAGGTGGCCGGCGGGGTTAGCGGTACCGCGGCGCTTGAGCTTCGGCCAGGGGAGAGCGCGACGCTTCCGGGCGATCTGGGGACCGTCACGTTCGAAAGCGCAGCGAGAACGGGCGAACCCTCCGGTTCCGAAAGTGTGCTTCGGTTCGCCACCTTCGACATCACACACGACCCATCCGGCCCCTGGGTTCTACTTTTCAGCGTCGTCGCGTTGGCGGGGCTGATCTTGTCTCTCGTCGTTCCTCGTCGACGCTTCTGGGTCCGGGCCAGCGAGCAAGCCAACGGGCGGGTGCATCTTGAGTACGGCGGCCTCGCACGCGGCGAAGACCCTGGGCTGATGACCGCACTGAACGACTTCGCCGAGAACCACATTCGGCTGCTGACAATGAAGGAGACATCACCATGATCGAACTTGACGGCTACTCCCTCGTAGCCATCTACTCGGCGATGGCCATTTACATGATCGCTTTCGTCCTCTTCGCGGTGGACATGGCGCAACGCTCATCGCGCAAGGCGCCGCCTCGGCCCGAGGAGACCCCAGGGCAAGGCGCGCAGTTTCGTGGTGCGGTGACGGTGTTGCAGCAGAAGTCACCTCCCGCCGAGGCGCCCACCGTAGCAATGCGTATCGGACAGGCAGCATTCGCGCTCGTGGTGCTGGGCTGGTTGCTTCACGTGGGAGGTGTCGTTCTTCGCACGCTCGCGCAGGGTTTCGTACCGTGGGCATCCATGTTCGAGTTCTCGCTTACCTCCTCCGCAATTTCGGTCGGTGTGTTCATCGTGATCCAAAGGTGGTTGGACGTGAAGTTCCTCGGGGTTTACCTCGTCGGATTCACGTTGCTTTCGCTCGGGGTCGGCACGGTGAACTTCTATGTACCGGTCAAGCCTCTGCCGCCGGCGCTTGACTCGTACTGGCTCGTCATCCATGTCTTCGTGGCGTCGCTTGCCACAGCGTTCTTCACCTTGGGAGCGGGCCTCGCAATCGGTCAGCTGGTTCAGTCTGCACGAGAAGCGGGAAAGCGATCTTTTTCATGGTTCACGTCGTTGCCAGACTCGACACGACTCGAAACCATGAGTTACATGCTGAATGTGATCGGTTTCGTCTTTTGGAGCTTCACTCTCATCGCGGGAGCTATCTGGGCGGAACGGTCATGGGGTCGGTACTGGGGGTGGGACAACAAAGAAGTGTGGACGTTCATCGTCTGGGTCGTGTACGCCGGGTATGTTCACGCGCGCGCGACTCGCGGCTGGCGAGGCACAAGGTCGTCCTGGCTGGCCCTCGTCGGCTTCGCCACGGTCATCTTTAACTACACCGCAGTGAACCTCTTTCTACCCGGGCTTCACGCATATTCGGGCATTTAGTCGTAGCGTCGACACAACCGCGTGTCGATAGCGTTCATCACACGAAAGGACACACACATGAGCACGTCAACCCCCTGGCGCCGTGGCACCGGAAACGCTCCGGACGGTGCAGCGCTTGAACAGCTCGACGCGTGGTTTCGCGCCGCCAACTATCTGAGCGTCGGCCAGATCTACCTGCTGGCCAATCCACTACTTCGCAGCCCACTTTCCGCAGAACATGTCAAGAAGCGACTGCTTGGCCACTGGGGCACGACGCCCGGCCTGAATTTCATCTACGCGCACCTCAACAGGGCGATCAAGCAGCGCGACCTCAACTCCATCTACATCACGGGTCCCGGCCACGGTGGCCCCGGGGTGGTCGCCAACACGTACATCGAGGGCACTTACTCCGAGCTGTATCCTGACATCGGCCTCTCCGAAGCCGGCATGGAGGCACTCTTTCGGCAGTTCTCGTTCCCCGGTGGGATACCCAGCCATGCTTCGGCCGAGATTCCCGGGTCGATCAACGAGGGTGGCGAGCTCGGCTATTCCCTCGTGCACGCCTATGGAGCAGCCTTCGACAACCCCGACCTGTTGGTCGCGTGCGTCATCGGCGATGGAGAAGCTGAGACCGGTCCGCTCGCGACGGCATGGCACGGAAACAAGTTTCTCAACCCGGCGCACGATGGTGTGGTCTTGCCGATCCTGCACCTCAACGGGTACAAGATCGCCAACCCCACTGTTCTGGCACGAATCCCCGAAGAGGAGTTGACCGCACTCCTGCGCGGTTACGGGCATGAACCGTTCGTCGTCTCCGTCGGGTTCGACAATGAGACGCCAGAGCAGTTCCACACCCGATTCGCCGTGGTGCTCGACACCGTCCTAGACCGCATAGCGGACATCAAGGCCGACGCAGCCGCCGGGAATCTGAAGGGTCGGCCCGCTTGGCCCGCGCTTGTGCTACGCAGCCCGAAGGGCTGGACCGGGCCTGACATTGTTGATGGGCTCCAGGTACAGAACTCATGGCGCTCTCACCAGGTGCCGCTTTCTGAGATCCATGAGAATGAGAGCCATCTGCAGATGCTGCAGGATTGGCTGCTCTCCTACGGCCCGCACGAGTTGTTTGATGAATCGGGTAGACCGAACTCCGTCGTGACCGCGCTGGCACCCCAGGCCGACAAGCGGATGAGCGCCAACCCCGTCGCCAACGGGGGGCTGCTGCGCAAGCCCCTGCAGCTGGGCGACTTCCGCGACTATGCCCACGTCGTCGACCCCACCAAGCGAGGCGGCACAACGGCCGAAGCCACACGTGAACTCGGCCGATGGCTGGCCGAGGTGATAAAGCTGAACCCAGACAACTTCCGAATCTTCGGACCCGACGAGACCGCATCCAATCGCCTGGCGCCGCCTGTTTTCGAGGTCACCGACAAACAGTGGAACGCAGAATTCCTGCCCGCTGATACCAACCTCGCTCCCACGGGGCGAGTCGTCGAGATGCTCAGTGAGCATCAGTGCCAGGGCTGGCTCGAAGGGTACACACTGACCGGGCGTCATGGGCTGTTCAATACCTACGAAGCGTTCACTCACATCGTTGACTCGATGTTCAACCAGCATGCGAAGTGGCTCGATTCGGCGAACGATGTGCCGTGGCGCGCTAAGGTCCCCAGCTTCAACTATCTGCTGTCCAGTCACGTCTGGAGACAGGATCACAACGGGTTCAGCCATCAAGACCCGGGCTTCATCGACATCGCCTTGAACAAGAGCCCCGACGTCGTGCGGGTGTACCTTCCGTTTGATGCCAACACGCTGCTGTCTACCTACGACCACTGCCTGAACTCTGTCGGATACGTCAACGTCGTCGTCGCCGGAAAACAACCCGCGCCGCAATGGCTCACGATGGAGGAGGCGGTTGAGCACTGCACGCAGGGTTTGGGTATCTTGCCGTGGGCTGGAACCGAGGATGAAGGCATGGCGCCCGACGTGGTACTGGCTGCCGCCGGTGACGTACCCACGCTAGAGACCTTGGCTGCCGCGTCGATCCTTCGCGACCGCATCCCCGAGTTGTCGGTTCGCGTGGTGAACGTCGTCGACCTCACACGGCTGCAGTCCGAAGAGCACCACCCGCACGGGCTTTCGGATGAGCGCTTTGACGCGATCTTCACGCGCGACAAGCCTGTTGTTTTCGCCTATCACGGGTACCCGTGGCTCATCCACCGGCTCACCTACAAGCGGGCTGGTCACCAGAATCTGCACGTGCACGGCTACACGGAGAAGGGCACCACTACAACACCGTTCGACATGGTGATGCTGAATGACCTTGATCGGTATCGGTTGGCCATCGACGCGATTGACTACGCCGGGCTTGCAGAGACGCACGCCGAGCTCCGCCAAGAACTCGTGACGGCGCGCAAGCGGGCGCGAGACTACACGCGCGCACACGGGGTCGACATCCCCGAGGTCGTGGATTGGAGCTGGGCCTCGCGCGGATAATACCTGCGGGAGTGCTTTAGTCGCGTTCGCTGGCGCCATACTTAATACCCCTAGGGGGTGTATTGTGGAGTCGATGAAGGGCTTCAACTCATGAACGGTTACGTGGACAACAAGGACGCGCTGGGCGTACGCCTGCGCCGCATCGAGGGTCAGGTGCGGGGCATCGCGCGCATGATCGACGAAGACACCTACTGCATCGATGTGCTGACCCAGGTTTCCGCGGCGACGAAGGCGCTGGAGTCGGTAGCTCTGTCTCTCCTCGACGATCACCTCAGTCACTGTGTTGCTGAGGCAACCGCGCAGGGTGGGTCGGTGGCCGACGAGAAAATCCGCGAAGCGAGCGCTGCTATTGCGCGGCTCGTGCGTTCATGAGCTCCGCTGAGAAACTACAAAAGGAAAAGACAATGACTAATCCCGATATCCGCGACCTCGGTCTCGCTGACGCAAACCCCGGCTGCAGCTGCTGCGCACCCGGTAACGCCTCTGTGCAAGCAGAAACCAGCCTCGTGTCGGCGACAGAGACGGTCGAGGCAGACTTCTTCGTCGACGGCATGACCTGCTCCCACTGCGTCAGTAGCGTCACTGAAGAACTGAACGAGATCGAGGGAGTGTCGAACGTTCGCGTCGATCTCGATGCAGGGGGCACCTCACGCGTGACGGTCGCGAGTGCCTCTCAGTTGGACACGGATCAGGTTCGGCGAGCAATCGAGGAGGCTGGGTACGCGCTCGCCGCATCCTCATGAGTCTTCAGGATGTTCAGCTCGACATCTCCGGGATGACCTGCGCATCCTGTGCCAACCGCATTGAGCGAAAGCTGAACAAGCTGCCGGGTGTTGAGGCGACGGTCAACTTCGCCACAGAGAAGGCGCGCGTGCGCTCAGAAAACATCGCTCCCCAAGAGTTGATCGCAGCAGTCGAAGCCGCGGGCTTCAGCGCAGCGCTACCCGCACCGCCCGCGGCAACTCGGAGCAACGATGCGGTAGCTGAGCCCGACGCCGAGCTGACGAATTTACGAAACCGGCTCGTGATCACGGCGGCACTGAGCCTGCCCATCGCGGTGCTGTCGATGATTCCCGCCCTCCAGTTCACCAACTGGCAATGGCTCGTGCTCACCCTCGCGGCACCCGTAGCGGTGTGGGGAGCATGGCCATTCCACCGCGCTGCCGCAATCAACGCGCGTCACGGTTCGACGACCATGGACACCCTCATCAGCATCGGCGTGCTTGCCGCATTCGGCTGGTCACTGTACGCCTTGTTCTTCGGCGAAGCAGGCATGCCGGGCATGCGCATGTCCATGACACTGTTCGGAACTCCCGAGGCGGGCGCGCACGAGCTCTACCTCGAGGTCGCTGCGCTCGTCACGGTGTTCATACTCGCCGGCCGTTACATGGAAGTTCGTGCAAAGCGACAGTCTGGCGCAGCCCTCCGAGCACTGCTCGAGCTGGGAGCCAAAGACGCCGCAGTGCTTCGTGACGGTGCCGAAGTGCGCATCCCCGTCGAACAGCTCGTCGTCGGTGACTCTGTTGTCGTACGTCCTGGGGAGAAGATCCCGTCGGACGGTGTTGTCGTCGAGGGCGCTTCCGCGGTGGACGAGAGCATGCTGACAGGCGAATCGGTGCCGGTCGAGGTCGGACCCGGAAGCCGGGTGGTCGGTGCGACCATCAATGCCGGGGGGCGCCTGGTCGTCGAGATTACCCGCACGGGCAGTGACACAGAACTCTCGCGCCTGGGCCAACTCGTTGAAGAGGCGCAAAGCGGTAAGGCGCCCGTGCAGCGACTGGCCGACCGCGTTTCAGCCGTTTTCGTTCCGGTTGTCATCCTCTTGGCCGTGCTTGCGTTCGCGGTGTGGGCCATCAGCGGTGCGCCGATCGAGGTCGCTTTTACCGCGGCCGTCACCACCCTGATCATCGCCTGCCCCTGCGCGTTGGGGCTCGCGACCCCGACTGCGCTTCTTGTCGGTACGGGGCGCGGCTCGCAGTTGGGAATCCTGATTCGCGGCCCGCAGGTGCTGGAGCAAACCCGCAAGATCGACACCATTGTTCTCGACAAGACGGGCACGGTGACGAGCGGAGCGATGACGGTCAGCGGGGTTCACTCTGTTGACGGCACCACCGAGGCTGAACTGCTTCGCCTCGCCGCTGCCGTGGAGCACGGGTCCGAGCATCCCATCGCCCGCGCCATCGTGGCCGCCGTCGACTCCCCGCAACCGGCTGAAGCGTTCACCGCCCACGCGGGTCTCGGGGTTCAAGCGATCGTCGACGGCAGCCTAGTGGTTGCGGGTCGGCTCGCGTGGTTGCGCGAGCATTGGTCGCTGCACGTGCCTGACGAACTCGCACAATTTGTTCACGAGGACGAATCGCGAGGGTCAACGGTCATCGCTGTCGCCTCGGATGGGCAGGTTCGCGGCGCGATCAGCGTCGCCGACACGGTGAAGCCGACGAGCGCGGAGGCGGTGAACCGGCTGAAGCGACTAGGGCTCAACCCGGTGCTGCTGACCGGTGACAATGAGGGCGCCGCTCAGTCCGTGGCAGCTGCGGTGGGCATCGGTGACGTGCGCGCTGGCGTCACCCCGGCCGGCAAGCTCGACGTCATCCGCGACTTGCAGGCACAAGGCAAGGTAGTCGCCATGGTCGGCGATGGGGTCAACGATTCCGCGGCGCTCGCCGCCGCAGACCTGGGCATTGCCATGGGCACGGGAACCGACGCCGCGATCACCGCCAGCGATCTGACAATCGTCAGTGGTGATCTGATTCTTGTGCCGGATGCCATCCGCCTGGCCCGGCGCACTCTGGGCACCATCAAGGGAAACCTGTTTTGGGCCTTCGCCTACAACACGGCAGCGATCCCGGTGGCGATGCTCGCACTGCTCAACCCGGTGCTGGCTGCTGCCGCGATGGCATTCTCGTCGGTGTTCGTCGTCAGCAACAGCCTGCGGCTGAAGCGATTTAGGGCCCTGCCGGCGGTCATCACGCAGGATGTCACCACACCCAGCGCGGTGCTGAGGTAGTACATGGACAACTCGGTCGCACTGGTCCAGGCCTACCTTCGAGTCAACGGGTACTTCACGGTCGCGGAGTACCCGGTGCTCGAAGTGTCGTCCCAACGCGTGCGCACCGTGACTGACCTTGACATCCTCGCGATTCGCCTGGCCACAGAACCCGGTGACGACCGCGCGGATCCAGACCCCGCGCTAGGAGTGACTCCTGGCACTGCAGACATGATCGTCGGGGAGGTGAAAGAGGGCGCTCCGAAGCTCAACCGTGCGATGAAAAACCCCGAAGTGCTCATGGCCGCTTTCACACGTTTTGGGTGCTGTTCCGTCGATGATGCGGCCGAGTTGGTTGACGAACTATTGCGAAGGGGTCGCGCAATTGCTCCCGCAGGCCACGTCATCCGCACCGTCGAATTCGGAAATCCCGGCCGCAATTCGTGGTCGAAGCGCCGGCACGTGGTGCCGCTTGATCATGTGGCTGCCTACCTGCAGCAGCACCTCCGATCGCACTGGAGCGTTGTCGGTCGCGCTCAAGTCAAGGATGATGTGCTCGGCCTCCTGTTACTGCTGGAAAAATCGCGCCGCGCAAGGCAGAATCGAGAATCCGGGGTTAGTGACCCCCTCGGAGCGAGGTCGCGCTGATGCGTGGGATCCGGTTGGACATGGCCGCCTCCGAGTCGTTCATTCGACTCGTTGCGGCCCTCTCCATCACGGTTGCCGTGATCGTCGGCCTCTTGGCGATGCACAGCATGAACACGACACAGCACGCTCACGACTCGAGCCATAGCGTCGTGGCGGATGCTCATGCGGCGGTTTCGTCTCCGGATGTCGAAGGCATCAGTGTTGCGACAGCGGATGCATGTAATTGTGTGCCGCACGACACCCAGCCGATGCACTCACCGCTCATGCAGGCCTGCGTACTCGCACTTCTGGTCACGCTTCTGATTCTTCTGCCCAATGCGCTTTCACGAATTGCCGCCCATTCCTTCGCGAGACGTGTCAGCAAGTTCGTGCGCTTTGTGATTCTGTCATTGCCGCGCGCACCATCGCTCGTAGCCCTTTCCATTAGTCGAACGTGATTCTTGTCGCCTCTGGCGACCCGCGGATGTCTCATTCGCGACTGCGAATCACCATTTTCTTCGACACACTGAAAGGTCTACTACTATGCGCACGCGCACTTTTCTGATCGCCACCGCGGCAGTCACCGTAATACTCGTTCTGGCTGGCTGTTCCACTCCGGCGGGAGCGCCCCGACCGGGTTCACCCCCCGGTGGCGGTTCGTCAACCAGCGAACCGGTCGATGCTAACGCGGTCGACACGATGTTCGTGATGATGATGATTCCGCATCACGAACAAGCCATTGAGATGTCCGACATCGTTATCGAAAAGGATGGCGTCGACACACGCGTCCTCGATCTAGCACGACAGATCAAAGATGCCCAAGCGCCAGAGATTGAACTCATGCGGGGCTGGCTTGAGGGCTGGGGCATGCCCGACATGATGAGCGGCGGCATGAACCACGGCGGCGGAATGATGTCGGAAGACGACATGGAATCCCTCAACTCGGCGAATTCACCTGAGCTCGAGCGGTTGTTTCTCGAGCAGATGATTACCCATCACGAGGGTGCCATCGATATGGCACAGGGCGTGATCAACAACGGCCAGAACGCGGATGTCATCGCGCTTGCCGAACGGATAGTTGCGGCGCAAGCGGACGAGATTGCCGTCATGCAGGAGCTACTCACCACCATTTGACGCGTGGGGTATGGCCTTCGGGCTCTGCCCCTTCGCGCCCGCGTCGGGGCATGGCTCCCGGCACATGAAAGGAAAAAATGTACACGTTTGGTTCACAGCTAAGTAGTGCCCGCGGAAAGTTCTTGGCCGGCGCAGCGATCACCGGAATTCTGCTCCTCACGGGCTGCGCCGAAACTACGGAAACGCCACACGCGGCGTCTAACCCGTTCGTTCACGTGCACGGTCTGGCCGCTGAGTCAGGTTCCACCGAAATCTTCGTCGCGACGCACACCGGGATCTATTCTGTCGCTGAGAACGGCGACGTGTTGGGACCCATTGGCGGAAATGGCTTCGATGCGATGGGGTTCGCGATCTCTGACGAGGCGTGGTTCGCATCGGGTCACCCCGGCCCGGAAACGCCGGGTGAATTGGGCTCCCCACACCTTGGAATAGTACGGAGTGATGACCAGGGCCAAACTTGGGCGCCTGTGACCTTCACGGGCATCGAGGACTTTCACATCCTCGAGGTGAACCCGTCAGGCGCCTTGTTCGGCATCGGGTCGTCGTCACCCGCGGTGCGTGTCAGCGTTGACGGTGGCAACACGTGGGACAACCGCGCCGAGGTGTTCGCGGCCGACATTGCCGTGACTGCGGAACGCGTTTATGCTGCGACCGAACAAGGGGTTCTGGTCAGCGCCGATGAGGCTCGCACATTCGAAACCCTCGAAGGCGCACCACTCCTCTACACGCTCGCCGCGCAGCCCGACGGGAGCCTCCTCGGCATCGACACCGATTCCACTATCTGGTCGTTGAACGCGGGCTCGACATGGAACGTCATCGGCTCCGCTCAAGGAGTGGTTCGAGGGCTGACAACCACTGCCGATGGCGCAGTACTCCTGGCAGACGACCGTGGAATCGTTCGAGTGGATGCCAGCGGGTCGACGATCGTGTGGTCGGTCAAGTGAAGCTCGACGCACGCGGGCAATCCATTTCTCGTCGATCGCGGCATAACCGTTGCCTGGATACCCCTATAGGGTATAAGGTGCAATCATGAGCGCATCGACAGATGATCACGACCATCACCGACCACACGGCACCCACGGAGCTGAAGAAGTGAAGCATTCCGTGGAGCATGCAGAGCATGGAGCGCACGCCGCGCATCGGGAGCACGCTGGAGCTGAGCACCATGCTTCAGATCGGCACGGGGGTGTGGACCACGAGGCGATGAGCGCAGGCGATCACGACGCGTCGCACTCCTCAGACCATGGGGGCCATACCGACCATGCGGGTCATGGTGACCACTCGGGTCACGGTGGCTCGCACGCAGGTCACGGCGCCGACCACGTGGCGCAGTTCCGCAGGCTTTTTTGGATCATGCTTGTGCTGGCCGTACCCCTTGTGGGATTCAGCCCGATGTTTGCAGACCTCATCGGCTACGACCTTCCAGACTTCCCGGGCGTGCAGTGGATCTCGCCGCTGCTCGGCACGATCGTCTATATCTGGGGCGGTAAGCCGTTCCTGACTGGCGCGGTCGACGAGTTCAAGGCGCGCAAGCCCGGAATGATGATGCTCATCGGCTTGGCCATCACCGTCGGTTTCATCGCCTCGTGGGGCGCCAGCCTCGGTATTCTGTCGCACACGCTTGACTTCTGGTGGGAAGTCGCGCTCCTCATCGTCATCATGCTTCTCGGCCACTGGATCGAGATGCGCTCACTCGCCCAGACCTCGTCTGCACTGGAATCGCTCGCGGCGCTTCTTCCGGACGAGGCAGAACGCATCGAGGGTGACAACGTCGTCATTGTTTCGCCGTCAGAGCTGCGAGTCGGTGATGTCGTCATGGTTCGTCCAGGTGGGCGCGTTCCTGCCGACGGCGAAATCGTCAGTGGCACCGCCGACATCGACGAGGCCATGGTGACCGGAGAGTCGCGTCCGGTTACTCGCGGCCCGGGTGAGAAGGTTGTGGCGGGCACGGTGTCCACCGATACTGCAATCAGGGTTCGCGTGACCGCGGTCGGAGACGACACCGCCTTAGCCGGGATTCAGCGGCTCGTCGCCGACGCTCAGAACTCGACATCGCGAGCCCAGCGCATTGCTGACCGCGCCGCTGGCTGGCTGTTCTGGTTTGCTCTTGGCGCAGGAATCATCACGGCAGTCGTGTGGGCACTGCTGGGGAATCCGGATGCGGCCGTCGTGCGCACGATCACAGTGCTCGTCATTGCCTGCCCGCACGCGCTCGGACTCGCTATTCCGTTGGTCGTCTCCATCGCCACAGAGCGTGCTGCGAAGGGTGGAGTGCTGATCAAGGACCGCCTGGCCTTGGAGAGCATGCGCACCGTGACATCGGTTCTGTTCGACAAGACCGGAACACTCACGAAGGGCGAGCCCGTCGTCTCGGAGATTCTCACCACCGGCGGTCACACCGAAGACGAGGTTCTCGCGCTCGCTGCGGCAGCCGAGAGCGATAGTGAACATCCACTTGCGAAGGCGATCGTGAACGCTGCCCAGCAGCGCGAACTCGCGGTTGCCCGTGCAATCGACTTCCGCTCCGCACCCGCGGAGGGCGTCGTCGCCACGGTGGGCACACAGCGCATCAGCGTCGGCGGACCCCACCTTCTCGACCGTCATGAGCAAACAGCCATGTCAGCCACCAACGATTGGGCGACCGAAGGGGCCATCATTCTGCACGTGCTGGCCGACGAGAAGGTCATTGGTGCTCTGAAGCTCGCCGATGAGATCCGCCCGGAATCGCGTGAGGCCGTGGATGCGTTGCACAATCTGGGCATTGAAGTGGTCATGATCACGGGCGATGCGGAAGCCGTCGCGAATAAGGTCGCTGCTGATCTAGGAATCGACCTTGTGCTGGCCGGAGTTCGGCCAGAGCACAAGGCTGCGAAGGTCGCTGAGCTTCAGGGTCAGGGCCGCAAGGTTGCCATGGTCGGCGATGGCGTCAACGACGCTCCCGCGCTCGCCCAGGCAGACGTCGGCATCGCGATCGGAGCAGGTACTGACGTGGCCATCGCATCGGCGGGGGTCATTCTTGCCTCGAGCGATCCGCGGTCTGTGCTGTCGATCGTGGAGCTTTCGTTTGCGAGTTACCGCAAGATGAAACAGAACCTCGCGTGGGCCACCGGGTACAACCTCATTGCGGTTCCTCTCGCCGCGGGCGTGCTTGCTCCCGTCGGGTTTATTCTTCCCATGTCGGTCGGCGCCGTGCTGATGTCGCTATCGACGATTGTGGTCGCCCTCAATGCGCAACTACTGCGCCGCCTCGACCTCCGGCCGGAGGTCAGCGCGCGCAACATCCTGAATCGGGGCGCGAGCGAGCGGCGCGAGCTGGTTGCCGCAGGCTCGCACTGACGCGGCATTCGATGCAGTAAACAAAGGAGACACGGTGAACAAGATTCGGGTGGCCGTCAATGGGTACGGCGTTATCGGCAAGCGTGTCGCGGATGCGGTGCGCTTGCAGTCAGATATGGAACTCGTCGGTGTGAGTGATGTCGTTTCGGATTACCGCATCAAGGTGGCCGACACTCTAGGGATTCCCGTCTACGCCGTCAACGGTGAGGCCGAGCGAGCAATGAGCGATAGCGGCCTGACCGTGAGTGGTCACTTGCATGACCTACTCGACAATGTCGATGTGGTGCTCGACTGTACTCCGAAGGGTATTGGCGCAGCGAACTTCGAACATTACCGCGAACATGGAGTTCGCGTCGTTCTTCAGGGCGGCGAAAGCCACGATGTCACGGGTCACTCTTTCGTGGCGAACGTCAACTACGACTCGCTGAAGGGGTTGGACTCCACTCGCGTTGTCTCATGCAATACGACGGCGACTGTTCGAACGCTCGCAGCCCTGAAGAATGTCGGCCTGCTGGGCAAGGCGCGCGGGGTGTTGTTTCGACGCGCTACCGATCCTTGGGAATCCGATCACTCGGGGATTATGAACACGGTTGTGCCGGAGGCCAGAATCCCGAGCCATCAGGGACCGGATGCCCAGACGGTCATCCCTGACCTCGACGTCGTGACCATGGCCGCGAAAGGCTCGCACACGCAGAACCACGCGCACTTCTGGACGGTCGAACTGACGCGACCTACTGACGAGTCAGAGATCCTGGATGCGTTCCGTGCGATGCCCCGTATTGCCTTCGTTCGCCACGCCGAAGGCGTCGTTGCCTCAAACAGCGTCATCGAGCTCATGCGAGATCTAGGACGGCCAAGAGGGGACATGTACGAGGTGGCGCTGTGGGAAGACATCCTCACCGTGCGGGGCCACGAGCTCTTCTACACCTACAGCGTCGACAACCAGGCCATCGTCATCCCGGAGACGATTGACGCAGTCCGAGCGTTGATGGGAACGTCCACCGCCGCCGACTCGATTCGGCTCACCGACGCAAGCCTCGGCGTGATGGATGACTTCACGCGGGCGCCGTCCTGAACTCTTCATCCCGCCGAAGGTCGACGGTGTGATCCATGAAAGAACACTCTGAAAGGAACATCCAGCTCATGAAGAAAATGGCCGTGGCCATCGCACTAGGCGCCGCCCTCGTGTTAGCCGGCTGCACCCCCGGCGACCAGGCTCCCGAGCAAGAGGCATCCGCTCTGCTTGAGGCCCACAACCTCGATGGCCTGCAGGCCGTTGAGATCATCGACCAGCTCGACCGTGTCGCTGTGGCTGAGCGGGCCACCAATTTGATGGCGTCCGTGCGGTCCGATTCGCTGCTCATCACCGACGGTCAAGAAGAAGTCACACTCGAGATACCTGAGGACCGCTTCTACGTCTCGATCGCCCCGTACGTGTCGCAGACTCATGACTGCTACTACCACAGCCTCACCACGTGCGTGGGGGAGCTGTCGCAGCAAGAAGTCGACTTGCGCATCACTGACAGTGCCGGCAACGTTCTAGTCGACGAAACGGTGACCACTTTCGACAACGGGTTCGTGGGAGTGTGGTTGCCCCGCGACGTCAGCGGCACGATAGAGATCGGCTTCGACGGGTTCAGGGGTTCGGCAAGTTTCGCGACCACGGACGACGGTGCGACCTGCATCACGACGCTGCAACTAGCGTGACCGCTTCGGAACGGGATTGATCCGGCTAGCTGGGTTTAACTATTCAGTTAGGTGATGACGTCGGCGGCCCAGAGCCCGATCACCATTCCCACAGCCGCGGCCGCCACCGTCAGGATCACCGTGCCGAACAGGTTGACTAGCGCCTGCCGCCAGTGTCTCCGTTTCGCTAGCAGAACTGTCTCGACATGCACCGCGCTGAAGGTGGTGTAGCCGCCGAGTAGTCCCACGCCGACAACTGCGGCGAGTTCAGACGACAGCAGGGAGCCGAGGCCACTGAGCACTCCCAGGGCCAGTGAGCCTGTGATGTTCACGATAAGGATTCCGACGGGGAAACCCCTATGACGGGCCGGTGGCAGTATCCGGTCGATCGTGTACCGCAACGCCGCGCCGATGCCGCCAGCGGCGGCGGTCGCGAGAAGGAGGCTATCGTTCACTGCGCGTTCTCCGCACCTTCTCGGTGGGAATGGGTTTCGGCGATGTGGCTTCCGATGATCAGGCCGACCATGGCGCTCAGGATGCCTGCGACGAGCGAGCCAACGGCGAGAGCAGCAGCGGTCCAGGGCGCCATTGCTAACCAGGTGGCGGTCTGCACGGCAAGGGCACTGTAGGTGGTGAATCCGCCGAGAACTCCGGTGCCCAGGAATGCCTGTAGCCGCGCTCTGCGCTGGCCGAGCCATCCGACGAGAACTCCCAGCAGTAGCGTGCCGCAGGCGTTGATGAGAAGGGTTAACCATGGCACCGTGCCGGTTGTTGTCTCAGCGCCGGTTAGCGCAGCACGCGCAAAAACGCCGAGCGCCCCTCCTGCGGCAACGAGACCCAGCAGGCTGAGGTGGATGTGGCGGAGCATCTCAGGAGGGTCAGGCAGAAGTGGTGTCGTCGGCGCGTTCGCCGTCGAGGCGATCTAGCGATGGGGCGTCGTCGCGGTACGGAGATGGTTCGGGTGTGGGGTGACGGGCACCTTGCACGACAAGGATCGCGGTGCCAAGCAGTATCACGGCAAACGAGGCCCAAATGTTTGCGGGGATGCCAAGGGGCGCGTCGCTCGTGGGGTCGATGCGGATCGCTTCCAGCCAGCTGCGGCCGAGCCCATACCAGATGAGGTAGATCGCGAGGGTTCGACCCCAACCGAGTTTTGCGAGACGTTCGATGAGGAGTATGACGCCGACACCGGCGAGGTTCCAGAGGATCTCGTACAGGAATAGCGGGTGGAAGAGCGTGCCGGCGGGTAAACCCTCGGGAAACATGGCCGCCGTAGGGAGGATTTCCAAGCCCCACGGCAACGTGGTCGGGAGTCCGAAGAGCTCCTGGTTGAAGTAGTTTCCGACGCGACCGATCGCTTGAGCGACCAGCAAGCCGGGCGCTAGCGCATCAGCGAAGGTCAAGAGGCGAAGCCCCGTCCGGCGACATCCGATGTAGGCGCCCACGGAGCCGCCGATGAGGGAACCGTAGAGAGCATTTCCGCCATCCCAGATCGCGACGATGTCCCACAGGTCGGCACCCGGGTAGAAGTAATCGCCGACGTGTGTGAAGACGTGGTAGATACGCGCGCCGACGATCCCGAAGGGCACCGCCCAGATCGCCACATCGATGACGGTCCATGGCGCCACACCACGGTTACGGAGGCGACGATCCGTGATGATTGTCGCCGCAGCAATACCGGCAAGAATGCACAGCGCATAGACGTGGATCGTCAGCGGTCCGAGACTAAAGGAGGCCCACTCCGGCGGTGGGCTGGGAATGCTCAAATTCATCATCCTGAGAAACCTATTCACGTACGGTCGAGTGCAACGTCGGAGAACAACTCAACCACGTACTTCTCTTCCTTCGCTCGGTTCGAGGCTCACGGTGGTTCTTGCTCGTGCGGCAAGGAGCGCGGCGATAGCCGCGCCGACACCAACGAGGGCGAGGATGATGGCGACCGCGGGCAGGCCCAGCATGGCGCCGAGGATGCCAGCGGCCGGGTAGGTGAGTATGAAACACGCGTGTGAGAGCGAGAACTGTGCGGCGAATACCGCGGTCCGGTTGCGGGGTTCGGAGGCTCGCCTCAGAAGGCGGGCGGAGGGTGTGAGGATGAGTGAGGTGACCGCGCCCAGGTAGAACCAGACCACGGCGAGCATCACCCAGGTCGCCCCGGTCGTGGGCAGGGCGATGACCAGCGCGGAGGCGAGAAGACCCAGGGGGAGCGCGATAGCTCCGGTGAGCATTACCCGCAGGTCTCGGACACGGTCGAGCAGCCTTGGCAGGGCGAGCGCGACGAGCATCGATCCGGTGCCGTACGCCGCGAATAGCAGCGCGACGTCCACTTGCGGGCGACCGAGCTCCGCTTGAACGAGCACGACGGTGTTGACGATCACCATCGCTGTTGCGGTCGCCACGACGAGGTTCATTGCGAGCAGGCTGCGAAGCTCAGGGGTGCGCCAGAATACGCGCGCGCCGCGGGTGAGGCGGTCGACGAATCGGGCGGGTTCGAGTGGCGGCAGCAGCGGGAATCGGGTGGCGACGACCAGTAACGCGGAGCCGAGGAAGCCGAGGAAGGTGCCGACGAACAGGTTGTTGTAGCTAATCACGGTGAGCAACGCCGCGGCGAGCATCGGGCTGAGAAGCGCCTCCAGATCGTAGGCGAGACGCGACAGCAAGAGGGCCCGCGTGTACTGGGCTTCGTCGGGCAGGATCTCTGGGATGACAGCCTGGAAAGCCGGGGTGAACGTCGCGGACGCGGACTGCAACACGAAGATGAGTACGTAGATCTGCCACGCCTCGGTCACGAACGGCAAACTGACCGCGACGGCGGCCCGCAGAACGTCGGCACTGATGAGCACCAGTTTTCGCGGCAGATGCCCGGTGAGCGCGGCCACCACAGGCGCAACACCGACGTAGGCGAGCATCTTGATCGTCAACGCGGTGCCCAGCACGATGCCGGCGTCACCGCCCGCGATGTCGAACGCGAGCAGCCCGAGCGCGATCGTCAGGAGGCCGGTGCCTAGCAACGCGACAACCTGCGCACTGAACAGTTTGGCGTACGAGGTGTTTCTCAGAACCTCAAGCACGCTCGATACTCCGTACCGCAGCAATGGTGCGGAGGGCATCACGGTGGTGCGGAGGGTTCTGCTCGAGTGAGTGCTCCGCCTGGAAGATGGCGTCAGCCACCAATTGCCGCACGTGCTCATTGGCGAGCCGGTAGAACACACGGTTTCCCTCGTGACGGGTGAACACGATCCGTGCGAGGCGCAGCTTGGCGAGGTGCTGAGACACCGCTGCGGGAGATTTCTCCACCATTTCTGCCAGCGTGTTGACGGGCAACTCACCGTCGCGTAACGCCAAGATGATCCGCACGCGAGTGGCGTCGGCCAGCATCGAGAACACCTCCACCGCCAACTCCACGTATTCGCTCTCAGGTCCGAGTTGATACTCGCTATCTGCATTCATACGCAGATTCTTGCATACTTCGCATACTTGGCATGCTTCCGAGTGCGTACAGCACGGGTTGCGAGCTGTGAAGCCGACTTAGCGATTCCGCTGCTCAGCCATGCTTCGTAGGCACGGTCTGAACCGGAACAAGGATCTCACGCAAGGTCGCGGCTTAACTCCATGGGATATTCTGCAGTTCCGCATGGGATTCTGGAGCGAGGCCGCCTCGGGGAGGCCAGTGGCCACGGGGCAGAATGAGATACGCGAACAGGTCACCCTGTGATGAGTCGGGACATGTGTCTCATGTGTCGCTAGACACCTATAATTTTGGGACTATCGTCCTGGAGCTTTCGTGATGTTGCGCCAGCAGGTCTGTCCCACTGCCGTGGTAACCATGTCATTTGATCGTCTACCTGCTTCCGCCGCAGAAGCGTGCGAGCTATTTCAGTGATTGCGCCACCCGGCCTCGAGCGGCGCTCGCGGTGAAGTGAGGCCACTGTCGGCGCTACTTGCGGAGGTTCCGCCGCCCATGCGATGAGACAAAGGCGGCTGTGTTCGACACCATATCCTGACTTGTGTGCGTACACGACTTCCCGGAGATGAACCAGCGAGCAGCGTAGGGCTGGGCATTCTCAAAACCGTCCTGCGTCTCGCCGGGGGTGAGACGCTGGCAGATGCGATCGGTGATCTAACGGGTCTAGGGCGAACTACCGTTGAAGGTCTGGCCCGCAGAGCGCTTGAAGCCACCGGTCCCCAGCGGGTCAACGAGTTCAGGTCATTGTCGGACGCAGATCGGGAGTGGGTGGAGCGCGTTCTCGTCTCGTCATACTGTCGGCTGGCTTCTTTCGCTGATGCCACGATCGCCCGTGAGAGCCTTGTCGGGTCGGAGTCCTTGGCAGCCTTGGTCTTCGGTGCGGGGATGGAAGCGAGCGATCGTGAAGAGCTTGAACGAGCGGCCTACGACGTGCGTTCGTACTTTCAGCTGGTCTCGCGGAGCATGGCAACTGTGGTTTCGCAGTGGTATAGATCCGACCAGAGAGCAAGCCAAGTAGCTGTGGTGGCGGCGGTTGGGGCTGTACTCGAGACTGTGCGCGACGTGTTGGCGCGCATGGACAATCTAGAGCGAGGAGAGTCCACCCAGACTGATGGTCTCGCCTCGGAGTCTCTGGGTCGGTTGCTTAGAAAGGAGCTTGAAGAACTCAACCGTGCGCCGGACTACTACCCGGAAGTGTTTGACAACGTCGTCTTGGCGGCTTCGCTTCATGTCGCAGAATTGGACGACCGTGATTTCAAGCGCTTCGAAGGGCGCGGTCTGTACTGGGAAGGTCAGCTTTACGGTGAGCGACTAACGCTTGCGCTAGACGCGATGCGCCCGAGCGAGCTCACGGTTCTACTCGGGAACCCAGGGTCGGGGAAGTCAACTATTGCCAAGGCGCTCGTTGCATCGGAGATACGGAAGGGGCGAACTGCTCTGTATTGTCGCCTGGAGGACTTCAGCCGAGTTTGCTCGAACATGCCGGATGAACCCGGAGTGGCGGCCCTGATTGCCGCAGCGCAGGCTGCGGGAACCCGAATTGATACGGTGGCCAGCAGGCGGATACTCGGTGACTGGGTATCGGATCGGCACCCGCTGATTGTGCTGGATGGTCTTGATGAGCTTGCGACCGCGAGCGACTACGCCGTCGCAAGACGTGCGGCAGCGGGGCTTTCCGAGGCCGGTCATCCAGTCCTTGTCACCTCACGAGTTGCTGGTTATACGGTCCCGTGGAAGGGTGTGTCTCGACATCTCGCGATCTGGCCGCTTGACGACGAGGCACGGGACAACTTTTCTGAGATGTGGTTTGCGAGCACCGGCGATGACATTGCGCGGAATAGGTTTGCCGCGGTAACAGTCGGAGGATCTCTCGACGAAGTCCTCGACAGTCCTCTGACGCTTGGGTTTGTCTGCAGGCTCGCACACTACGGCGACATTCCGATCACGACGGGCGCGATCTTCTCGCGCTTCATCGACCACTTCTTGCGAGCTCCCTGGAGGGACCCTGCAGTCCAGCGGATTAGCGCCTCCCAGATTGGCCAACTCAAGAAGGCTGCAGAGAGCGTTGCGTGGGCGATGGCCGGTTACGGGACACGAGACGACTCGGTGTGGCTTGACATCGCTGAACTTGACGTGATCGATCGCGTTGCGCGAGACCAAGCGGCATATGATGCCTACGCGACTGGCTTGCTGATCCCGCACGGTCCGGTTGAGCCGCTCGGGGGTACTCAACAGCGTGCGAGATGGCTGCATCGAGCGCTGCACGAGAACTTCGTGGCGCAACGGATCGTGAAGCTTGTAGAGACGGATGATGCCCGTTGGCGTGACCTTGTCTTTCGCACATCCTTCTCAGCTGCCTGGCGCGGTTCGCTTGTTCAAGCGTTCATGTTGCTTGGTGAGGGAACAGGAATAAAAGCCGTGCTTCGCTACTTTGAGGAGCAAGTGCAGGCTGGAGATTCACCACTGGGGCACTTGGCGGGAATTTTGACCGACGTAGGTGTGCATAGTTCCTCTGCTGAGGATCGGCGTCGCACGGCCCTCGTCCTCATTGCTGCCGAGGAATGGTATCGGGCAGCGTATGTTGACCCACGGACGACTCTCCCTGAACTGCGCGACTATATTCGGAGCGGTAAGCGCCCAAGAGACGAGCAGGTGTGGGTCCGTCTGTATCAGGCAAACCCGCCGGGAAGCGATGACCTACTCATTGAGGCTGCAGAGGCCGGGTGTGGAACGCCCGAGGGGGAGTTGGCCACCGCCGCAAGGTGGATCAGATTGGGTCGGGCAAGTCAACCGCTGCGCCAACGCATCATCACTGAACTGTGCTCGACCCACGATTGGCCAATCACCTGGTTTTTACGTCCGCTAGAGGAGCCAGCGCGGAGCGATGCGATCGCTGCTCTAGCGTCGCTACTCCGAGAACCTGATCCGCGCAGTCGCATCAGCCTTCGTCGGGCGCAATGGATATGGCAGGCAATCGTCGGGCGCGAGTCCTCCCAACGCGAAGTTCCCGCGGACCCAGACTTGCTCGCTGCGGTATTACTCGGTCGGAAGGTCGACAACATGGACCGAGACCTGAGCGACCTACGTCATCTAATCACCATGCCGTTGTCTGACGAGGACATGCTAATCGCCATAGCGTTGCGGCGACAGGGGTTTGCGATTGCCGCTAGGAATCGTGACTCACTCGCAGCTGCGGACGTTTTGTACGACTTGTGGGAGGTTGATGATGCTGGAGGACCAGAGCAGAGGCTCCACCTTACGCCTCTGTCGCCACACCTAGCACTCGCAGTCATCCTGCAATACGTTGAGCAACCTCCTTTATGGTCCGCCAACCAAATGGAAACGCTGGCATGGGCGCTCGAAGTACTGCGGTGGCATCCTTGTGTTGACTCCATACCCGGTCTGATGCAGCTCCAAGAACAGGAGTGGGTGCAACGGAACATGGACGCGAACCACTTGCAGTCTGTGATCACAAGACAACCATGGGCCACGCTCGCCGCGCAGATCATCGAAAACCCCACGGCGAATCCAGCGTGGGACGCGCAGGTCCTAATCATGGCGGCAAACTGTGCGGACGGGCTCAACCGAACCGTTGAGCTAGCGCAGGCAACGAAGCTGGAGTACTACGTTGAAGGTCTCAAGCGCTGGGTTCTTGGAGGCGCAGTTGCACCTGCCCCTCAGGAGATTGGCTACCTAGAGGAGCTCGATGAACTAAACGCCGAGCGTCTCGTAGCGGAGGTAACGGCGTTCGCGAACGAGTGTGAATCGTCGAGCAAGCGAGCCCTGCTAGCGAGGGTGGAGCGGTCGCTTGATGCGACCGGTCATTTGGCCGATTTCTTTGATCGAATGAGAATTCGACGGACCAAGGAGGTTGCATCACCAGATGGCTGACTGGACCGCGGCTCCGCAGCATTTTACCTCTGTATTAGCCCAGATAGTGCCCCGATGTACCTCGAACTGACGGACCGGAGTCTTGACACTGATGTTCTGAGCACAGTCAGTTTGAACGATGTCTACGTCGTCCTCTGTCATTGTTATTCGAGTGAGTTGCCTCGGCTGAACGCCAGGCTCGACGGAGGAATTTGACCGGCAGCTCGAGGCGCTTGCTGCTCGCACGGGCCGATCGGAGGCCTCTTATGCCAGCGAGGCGATCAAGGGCTTCCTCGACGACTGGGAGGAGAACTTTCTCGCGAAGGACGCGCTCGCCAAGTTCCGCGACTCTGGAGGCGACGCGATCTCGGTCGACGAGATCGACTTCGGGAGCCTTGGTGAGTGACCTTCCGCCTCGAGATCACGCCGAAGGCGCTCAAACAGGCCTCGACGTTCGATCGCACGATTCGATGCAGGATCGAGCGGTTTCTGAAACAGGGTCTCGATCGGTAGAACCCGGGCGCACAGGCGCGCGCTCGTCGCCCATCCGTTCTGGCGCTATCGAGTCGGTGACTACCGCAGCTTGGCGTCGATCGAGGACGACATCCTGCGTGTGCTCATAAGTCATGTCGAGCATCGAAGCAGTAGCTATGAAGAGCGCTGAAGCCAGTTCGCACCAAGTTCCTGCACGACTGCAGGGTCGCCACCGCAGTTCCGCCGGGTACAACCGTGCGCACGGCCATCGTGCACTAGTCTTTGCGGCATGAAGACAGACGAGAAGACTCTGCAGCGGGTCTACCGGATGCCGTTCGCCGCGGTGTACCCCCACTACGTCACGAAGGTGGAGAAGAAGGGTCGCACGAAAGCCGAGCTTCATCAGGTCATCGCCTGGTTGACCGGCTTCTCCGACGCCGACATCGCGCGTCACCTGGCGGACGAGACGTCGTTCGAGGGCTTCTTCGCCGACGCGCGTCTCAATCCGAACGCCTCGCTGATCACGGGCGTCATCTGCGGGGTGCGGGTCGAAGAGATCGAGGAACCCCTCATGCAGCGACTGCGCTACCTCGACAAGCTGGTCGATGAGCTGGCCCGGGGCAAGGCCATGGAGAAGATTCTGCGTTCGTGAGCTCCGGTTTTTCGCGGTAAACGCGGCCGGCGTGTCGCTGCGACGGTAGTGATGTCGGTCGCACCTCGTTCTATGAACCCCGCAGCTGCGATATGATGAATTCATAAAGTCGTGAACTCATCGAAGGGTTGTGCCGCGTGCTCAGCGATCCGAATCGCCCGCTGTACGAGGTGAAGGCGGGCCTGTTCAAGGGACTCGCTCATCCGATCCGCATCCGCATCCTCGAAGTGCTGTCGGCGGCGCCCGAGGTCTCGGTGTCGCAACTGCTCAGCGCGACCGATCTCGAAGCATCCCACCTGTCGCAGCATCTCTCGGTGCTGCGACGAAACCGCCTCGTGCTCGCGGAGCGGCGCGCGAGCCAGGTGTTCTACCGCCTCGCGTATCCGCAGGTCGCCGATCTGCTTCGCGTCGCGAGGTCGCTGCTCGGCGAGATCCTCGAGGCCACGCAGGAGCAGCTCGTCGAGCGCGAAGGGCTTCCTGTGATTCCGGTCGCGGCACCGTGAGCGCGAACAGTACGAGTCCCGGCATCGTCGCGCGAGGGCTCGCGGTCGCGCGCAAGCTCTCGCCGTCGCTCGCCGACTATCGGGGTCTCGAGAAGACCTGGCGAGTGGATGTCGTGGCCGGGGTCACCGTCGGCATCGTCGCCCTGCCGCTGGCCCTCGCCTTCGGGGTGAGCTCGGGCGCCGGCGCCGAGGCCGGACTCATCACCGCGATCATCGCGGGAGTCATCGGCGCGGTGTTCGGCGGCTCGAACGTGCAGGTGTCGGGGCCGACGGGCGCCATGGTCGTGGTGCTCGCACCGATCATCGCCCTCTACGGCACCGCGGTGCTGCCGATGCTGTGCTTGATGGCGGGCGTCATCGTGCTGCTGGCGGGCATCCTGCGCCTGGGACGAACGGTGAGCTACATCCCGTGGCCCGTCATCGAGGGCTTCACCCTCGGCATCGCGATCATCATCTTCTTCCAACAGGTGCCCACCGCCACGGGAACCGCGGTGGGGGAGAGCACGAATGCGCTCCTTGCCGCCGTGCAGTCGCTCACGACGGTGACCTGGCCGAAGCTCGGCTGGTCGCTCGCCATCGTCGCCGTCGTCGTGCTCATCATGGTGCTCGCGCCGCGCGCCCACCCCCGTTTTCCCGGATCCCTGGTCGCGATAGTCGTTGCCGCTCTCGCGGTGCACCTGCTCGATCTGCCGGTCGACACCATCGGAGAGCTGCCCGCCGGGCTTCCGGCACCCGTGCTGCCGACGGCCGATCTGCCGATGCTCTCGGTGCTGCTCGGTCCCGCGATCGCCGTCGCCGCCCTCGCCGCGATCGAGTCGCTGCTGTCGGCGCGAGTCGCGGCGTCCATGGCCGACACCGGTGCCTACGACGCCGACCGCGAGCTCGTCGGGCAGGGGCTCGCCTCCATCGGGGCGGCATTCTTCGGCGGGATGCCGGCCACGGGTGCGATCGCCCGCACCGCGGTCAACGTGCGTGCGGGGGCACGCACGCGCGTCGCGTCGATCACTCACGGCGTGCTGCTGCTGCTCATCGTGCTGGTCGGCGCCGCGGTGGTCTCGCGCATCCCGCTCGCGGCTCTCGCCGGTGTGCTCATGGTGACGGCGTTTCGCATGGTGAACCTGCGAACCGTGCGCACGGTCGTCGGCGCGACCCGCTCCGACGCGATCGTGTTCGTCATCACCGCGCTGGTGACGGTCAGCGTCGACCTCATCTACGCGGTGCTCATCGGCATCGCCGTGGCCGCGTTCTTCGCTCTGCGCCAGCTCGCGCGGGCGAGCGGTGTGCACCGCGACGAGCTGCCGGGCGCGGTGGAGGCCGGTGACGAGCGCATCGCACTGTTCCGACTCGAGGGGTCGCTCTTCTTCGGTGCGGCCGAACGGATGCTGGAACGCGTCGGGTCGCTGCGCGACATCGAGGTCGTCATCATCCGGATGTCGCAGCTGCAGCTGATCGACGCGACGGGTGCGCAGGTCGTCACCGAGATGATCACGGCACTGGAGCGTCGCGGCATCACCGTGCTCGTCAAAGGGATCCAGCCGCGGCACCTGCAGCTCGCGGCCCGGGTCGGGGTGCTGCGCGCGCTGCGACACAAGAAGCACCTCTTCGACGAGCTGGAGCCGGCAGTGGAGCACGCGCGGAGTCACGTGCGGCGCGCTGCCGCCGCCACTAGCGGCACGACATCGTGGCGTTGATCTGCTCGGCGGTCGGGGCTCCGTAAAGATCGGAGCCGTTCGCCGCCGCGACGGTGTAACCCATGCCGATCGCCCACGCCGTAGCCCAGCGCTCGTTGTCGTTGCCGAACGGACCGTCTTTGAAGGCCTCGTAGCACTTGCTCGTGATGGAGTGCCCGATCTCGTGGGCGACGAGTGAGCGGTAGCCTGCCCACTCGGTCCAGTAGCGCGCGATGCTGTTGGTGAGCGTCACCGAGGAGTAGCCGCTGTCGGCGGTGTCCCACGTTGCCGTTCCCGCCGCGGAGCGGCCCTGTCCGTGCCCGATGACGATGTCCTGCCACGTGAAGTCGATGCGCACACCGCCCGCGATGGAGCGGGCGAAGTCCTCGATCTCGGTGCGTCGCGCGGCGAGCGGGCCCGCCTTCGCGGCCTCTTTCTCCGCGTGGGAGGCGGCGAAGGCATCCGTCGTCTCGACGACGCGCTCGACGATCCAGGTAGAGCGGGAATCCACCGCCCTGTGCGAGATCGCGCTGTCGACCGCTGTCTTGAGGTCGCGGTACGACTCGTTGGTCGCCGAGGGGTAGCGAGGGAGCTGGCTCTCGCCCACGGCTCCCACGGTGTTGATGAGCGTCACGATCGCGGCCTCGAACTCGTCACCCTCGCCGATGAGCGTCGCCGTGGCCTTGTGGAGTCGTTCGCTGTCGGCCGCGAGCGTCGCCGTGGCGTCGCGCAGCGCCGAGCTCTCACCGAGCACCTCCCACAGAAGAGCCCGCTCATCGAGGGATTCGTGCTGCGGCGCGACCCAGTTCGCCGTGGCTTCGGCGCTCGTGACGACACTCGAGAAGGCCGACTCGGATGCCGTGAGCGACTCGATGGCACTGTCCTCCGCATATCCGGTCGCCGACTCGGCGACGAGACCGGAGACGCGCAGCAGGTTGTCGCCGTTTTGCAGGTTGGACTCGAGAGCGGTCGACCACTTGGAGGCGTCGGAGAGAGCCACGTCGTACCGGGCGCGAACGTCGAGGTGATCGGTCCACGCGAGGTCCCGCCACAGTTGCAGGCCGACGATGGCGCTCCCGACAATGCCGAGGGCGAGGAGTGATGCCGCCCACTGGCCGCCCGTGGCAAGCGGGCGAGGTTTCGCGGGAGGGAGGTCGATCATGCCTCGATTATGCCCGGCTTAGGTCGCCGCTGGTTTCCCCTTCGCAGCCCTTGTGACGAGACCATCCCACGAGACGAGTCGCCAGCCCTCGCTGCTCGAACCCTCGAGCTCCACGACGCCGGTGTTGGCGAGCACGTAGTCGACCGCCAGGTTGCCGTCGAAGCCCGTGCTGCGGTGGGCGGTCCAGACGCGAATCGCCGCGCCGTGACTCACGAGCGCGGCGCTGTCGAGCCCCGCTGCGGAGATCGCGTTCACGTCGGAGTCGAACCGCCCGAAGAAGTCGTGGCCGTCGGGGCCGTCGGGCATCCGGGGATCGTACTCGCCTTTGCTCCATGCGTACGCCGTCTCGACATACCTCATGATCGACGGACGGTCGGTGCGCATCTCCAACGAGCCCGCCTCGATCTCGTGCACACCCTTGAGCACTTGCAGCTCGAGGCCAGCGGCACGGGAGAGCGGCTCGGCCGTGTGGTGGGTGCGCACGAGGGTGGACGCGAAGATCGCGTCGAGGGGCCGGTCGGCGAAGGCACCGGCGAGTGCCGTCGCCTGCTCCAATCCGAGGTCGGTGAGGCCCGGCCCGGGGTGGCCGGTGTCGAGAGCCCCGAGTACGTTCGAGGGCGTCTGCCCGTGACGGATGAGAAAGAGACGCATGCCATCAGCTTAGATCGCAGCGTTGGAGCGCCCGAATCGCCGAAGAGACCCTACGATAACGGCTATGCAGACGACCCCGCAGAAGCCCGCCCACGGGCCGTGGGGTCGGGTCATTCCCGCGGCGGTACTCGCCGTGGTGACGTCGCTCGTGACCGTCTGCTTCGCCGTCGCCGACAACCCCGTCGTCGAGGTTGCGGGTGGGGCAGCCGCGAGATACGTACCGGCCGAGGGATATACGCACTGGTCGCTCACCGTTGAGCGGGGCAGCCCCGACGTTCGCCGCGTGACGGAGAGCGCTCGATCGACGGGCTACACCGAGGTCATCGCCCTGCCCGAGGCCCAGACTTCTCACGTCTTGGCGGCGCTCGGCTCTGATGTGCGCACGACCCAGTTCTGGCGAGAGATCACACATGTGCTCGACGGCGAGGATCAGAGCCAGCTCACCGATCTCTACACCCTCACCGACGAGGGGGTGTCTCTCGTCGCCGGCTACGGCGGCACCGTGGGATGGGTCTACAGCCCGCCCCTCGTTCAGTTGCCCCCGGATGTCGCGCCCGGTGTCTCCTGGACCGGCGAGGGCGACGCTATGCCTTTCGGCCTCATCACCTACGCGCACTCGGCGAGTGCGGTCACTCCGAACGATGCCGTTCTCCTCGCCAATGCTCTGGCGCACGATGTCGACGTCTCCCGCTGCATCCAGATCGATGGCGAGACGCAGTTGTTCGACGAGTCGGGTGCCGACATCGTTCTCATCGTGCAGAGCGAGCTGTGGTGCGAGGGCAAGGGCCGGGTCGCTGTCGTCGCGAACGTGGCGGAGGTCGAGTCGCAGCATCTCGCCAGTGCACCGCTGCCCGAGGCGACGGGGATCAGTACGAACTCGACGCCGAGACGGTGGTCCGATCCGGGCTCGTGGGTGAGACGAAGCGCGACCGTGACACTCGACGACGAGTTCTTCGGCGCCAACGCCTTCAACCTGGGGCTCGCTGACGCACCGCGGGCCGCGGCATCCGGTCTGCTGATCACTGCCAACACGAACACGGCGGATGTCGTCGCGCTCGAGCCGCTGGGTGACAGGCTCGTTCGTGCCTGGTACGCGCACCCCGGTGGCGACATCGTGACGTTCTCGACCGTGGGGGATGTCACCGTCGTGAGCACGGGTCTGCGCGAGCTCGTCGCTTACGACGCGAAGGGGCGCCGACTCTGGCAGCATCCCGTTCCCGAGCTCGTCGTCGCACCACCCACCTCCACGGGGGACGGCCGGGTGGTCTCGGTCGGCCTCGATGGCACGGTCACGATGCTCGACGCGGTGACCGGTGAGATCGTCTGGACGAGGTCGGTCGGTGCCGACGTCGACCTGCCCGCCGTCGTCGCCGAAGGGCGTGTCGTCGTCATCGATCGTGCGGGTGCGGTGTCCGCCCTCGACGCGGCGACGGGGGAAGTCGCCTGGTCGATCGAGTCCGAGCCTGCGACCGAGATGCTGGGGTTCGGTGCTGCGGTGGCCACCGTCGGTGACGACGGATGGCTGCGGATGATCGCGGTGAGCTCCGGAGAGGCCACGGGGTCGTGGCGCTACCCCGGTTCCTATCGAGCCCTGCTCGCCGTTGGCGAAAACGTGGTGCTCGCGACCGACGAGCAGATCGTCGCGATCGACCCCGAATCGAGCGAGGAGCTCTGGCGCGACGACGGCGTCGAGGCCGCGATCAGCGATGGCACGACCATCGTCGTGTTCCGGGGTGCGACGGCTGTCGGTCTCGATGCTGCCGGCGCGATCCTCACGTCATGGGATGTTCCCGCCTCCCTGCTCTGGTCCACCCGCTACGTCGTCGCGACGGAGAGCTCCTTCGTGCTCATGCACACCGGCAGCGATGCGACCATCGTGGGTGCGCCGTGAGCGAGGCACCCGTGAGCGAGATGCAGGGGCCTCAGAAGGCGACGGCCCCGAGGTCGCGAGTCGAATCCTGGCCCGCGATCCTCCGCATTCCGTGGCTCATGCTCAGCGAGTTCGTCGACCACGTGCTGCTCGAGCCGCATCGTGAGGGGAGGTTGCGGGCGAAGGACTGGCCGGTCGGGGTCGTCAGCATCGTCGTGATCGCCGTCATCGCCTATATCGTCGCGGTCGCCCTCATCCTGTTCTCGGCACCGCTTCGTGCGGCGCTGCCGCTCTACGTCTCGGCCGGCGGCGTCTCGTTCTCGTTCCCCCGCGCGCTGCTCTGGATATTCCTCGTACTCCTTGTGCTCTCCGTCTCGCTCCTGCAGACCGCGGCGATGCATGTTGCGACGTGGCTGTGCGTGCTCGTCACGGCGCTCACGGTGCTCATCACCCTGTTCGTCGGTGTGACGGATGCCGAGCTCGGCGCATTCTCGTCGGGTCGCCTCGCGACGATCGCGGCCAGCATCCTGCTCGTGGTGTTCGTGATCGTGCGTCGCCGTTCGTCGTTCGCCTGGTGGGAGTTCGCGGTCGTGTTCGGGCTGCTGGGACTCTCGCTCGCGTTCTCCATCGCACGCGCGGCCGTCACCGCATCGCCGGGTGGCGTCGACCTGGGGCCGATCACGCTCTCGGTGGTGATGTTCACGATCGGGCAGCTGGCGATCCCCTCGGCCATTGCGGCTGGTTCGGCTGTCGCTGAGCTCGCGACGAGCTCGGCCCTGCGCGCGGTCGGAGTTGTGCGGCGTCATCTGCCGGTCGCGGCTCTCGTGGTGGGTCTCGTCGCACTGCTTTCGTGGCGAGCGTGGGTCGTCGTGGAGACCGTTCGCGCGGGCGAGTCGGTGGCGCCGCTGCAACTCGGGTCTTCTGTGGCACTGAGCGCCCTCATCGTCGGCGCCTGGCTGCTTCTCGCCCGGTTGCGCGGGAGCCGTGTCGCCTCCCCGCCGTCGGCGACTGAGCTGACCGACAAGCTCAGCGGCGTCGCACAGCCGATCGGCGCCGGTCTCGCCATCACCTTCGGCCCCTTCGTCGCGGCCATGCTTCTGCTGCAGGTGCTGTTCGGCTACCTCGGCCAGGCCGACTGGCTGACCACCGCTTCCGGGGCGATCGGGCTGCTGTCGCACAGCGTGACAATCGGTGTGACCAGGCTCGCTGTCGGCGTGCTCCTGCTCGTGTTGGCCATCCGCTGGGCACAGCGGCAACGTCGGGTCGTGCCGGAGCTGCTTGCCTCGATCGGCGTCGTCGTCGTGACGCTTTCGGCGGCGAGCCTGTTCGGACCGGTGCGCTGGTTGTGGACGAGCGAGTCGCTCTCGATCGTCGCCACCATCGTGTGCACGGGTCTGCTCGTGTGGTTCCTGGTCGCGCGCACGCTCACCGTGAACCGCATGGCGGGTCTCGCAGTGGCCCTGCTCCTCACCGCGCTGTTCCAGCAGCGCGACTTCGTCTCCGATCCGCTGGGTGCCGTGCTCGGCTTCACGGGTGTCGCCTTCGTGCTCTTCGGCTACGTCTGGGCGTTCCTCACCTCGGGCAGCTATGCCAACGAAGGCTCGAAACGCTATCCGAAGCCCGCGCGCATCCTTCTCTTCCTTGCGAGCACCCTGTTCGGTGTCACCGTGCTGGCGTATACCGCACTCGCCCGCAACCCCGATTCTGCGATCAATCTCGGGGCGTTCGCCGATGTCGGCGATCAGATCTTCGGCACCGCGATAGTCGTGGGTGCGCTCGTTGCGATGCTGCGCGGCGTGCTCTCCGATCGCGAACCCGAGCTGGACACCGCCGGCAAAGAGACCGACAGCGCAGCAACCACCTCCTAGTGTGCAACGGTTAAGGATGCGCGCTCCCGTCCTCGACCCCTCCGTCGATGCCGACGCGGTCTATGCGGCTTTCGTCGACTGGGCCGCGGGGGAGGGCTGGCAGCTCTACCCGGCCCAGGACGAAGCCGTCATGGAACTCGTCACGGGCTCGAACGTCATCCTCTCGACCCCCACGGGCACGGGAAAGTCGCTCGTGGCGATCGCCGCGCACATCCATGCGCTCGCGGCCGGCAGACGCAGCGTCTACACCGCGCCGATCAAGGCACTCGTGAGCGAGAAGTTCTTCGCCCTCGTCGAGATCTTCGGCGCCGAGCGCGTCGGCATGGTCACGGGAGACTCGAGCGTCAACCTCGACGCGCCCATCCTGTGCTGCACCGCCGAGATCCTGGCGAACCTCTCTCTGCGGCACGGCGAAGACACCCCCGTCGATGTCGTCATCATGGACGAGTTCCACTACTACGCCGACCCCGAGCGCGGCTGGGCGTGGCAGGTGCCGCTGCTGCGGATGCCGCGCGCGCAGTTCCTGCTCATGTCGGCGACGCTGGGCGACACCGACTGGCTCGCCGAAGACCTGACCCGCCGAACGGGGCGACCCACGGCATCCGTCACCGGCGTCGAGCGCCCCGTGCCCCTGCACTTCCGCTACGCGACGACGCCCGTGCACGAGACGCTCGATGAACTGCTCTCGACGGGGGAGGCACCGATCTACATCGTGCACTTCTCCCAGCGCGACGCGATGGAGCGCGCTCAATCGCTCACCAGCCTGCCCGCGATCAGCCGCGAGAAGCGCGACGAGATCGCGGAGCTCATCGGCGACTTCCGGTTCACGACGAAGTTCGGGCAGTCGCTCTCGAGGCTCGTGCGCTCCGGCATCGGCGTGCACCACGCGGGCATGCTGCCCAAGTATCGTCGCCTCGTCGAGCAGCTCGCCCAGCGCGGCCTGCTGCGACTCATCAGCGGCACCGACACGCTCGGCGTCGGCATCAACGTGCCCATCCGCACCGTGCTGCTCACGGCACTCACCAAGTTCGACGGCACCCGGATGCGGCACCTCAGTGCGCGCGAGTTCCACCAGGTCGCGGGCCGTGCCGGCCGCGCGGGGTTCGACACCGCGGGCACGGTCGTCGCCCAGGCACCGGACCACGAGGTGGAGAACGCGAGGCTCGTGGCGAAGGCGGGCGACGACCCCAAGAAGCTCAAACGTGTGCAGCGCAAGAAAGCGCCTGACGGCTTCGTCTCGTGGGGCGAGCCGAGCTTCAACCGGCTCATCGCCGCCGAACCCGAGCGGCTCGTGTCGCGCATGCGGGTCAGCCACTCGATGATCCTCAACGTCATCGCGCGCGGTCACCAGCCGTTCCGCGAGCTGCGCGAACTGCTCGAGAACAACCACGAGTCGCGCCCGCGCCAGCGCGAGCTCGTTCGCCAAGCACTGTCGATCTACCGCACCCTGCGCACCGCGGGCGTCGTGGAAGACGGTGGCGGCAGCATCCGTCTCACGATCGAGGTGCAGCCCAATTTCGCGCTCAACCAGCCGCTGTCGCCGTTCGCCCTCGCGGTGCTCGACCTGCTCGATCCCGAGTCGCCGACCTACGCACTCGACGCGGTCTCGGTCATCGAGGCGACGCTCGACGATCCGCGCCACGTGCTCGTCGCCCAGGAGAAACTCGCCCGTGGCGAAGCGGTTGCGGCGATGAAGGCCGAGGGAATCGACTACGACGAGCGCATGGCGCTGCTCGACGAGGTGACCCATCCGAAGCCGCTCGAGCAGCTGCTCGACGCCGCCTTCGCCACCTACCGCGCCTCGCAGCCCTGGGTGGGCGACTTCGAGTTGAGCCCGAAGTCGGTCGTGCGCGACCTCTACGAGCGGGTCATGACCTTCAACGAGTACGTGGGCTTCTACTCGCTCGCGCGATCGGAGGGCGCGCTGTTGCGGTACCTCACCGACGCCTACCGCGCCATCCGTCAGACGATTCCGGAATCCGCCAAGACCGAGGAGGTGCACGATGTCGAGGAGTGGCTCGGCGAGCTCGTGCGTCAGGTCGACTCGAGTCTGCTAGACGAGTGGCGCGAGCTCGCGCACCCCGCGGAGCACGACGAGGCGGCGATCGCACCGCCACCGCCGCCGAGCGTGCTCGGCAACCCGCGGGCGTTCCGCGTGCTCGTGCGCAACGCCCTGTTCCGTCGGGTGCAGCTCGCGGCTCGCGACGATCACGTGGGGCTCGGCGAACTCGACGCCGAGCACGGTTTTGACGCCGACCGCTGGGGCGAGGCACTGGACGCCTACTACGACGCTCACGACTCGATCGCGACCGACGCTGACGCGCGCGGTGCCGCAATGCTGCTCATCGAGGAGGGCGAGAGCGAGTGGCGCGTCCGGCAGATCTTCGCCGATCCGGCGGGCGACCACGACTGGGGAATCAGCGCCATCGTCGACCTCGCGGAGTCCGCTGAGCATGGCGAAGCGATCATTCGCGTGACCGCGGTGGGGGAAGATCCGGTGATCGGGCGCCGTCCTGAGGCTCTCGAAGGGTAGCGAGCTCTGATCGGCGGGTCTCGATACGCCGCTTCGCGGCTACTCGACCGGCGGGGTTTCTCGACCAGCGTGGTTTCTCGACCAGCGGGCTTCTCGACCACCGGGGCTTCTCGTCCGGCGGGTTTCTCGACCAGCGGGGCTTCTCGCCGGTCGAGTAGGCCGTAGGCCGTATCGAGACCAGCGGGAGGGCTTGACCTGCGGGGCTTCTCGACCAGCGTGGTTTCTCGTGGGTCGAGTAGGCCGTAGGCCGTATCGAGGCCAGCGGCGGGACTCGATCACCGGTGTGCGTAGCGGTTGGGTTGCGGCGGGTGTTGACTAGAGCCATGACCAGCCAGCAGCGACTCGTGTTGTCGATCGCCATCCTGGCCTCCTTCGTCGCGTTTCTCGACGGGAGCGTCGTCACGGTGGCGCTGCCCTCGATCAGCGAGGAGCTCGGTGGCGGCCTCACGACGCAGCAGTGGGTCGTCGACGCCTACCTCATCACGCTCGGGGCGCTCATCCTCGTGGCGGGCTCGCTCTCCGACCTCTTCGGACGACTCACGATCATTCGTGCGGGGCTCTGGGGCTTCGGCGTCACGAGCATCGTCTGCGCTCTCGCGCCGACCGACCTCGTGCTCATCGTCGCGCGAGGCGCGCAGGGCATCGCAGGGGCTCTGCTCGTGCCGAGTTCGCTGGCGCTCATCATGTCGCACTTTCGCGGCGCAGACCAGGGCAAAGCGATCGGCCACTGGACCGCCTGGACCAGCGGCGCATTCATCGCCGGCCCGCTCATCGGGGGGCTGCTCGTCGACCTCGCGAGCTGGCGCCTCGTCTTCGCGATCAACGTTCTCCCGATCGCCCTCACTCTGTGGATGCTCACCCGGGTCGAGCAGAAAGAGGAGCGGGTCGTCGGCGCCAGGGTCGACCTCGTCGGCGCGGTGCTCGCCACCGTGGGAATCGGCGCACCCGTGTTCGCCCTCATCGAGCAGGGAAACTTCGGCTGGTCGAGCCCCGTCATCCTCGTGCCCCTCGTCGTCGGAGTCATCGCATTCGCCGCGTTCCTGTGGTGGGAGTCGCGCACAGCGAAGCCGATGATGCCGCTCGGCCTGTTCCGCATCGGCAACTTCGCGTGGGGCAACCTCTCGACGCTGCTCATCTACGCCGCCCTGAGCATGAGCGGCTTCCTCATCGCCGTCTATCTGCAGCAGGCCGCGGGGTGGCCTGCGACGCTCGCGGGGCTGGCGGCGTTGCCCGTGACGATCATCCTGATGCTCCTGTCGACGGTGTTCGGCTCGCTGGCGGGTCGATACGGACCGCGGATGTTCATGACGGTCGGCCCGATCCTCGCGGGGATCGGCCACGTGCTCATGCTCACGGTCTCCGAAGATCTCGACTACTGGACGCAGTTGCTTCCCGGCATCGTGATCTTCGGACTCGGGCTCTCGATCACCGTCGCACCCCTCACAGCGGCGATCCTCGGGGTGATAGAGCCGAGTCAGGCCGGTATCGCGTCGGCCATCAACAACGCGGTGGCACGCGTGGCGGGCCTCATCGCCATCGCGGCGCTCGGCATCGTCGTCGCCTCGAACCTCGACCTCGAAGGGCTGCACCGTGGCCTGATCACGACCGCAGCCCTGCTCATCGGAGGCGGCCTCATAGCCGCCATCGGCATCCGGAACCCTGCGCGCGAAGGCGCGGAACAGCCCGAGCTCTAGTCGGCGCCGTCTTCCGCTGGTACGTCGAGCTCGGAGGCGATGAGGGCGGCGAACTCATCGGCCACGGCGTCTGCGTCATTGCCGCTCACGGTGATCGTGAGCTCATCGCCCGCAGAGACGCCCATCGCGAGCAGCAGCAGCAGGCTCGCGGCGTTGGCCTGCTTGCCGGCCGCCGACTCAAGGGTGATGGAATGGCCGCTCTCCGCTGCGGCTTTGGCGATGACAGCCGCGGGTCGCGCGTGCATCCCGACGGCCGAGCCGAATTCGACGGTTCTTGTGGTCTCCGGCATTGCACCCTCCCGATGTCAGTTCCAGAATCCTACGACACCGGATGCCGGTTTCCCGCTTGCACGACATCCGGTCCCGCTGCCTCGATCTCGAGGACGAGGTCCTGGTTGACGGCGGAATCGGTGATGATCGTGTCGATCGCACCGAGCGGGGCGATGCGCCCGAACTCCTCACGGCCGAACTTCGTGTGATCGGCTAGCACGATGCTGCGCTTCGCCGCCTTGATGAGCGCGAGCTTCACGGCCGCTTCGGCGATGTTGTGGGTGGTGAGTCCGCGCTCCGGGGTGATGCCGTTGACACTGAGGAACGCGACGTCGACACTCACCATGCTCACCATCTGGTGAGTCCAGGTGCCGACGGCGGCGCGCGAGGTCTGTCTGACCGAGCCGCCGAGCATGAGCAGCTCGATGTCCTCCCGTCCGGAGAGCGCGATGGCGACGGGGATGGAGTGCGTGACGACCGTGAGGTTTCGATCGGCGGGGAGCAGTTCGGCGAATCTGATCGTCGTCGTGCCCGCATCGATGATGATCGACCCGCCGTCGGGAAGCTCTTCGAGCGCCGCTGTCGCGATGGCGAGCTTCTCGGTGTCGAGCAGCTCCCCGCGGTCGGCGACCGCCGAGCTCATGACGCTTCTCTCGACCGGGATGGCGCCGCCGTGAGCCCGTCGTACGAGCCCGCGACGCTCGAGACTGGTCAGGTCGCGACGGATCGTCTCGGGCGTCACATCGAGGAGCTCCGCGAGCTCCCGCACGTCGACGCGCCCGTTGGAGCGTGCCTGCTCGAGGATCGCCTGGTGGCGTTCTGGCGCGTACATGGGGCTCCGGTGTCGCGGTAAGGGTCGGTGGTCGAATCCCAGTGTAGGGAACAGCTTCGCTCGCAGGAATCGCAAATAGTCACAAACAAATGTCTACTTCGTTAGTTTTATCTTTGAATTTGTTTGTTTGTCAACCGAATTCGCGGTACTCTCTGGGACAAGTCAGAACACGGCACGCAACGAAGGGGTCTGTGATGCGGGAACTCAGCGGTATCGGAGTGGGTCGGGGCATTGCCACGGGCCCCGTGCTGAGAATGCCGGATCCCCTGCCCGAACCCTCGACCGCCCCGCGCGGCGGCACCGCCGAGGCGGAGCGCGCCGCCGTCGCGGACGCGCTCGCCGCGGTCGCTGCAGAGCTCACCGCCCGAGGCCAGCAGGCCGGTGGGGAGGCCAAGGACGTTCTCGACGCACAGGCGATGATGGCGCAGGACCCCGGACTCGTCGACGATCTCCACGCGAGGATCGAAGCCGGTAGCACGGGAGAGCGAGCCGTGTTCGAGGCCTTCGCCGCCTTCCAGCAGATCCTCGCCGGCATGGGCGGCTATCTCGGCGAACGAGCCGCCGATCTCGCGGATGTCGCGCAACGCGTCATCGCCGCCCTGCGCGGCGTGCCGGCGCCAGGAGTTCCCACCGCCGATCATCCGTTCGTGCTCGTCGCCCACGACCTCGCCCCGGCGGACACCGCGCTCCTCGACCTCGACCGCGTCGTCGCCCTCGTGACCCGCGACGGCGGTCCCACCTCGCACACCGCGATCCTCGCCAGGGCGAAGTCCATCACCGCGGTCGTCGGCGTGGCCGGTGCGGACGAGCTCTCCGACGGTGACATCGTGCTCGTCGACGCGGCATCCGGCCTCGTGATCGTCGACCCCGACAAGGCGCACCTCGCCGCCGCGAAGACGCGAACCGAGGAACTCGCCAAGACCTCCACCGCGCCCATCACCGATGGGGCGCTCGCGGATGGCACGCCCGTGCCGCTTCTCGCCAATCTCGGCAGCCCGAAGGATGCCGCACGGGCGGTCGAGCTCGGAGCCGAGGGCGTCGGGCTGTTTCGCACGGAGTTCCTGTTCCTCGATCGCGAGCAAGCACCCACCGTCGACGAGCAGCGGGCAGACTACGAAGCGGTGCTTGCCGCGTTCCCGGGCAAGAAGGTCGTCGTTCGCTGCCTCGATGCGGGCGCAGACAAGCCGCTCGCCTTTCTGAGCGATGCCGAGGAGGAGAACCCGGCTCTGGGCCTCCGCGGCCTGCGTGCCCTGCGTGCGAATGAAGCGATCCTTCGCGACCAACTGGTCGCTCTCGCCGCCGCTCAGGAGAACACGGAGGCCGATCTCTGGGTCATGGCTCCCATGGTCGCGGATGCCGACGAAGCCGAGTACTTCACCTCGCTTGCGAAGGAGCTCGGCATCCGAGTCGCCGGCGTCATGGCCGAGGTGCCCTCCATCGCACTCGTCGCGGAGCAGGTCGCCGAGGTCACCGACTTCGTGAGCATCGGCACGAACGACCTCACCCAGTACACGATGGCGGCCGACCGCATGCTGGGCAGCGTCGCCGCCTACCAAGACCCCTGGCACCCGGCGGTTCTGCGGCTCGTCAAATTGATCGGCGACGCCGGTCGCGCGTCGGGCAAGCCGGTCGGAGTCTGCGGTGAAGCCGCGGCCGACCCGCTGCTCGCCGTCGTGCTCGTCGGGCTCGGCGTCACCACGCTCTCGATGACTCCCTCCGCGCTGGTCGACGTGCGGGCGGAGCTGCTGAAGCACACCCTTTCCGGAGCCGAGAAGCTCGCCCACGCCGCGCTCGCGGCCTCGACCGCCGCTGCCGCCCGCGTGGCCGTTGCCGCGGCATCCGCAGACTGATCCACCACGAGGCAGTACCCCCGTCACCACCCATCACCACGGAATCCATCACACACAGAGAAGGAGAAGCACCATGACAACGACGTCACCAACCCGAGCCCCGGGAGGAGCGCGCGTGGGAGTGCAGAAGTTCGGCGCATTCCTCAGCGGCATGATCATGCCGAACATCGCGGCGTTCATCGCCTGGGGGCTCATCACCGCGATGTTCATTCCCGACGGGTGGACCCCGAACGCCGACATCGCGACCCTCGTCGGCCCGATGATCGTCTACTTGCTGCCCCTTCTCATCGCGAACATGGGTGGGCGGATGATCTACGACACCCGCGGTGGAGTCGTCGCCGTGATTGCCACGATGGGTGTCATCGTCGGAACCGACATCCCCATGTTCCTCGGTGCCATGATCGTCGGCCCGCTCGCCGCGTGGATCATGAAGCAGGTCGACAAGCTCTGGGCCGGCAAGATCAAGGCCGGATTCGAGATGCTCGTCGACAACTTCTCGGCAGGCATCCTCGGGGCTCTGCTCGCGATCGGCGCCTTCTTCGGAATCGCCCCGCTCGTCACCGGCCTGAGCAAGGCGCTCGAAGCAGTCGTCGACTGGCTCGTCAGCATCAGCCTGCTGCCGCTGCTGTCGATCTTCGTCGAGCCCGGCAAGGTGCTCTTCCTCAACAACGCGATCAACCACGGCGTGTTCACGCCGATCGGTACGGCGCAGGCGGAATCGACGGGCAAGTCGCTGCTCTTCCTCGTCGAGGCGAACCCCGGCCCCGGCCTTGGACTGCTTCTGGCCTTCACGATCTTCGGTGTCGGGATGGCCCGAACGAGTGCACCCGGGGCGATCGTCATCCAGTTCCTCGGCGGTATCCACGAGATCTACTTCCCCTATGTGCTCATGAAGCCGATCCTCGTGCTCTCGGTGATCGCCGGCGGCATGACGGGTGTGCTCACGAACGTCGTCTTCCAGTCGGGACTCGTCGCACCAGCATCCCCGGGCAGTATCTTCGCGGTGCTGGCGATGACCGAGCGAAACAGCTATCTGGGGGTCATCCTCTCCGTCGTGCTCGCTGCTGCGGTGACGTTCGCCGTCGCGGCGCTCATTCTGGCTGCGAGCCGCAAGAAAGACCTCGCCGCCGAACACGGAGGCGACCTCTCGGCTGCCGTTGCGCAGACCGAGGCGAACAAGGGCAAGAGCTCGAGCGTGCTCAGCGGCCTGGTCGGCACGGCGACCGCAACGAAGATCGAGAACGTGGTCTTCGCGTGCGACGCGGGCATGGGATCGAGCGCCATGGGTGCCTCGGTTCTGCGCAAGAAGCTCGAGAAAGCCGGAGTGAAGGGTGTTACCGTCACCAATAAGGCGATTGCCAACCTCGACGGCACGGAGGATCTCGTGATCACCCACAAGGACCTCACCGATCGGGCGAAGAAGGCGAGCGCC
Source organism: Cryobacterium sp. (assembly GCA_019638935.1). Taxonomy (GTDB): domain Bacteria; phylum Actinomycetota; class Actinomycetes; order Actinomycetales; family Microbacteriaceae; genus Terrimesophilobacter. Next base: position 57,234 of record JAHBSW010000011.1, read on the forward strand.
AACGCTGTGCACGTGTCGGTCGACAACTTCATGAACAGCCCGAAGTACGACGAGGTCGTCGACCTGCTCACGCAGTAGCGACCCGTCGTCAGAGAAACCAGGGAGTTCCCCATGTCACAGGTGCTGAACCTCAGCCAGATCCGGATCGAGGGCGAGGCCACGACGAAGCTGGAGGCGATGCGAGAGGCGCATCAGATTCTCGTCGGGGCCGGGGCGGTCACCGCCGCGTACCTCCCCGCGATGCTCGAGCGTGAGGCATCCGTGTCTACCTACATGGGGAACTTCCTGGCCATTCCGCACGGAACGAACGAGAGCAAGGAGGCGATTCTCACCTCCGCGCTCTCGTTCGTGCGGTACCGACAGCCCATCGACTGGGATGGCAACCCGGTGCACTTCGTCGTCGGCATCGCGGGCGTCGAGAACGAGCACCTCGAGATCCTCTCCAAGATCGCGATCGTCTTCTCCGACGACGACGAGGTCGCCGCCATGCTCGCGGCGGAGAGCGCCGAGGAGATCCTCGACATCCTCGGCGAGGTCAACTCCTGATGAAGGCCGTGCACTTCGGTGCGGGCAACATCGGGCGCGGCTTCATCGGACTCGTTCTGCACGAGGCAGGGTACGAGGTCGTCTTCATCGATGTGAGCACCGAGCTCATCGGCGGGCTGCAGGAATCCAGCTCCTACGTGGTCCACGAGGTCGGCGAGGGGGCGAGAGACCACACCGTCGAACGGTACCGCGCCATTGACAGCGGGGCGAACCCGCACGCGGTCGTCGACGAGATCGCGACCGCCACCATGGTGACCACCGCGGTCGGGCCGGCCGTTCTTCGATTCGTCGCCCCGGCGATCGCCGAGGGCCTCCGCCGACGGAGCGACAACCTGCCCCCGCTCGCCGTCATGGCGTGCGAGAACGCGATCAATGCGACGGATGCCCTGCGTGCCGAGATCGCGCAGGGAGTCCCCGAGCAGGAGCGCGATCACGTGCTCGCACGCGCCATCTTCGCCAACACCGCCGTCGACCGGATCGTTCCCGGGCAGGCAACAGGCTCTCTCGATGTGACGGTCGAGAGCTACTTCGAATGGGTCGTCGATCGCACGCCCTTCCGTGGGAGCGAGCCATCGATCCCCGGCGCGACCTATGTCGACGACCTGACGCCCTATATCGAACGCAAGCTCTTCACCGTCAACACGGGGCATGCCACGATCGCCTATGTCGGTTTTCTCGCCGGCTCCTCCGGAATGGCCGAAGCGCTCGACGTACCCGCGGTAGGCGCCGCCGTGCGCGCGGTGCTGGATGAGACGAAGAAGCTGCTCGTCGCGAAGCACGGCGTCGATCCCGGCGAACAGCAGGACTATATCGACCGCATCCTTGCTCGCTTCGCCAACCGGCACCTGCCCGACACCGTCGATCGGGTCGGGCGGCAACCGCTCCGCAAGCTCGGCAGGCACGAGAGGTTCATCGGACCGGCCGCCGAACTCGCCGAGCGCGGCATCGCGCCCGTGGCGCTCCTCGACGCGGTGGGTGCCGCGCTGCGCTTCGACGTTCCCGAGGACGAGCAGAGCGTGCGGATGCGCGCCGACCTCGTCACCAAGCCCGCCGCGGAGTTCGCGCGCGAGGTCTACGGAATCGACGCGGGACATCCGCTGTTCGACGAACTCGTCCTGGTGACGCAGAAGGCCGTCGACGAAGTGTAGTTCCCCGGGACGTCGTTCAGGCGTTGCATTGGGCGAGGCCGCCGACCCTGGCGCAGTCATCGACGCCGCGATACAGGAACGCGTAGCCGAACTCCTGCCTGCCGCGGTTGCGTGTCGCGGACGTCTGCGGCGCGACCGAGCATGGGGCGCTCGCCGCCGTCATGGATACCGACCTGCTTCTGGATATCGACACGCACCAGCTCGCCCGGTCGCGACACAACGCCTGAGCAGCGTCCACGACGCACCGATTGTCCGCTGCGTCACAGGTTGTCAGCCGGAATTCAGCGCAACCGGGGAATGTAAACGTACAGACACGGGTTGCTACCAGTACAGCATTACTTGAACATTCAAGTAATTTCTCGCATTTTCGATTGCACGTCTCAATTAGGGAGAAACACAATGAATGAGAACGCCGAGGTCCGATCGACAATCGGTGCCACGTACGTCGAGCCGTCAGCAGACACGATCCTTCCGATCGGTTCGAAGATCGACGACCTGTATCGCCGCAACATGAGCAACCCCTATGTGCTGCAGCGCCTCTCCGAGCGTGCCTGGTGGGTGCAATCCTTCAACTACGGCACCGTCTTCTATGTCGGTGACTCAGGAGTGCTCCTGTTCGACACGCTCGAGGGCGTCTACGACAGCATCACACAGGCGATCTCCTCCGTGACCGACAAGCCCATCACCGCCGTCGTCTACCCGCACTACCACGC
>JAHBSW010000012.1 GCA_019638935.1 Cryobacterium sp.
GGCGTGACTCGGATCGTCTCGAGGCGAGAAGACACCGCCCGACGTGTTGACCTTGATCTGGTTCGCCCCGTTCCGCAGCAGTTCGCGCGTTCGCTTGCGCGCCTCGTCGACGCCGTCGATCACGCCCGATGGGCGTCCGGGGTGCTCCATGAAGACCTCTGGCGCGTTGCCGCTCGGAACCCAATGGTCGCCGTGCCCTCCCGTCTGGCTGAGTGCGATGATCGAGATGTGCAGCGCGGGGCCGTCGATCAGGCCGTCCTCGATCGCCTGCTGGATCCCGAGATCGGCCCCCGACGCATCGCGCGCGTAGGTGATACCGACGTCGAGCGTCTTCTCGAGGATCTTCTCGGCCAGGTAGAACTGATAGGAGAACGGTGTGTTGAGGTTCTGCATCGCATCGATACTGGTGAGACAGACGTGGGTGTGGGCATCGATGAAACCCGGGAGGATGGTGAGCCCGGTGGCGTCGACGACGTCGTCGCCGGGCAAGCCCGCATCAGCCCCCACGGCAACGATCGACTCGCCGTCGATCGCGACGTCACCCGAGACGATGGGGGCTCCGGTTCCATCGAATATGCTTCCACCCTTGAAGAGAACGCGTGCCATGAGCTGCTCCGATTCCGTAGTCTGGCCTGCATCGGCTGTTCGTGTGTATATCGCTCAGCGCAACAGTATCTTATCTAGTGTATCTTGATCGAATGGTCGAAGATAGGGAAAACCCAGTGCGAAACGAGTCTAGAAAAGAGTTCCGCTGGGGAATCGCCTCACTCGTCGAAGAGCCGATGCCCTCCTATGCGGAACGTGCTCGGCACCACGAAGAGCTCGGGTACCGCGACATCTGGATACCAGACGAGCGCCTCCTCCGAAACGTCTACGTGAGCCTGGCGACCGTCGCGACCGCCACCACGCGAATCGGGATGGGCACGGCGGTCACCAACCCCTATACGCGCCATCCCGCTCACACCGCAGCCGCGATCGCGACCATCGACGAGCTGAGCGGCGGACGCGCCCGACTCGCCCTGGGTGCGGGCGGAGGCCTGGACGCCTACGGCATCGCACGCACCAGGCCCGTGACGACCCTGCGCGAGTCGATCGAGGTCATCCGGGGCCTGCTCGCCAACGAGACCCTGCGCTACGAGGGAGAGATCTTCACCCTCAGGAACGCCCAGATCGACTTCGATGTGAGCCCGGTTCCCATCTACCTCGCCGGACGAGGCCCGCAGATACTGACGCTCGCCGGCGAGGTGGCCGACGGCGCCATCATCGGCGGCTTCGCGACCGAGAGCGGCATCCACTACGCGCAAGACCTCATCGATCGGGGCGTGGCGAAAGCCGGACGTCGACCCGACGATGTCGACCGAATGGCGTGGATCTACATCTCCGTCTCCGACGACCCCGCTGCCGCACGCACCGCCGTCAGCAAGATGGTGCTCGCCTCCCTCATCACCAGCCGTCCCATCCTGGACAAGCTCGGCATCGACATCCCGCCCGCCCTTCGCGACCACCTCGACAGCACGGGCTGGCGCTACCCCCTCGAAACGCCCGCGCAGGCATCCGCGCTCCTGCCCGACGAGATCGTGAACGCCTTCGCCGTGCACGGCACGCCGGCGGACTGCCTCGAGCAGCTGAAAGCGGTGCGGCGAGCGGGAATCGACCACGTCACCTTCGTGCCGTTCCCCCCGGCAGGCGATACGCTCGATCGACTGGCCGAACGCATAGCGCGAGACGTCGTGCCGTCGCTGCTCGAACAGTAGAACCAGCCCGATCGACGATGGACACCGACTCGAGGACGGAGAGCATTGATGTCAAGGAACGGACCCCTGGGTACCGAGTCCGGTGCCGAGGCCAGAAACAGCACCGTCGACCGCGCGCTGCGAGTGCTTGAAGCGTTCCTCGGCGAGGAGACCGAACTCGGCGTGCTCGAGCTGTCACGCCAGCTCGAACTCGACAAGAGCGTGATCCACCGCATCCTCGCCACCCTCGTCGCACGACGCTTCCTCGAGCAGGACCCCCTGAGCCGCCGCTACCGGGTCGGACTGCGTGTCTGGGAACTCGGGCAGCGGTTCATCTCCGGGCAGCTGCTCAAAGACATCGCCGAGAAAGAGCTCGCGGGGATGATCGCCAACCACCCCTACGCGACGGCCTTCATCGCCGAGCTCGACTCGGGCGACGTCGTCGTCGCCTCGACCATCCCAGGACCGGGGCCGCTCAACATCACCATCAACCCGGGAACCCGACTGATGGCCGAGCTCACGACCACCGGCCGCACCATGCTGGCTCAGCTGGACCGCCGCACGGTCGAGAAGATAGTCACCCGCCGCCGCAGTCACCACTCCGGCCGCGAGCTCTGCAGCCTCGACGAGCTCTATGCCGACCTCGACGTCATCCGCGAGCGCGGCTACGGCATCTCGAGCGGCCTCTACACCCCCGGGGTGGCGACAGTCTGTCGCGTCATCAAGGGTGCGAGCGCGGAGGACCCCCTGCTCTCACTGTCCGTCGACTTTCTCGTGGGCGCGGAGACGGAGAGCCTCCTCGAAGTCATTCCCGGCGAGCTGCTGCGCTGCGTCACCGAGATCGAGCGGGTGTTCCTCTCCGCGCCCCCGCCGCAGGTCAGCGAGCGAAGCGGCTAGGACGCATCCCCTCCGCCCTCGCTCCAGGCTGCAAGAACATCCTCGAGGGTCACGGTGTAGCCGAACAGGCTCCCCATGAGGGCCAGCGAGTGCTCGTGCGCGTCGAGCGAGATGTCTCCCGTGCCCTCCGCGACGATGAAGGTGCGGTAGGAGCGCTGGCTCGCATCCCGCACGGTGGTCTCGACGCACGCACTCGTGCCCACGCCGCAGGTGACGAGGTTCTCGATCCCCGCGGCACGAAGATCGGCGTCGATGGTGGTCTCCACGAAGGGGCTGAATCTCGACTTCGAGTAGATTCGGTCCTGCTCGTCGAGGGGCAGACCGTCGACGAAGGCGGCGTCCCAGGTGCCCTCCTCGCAGGACCCCAGCTCGACGAGTCCCGCGTACATCGGCAGCTCCGCCAGCATGTTCCAATCGGCGAGACCCGGCTCGTGGATGGCGCGCGTCGCGTAGACCGGAACCCCGGCGGCATGCGCCGCCTCGATGAGCGCCACCGACCCGGGGATGGCATCCGCGCACCCCGAGACATCCGCTCCCGCCTTGCCGAAGGAGCCGTCGGGGTGGCAGAAACCGTTCTGCATGTCGACCACGAGCAGTGCGGTGCGGGCTGTGGGAATTCGTATCATGTGAGGTCCACTCTCCTTCTCAGTACTTCTCTGTACTTCACTTCTCTGCACTCAGGGGTTGCGTGCACTGGGGGTTGCGTTGTTCAGCGATCGGCACGAATCAGTCGATTCGCACCACCGCTTCGATCTCGGTGGAGATGCGGAAGGGCAGGGATGCCACCCCGATGGCCGAGCGAGCATGAACGTTGCCCGGCCCGAACACCGCAAGAATCAGGTCGCTTGCACCGTCGGCGATGACCGGCTGCTGCGCGAAGTCCTCCGTGGCGTTGATCAGGACGAGCAGCTTGAGGAATGCCGTGATGCGGCTCAACTCGCCCAGTTCCGCCTTGAGCGACGCCAGCACATTGAGCATGGTCAGCTGCGCGGACTCATAGCCCTGCTCCACGCTGAGATCGGAACCCAGCTTGCCCGGGAACACCACGCCGCCATCCCGCATCGGCCCGTGACCGCTCACGTAGGCGATCGATCCGTCGATTCGCACCGGCACATAGGCGGCCGCAGGGGGAAAGGGAGCGGGCAGAACGTAGCCCAGCTCCTCGAGAACATCCTCGGGCCGTTTCGCCGTGGTCGTCATGCCGTCACTCCCTCCGCCGCGAAGTGCGGCATCACTTCACCCGCGAACATCTCCATCTGCTCGCCCATGTCCTGCTCGTCGTCGGCGACGACGATCATCCCCGCGAGCTGCGTCGCGCCAGCGTCCCGGAGCCGCTCGATGCGCTCGACCACCTGTGCCGGGCTTCCGATCAGGTTCTGCTCCGCATACCCCGCCATGTCGATCCCCTTCAGGGTCGACGCCCTCAGGCTGACCAGATGCTCGTGCGCTTGAGAACGCGTGAACTTCTCCATCGCCGCCTGCGGGTCGCGTCCGAGGCAGAGAACCAGCTGCGGCGCCACCTCGAAACCGACATCCGGCCTGCCCGCCGCCGCCGCGTAGTCGTGCAGCTTCTCCACGCCCGAGGCGAGGCGCTCCACCGGCATTCCCGCCGGCATCCACCCCGCTCCCCATTGCGCGGCGCGCTGTATGGTCCCCTCCGCGTTGCCGCAGGAATAGATCGGAAACGGCGACTGCAGCGGTTTGGGGAACATCTCGACGTCGGAGAACTGGAAGTGCTCGCCCTCGAAGGTTGCGCGGCGCTGCTCGAAGAGAAGCTTCATCGCCTGGATTCCCTCGGCGACAAGCTCGGCCCGAGGCGCGTGCCTGCGGGCGGGGTAGACGGCCTCGAACTCCGCCCGGTAGGCGCCGACCCCGACGCCGAGGATGATGCGGCCCCCGCTGATCTGGTCCAGTGTCGCCACCTGCTTCGCCAGCAGCACCGGCTCACGCATCGGGATGACCACCACCCCGGTCATCATCTTGAGCGTGCTGGTGTGACTGGCGATATAGGCCATCGTCACCATCGGCTCGTAGAACCGCGGAGGCTCACTGAACATCTCCCGCACATACGGCATGGTGCTCAGGTGGTCGTTGACCAGCACGGAATCGAATCCGAGGTCCTCCGCGAGAACGGCCAGACGGAGAACGCCCTCGTGGTCGGCGAAGCGGATGGCGTAGGCCATCCCCTCCACGCAGGTGGGCAGTGCGACACCGAATCGCATGTTCCGCTCCTTAGCTCTACTTGACGTCGAGAACGATGAGATCGCGGCTGAGTGTCGTGATGATCTCCGCACCAGTCTCGGTCACGACAACCGTGTCTTCGATGAATGCGCCCCCGATACCCAGTCGGTAGTAGGGCGTCTCGACCTCGAAGACCATTCCCGCCTCGAGCACGGTGTCGGAGTCGGGGGTGAGAACTGGGAGGTCGTAATACTCCACGCCGATCCCGTGACCGACATGCTGGCGCCGGTAGGTCGGAATGCCCGCGTCGATCACCGTCTGCACGGCGGTCGCGAAGACATCCTTGGCGACCACGCCCGGCCGCATCATGTCGATGGCCGCCTGCTGTCCGGCCTTGGATGCGTCGAACAGCTCGCGGATCTCGTCGGAGGGCTCCCCGAAGAAGACGAGTCGGCCGATGTCTGACTTGTAGCCCCCCAGATTCACTCCGACGTCGAAGAAGGCGAAGTCGCCCTCGCGGAGCTCGATGTCTCCCGCGGGTATCTGGCCGAGCGCAAGACCCTTGCCGAAGCGAACGAGGGTGAAACCCGGCTTGGCGCCCTCGGCCACCACGGTGGAGTTGAAGACCTGCTGGATCTCGCGCTCCGTCACCCCCACCCGGAACGCGTCGAACGCCGCCCGCAGCCCCTTCTCGGTCACGCGGAGCGCGGCCGTGATCTTCTCGATCTCGTCGGGCATCTTGACCGCGCGGATGTTGCGCAGCAGATGCGACGCCGGTACGAACGTCGCATCCGGCAGTACCGCCTCGAGCGACGCGATGAGGCTCCGATTCGGTCCGCGCTCATCGACCGCCACCGTGCCGCGCGCGACCCCCAGGGTTGTGAGCGCCTCCACCAGCGCATCCACCGAACTGCGACCGGTCATGTGCCGCTGGGTGATGTCGCTCACGATCTGCTCGTCCTCGTCGAGAGGGATGCCGTCGACGATGTCGCGGAAGAACGTGCCGAACGTGATCACCCCGGCGAGCGTGGGGTGGCCCTCGAGCGTCAGGTCGGCCGACCCGATGGAGCAGACCACGATTCCGCCGTCGGGAGCGGAGGCCGGCACCACCGTGTAGGACTCGGAGTCGAGTGGGAACAGCTCTTGGCCGTCGACCCAGAACCCTCCGAAGTAGAAGTTGTTCTCGAGGGTCGACGCGATGACCGCGTCAACACCCTCCTCGCCCATGATCCGTCGGGCTCGTTCGACATTTACTGACACTGGATGTGCTCCTTCATATTGCGGATGACTCTTACGCTTGTTGGCGCGCGGGGTGGTGGGGGTCGAAGGCGTAGGACTCGTCCAGCACCGCAAGTGCCGACTCGAAGCTCGCTGCGACGGTGGGGATGTCTGGCAGAACGTCTGCGGTCACGTCGGGGTCCTTCAACCCGCTGGAGGTCAGCACGGCGACGACCACCGAGTCGGGGTCGATGGCACCGCTCTCGACAAGCGCGGAAAGCGCCGCGATCGACAGTGCGGAGGATGTCTCGACCCACAGTCCCTCGAGGGCGGCGAGGTCGAGCTGGGCCGCGATCATCTGCTCGTTGGACGCGCTGCGCGCGGATCCACCGGTCCGGAGCAGCACGTCGAGCGCCTGATAGGTGCTGAGGTTGGACCCCACCGAGACCGCGACCGACGTGGCGCCGGCGGTGTCGATCGCCTCGACCGTGTCGAGTCCAGCGGCGAGCGCCGCCTCCAGCGGGCCGAACACCTCGGCCGCATGCATCACGGGAATGCGATCGACGGCTCCAGCCCTGGCGTACTCGGCGATTCCCTTGTAGGCCCCGCTGAACGCATCCCCCGCTCCGACCGGGAAGACGATGTGATCCGGGGTCACGGCCGACTGGTCGATGATCTCGTAGCCGATCGACTTGTAGCCCTCGATCCCGTAGCAGTTGCTGCCGAAGAACGGGTAGCGAAAGACCGTGGTCGGGAACCATCCGAGGCGTTGAACACCGGTCTCCATGAGCATCCATCGGTCCTGCACGGTGGGAGCGGCGAGCAGATAGCTGCCGAAGACGCCCATCTGGGTCTTCATCGCGAGCGGAAACTGCTGGGTGGTGAACATGACGCACGGCAGCCCGGCGCGCGCCGCCATGGCGGCGACCGCGGCTCCGGCGTTCCCCGACGAGGAGCCGACCACGACCTTTCGCCCCAGTTGCCGGGCCGCCGAGACGGCTCCGGCCGCGAGGCGATCTTTGAATGAACCCGTGGGGTTGCGGCTCTCGTCTTTGACGTAGAGATTCGGGATGCCGAGCTTGCGTCCGAGTCGAGGAACGTGGAGCAGCGGCGTTCCGCCCTCCCCGAGGCTGACGATGTGCTCGTCGTCGATCGGGAGCAGTTCTTTGTAGTGCCACATGTCGGACGGTGCGCGCGACGAGCCGCGGACCCGTAGTGCCGCCGCATCGAATGCGGCCTCGTCATAGATCACCTGGAGGTTGGAGGGCTTTCCGGCCTCCGCGCACGTCTCGCAACCGGTGAAGGCACCATCGAGCGGGCTCTCGAGTCCGCAGCGTATACACCTCAAGGCCGTTGCCCTCACCGATACTCCTTCGCCCTGGACGTAGAGGCCAGCTCATTCGATTCGTTGCGTGTTACGCTACAGTATCTCGCCTAATGCACAAAGTATTCCTTTGGAAAGCCGACAACGCTGATGCCCTCGCCCGACCACGCCGCACCCGATCGCACGATCGGCGCCGGGCCATACCGCCGACTCGTCCTGCGCAACGCCACGGTGATCGACGGAACAGGCGCCCCTCCCTACGGCCCGGTCGACATCGTCATCGAGGATGCTCGAATCCACAGCATCTTCGTCCTCCCCCCGCTCGGCGGCCCTCGGCTGCAGCCTCATGAACGCCCCCTCACCGGGCCGGACGGGCGAGAAGTCGACCTGGCAGGCCACTACGTTCTGCCCGGACTGATCGACGCCCACGGTCATATCGGCTGGGAGAACCACGTGCCGAACGCCCAGTACGTCTACGACCTCTGGCTGGCGAACGGCATCACCACCGTGCGAGAACCCGGATGCTTCATCAACGGGCTCGACTTCGTCGTCAGCGAAGCCCGCCGGAGCGAGGCGAACGCGATCGCGGCACCGCGCATCCACCCCTATGCCGGTTTCGGACTCGATCGGCGCGAGCCCTTCCTCACCGCGGCAGACGCCGTCGCATGGGTGAACGAGGTCGCCGAATCCGGAGCCGAAGGACTCAAACTCTGGGGCTACACAGCAGAGATCTACGAGGCGACCCTGCGCGAGGCATCCCGGCTCGGGCTGGGTTCGATGTGTCATCACCAGCAGAGCTATGTGGCTCAGGTCAACGCCCTGGATTCCGCTCGGCTGGGCCTGGGAAGCATCGAGCACTTCTACGGCATCCCCGAAGCCCTCTTCGCCGATCGACGCCTCCAGGCGTTCTCGCTCGACTACAACTATCAGCACGAGTTCCGCCGATTCGCCGACGCGGGCGACCTCTGGCGCCAGGCTGCTTCGCCCGGAACGCCGAAGTACGAGGCCGTGCTCACGGAACTGCTGCAGACGGGCGTCACACTCGACCCCACTTTCGGGGTCTACGTCGGCCTGCGCGATGCCGAGAGGGTGCAGTCGAGCTATTGGCATCGTGAGTACACCTCCCCGACGCTGTGGGACTACTGGCAGCCGCACTCCGGCGCCCACGGCTCGTTCTTCGACGAGTGGGGAACGGAGCAGGAGACCGCGTGGCGCGGCAACTTCACCCTCTGGATGGCCTTCGTCAAGGATTTCCATGACCGCGGCGGGCGTGTCACCGTGGGGACCGATCCCGGCTCGATCTTCACGCTCTTCGGGTTCGCATTCGCTCAGGAGCTGGAACTGCTGCGGGAGGCGGGACTGCAGCCTCTCGAGATCGTTCACGCGGCCACTCTCGCCGGCGCCGAGCTGCTCGGCGTCGCCGAGGAGACCGGGAGCGTGGAGCCGGGAAAGCTGGCGGACCTCATCGTCCTGCCCGCCAACCCCCTGTCGAACATGAAGGTCTTCTACGCCTCGCACCCCTCTCTCGAGTCCACGGGAGAGAGACTGACGATCAAGGACGGGATCATCTACGACTCCCGCGCCCTGCTCGATCGTGTGCGCGCGAGCGTTCGAGACGAACGCGACACCCGCGGCGCTCCTCCGACCTCGAGCTAGCCGGCGTTCACCGCGCAGGATTTCGCCCGCGGTACCGGCCCGCGTCATTCGGCTAGCGACTAGTCTGGACTGCGGCGCCGAACTCGCCACGAGCGAGCGGTGTGTCGATTACACCACGGAGGAATACCAGTGCCCGGAGACAATCTCACCCGCCTCGAAGCCCAGGAGCGCAAGGCGCTCGTCGAGGTCGACAGCTACGATGTCACGCTCGACCTCACGACCGGGCCTGAGGTGTTCCGCAGCACGACCGTCGTGACCTTCACCGCGAAAGCGGGATCGTCGACCTTCCTCGACGCCATCACGCACTCAGTGCACTCCATCGACCTCAACGGCACCGCCGTCGACACCGCTGCCGCCGACGGCCAGCGCATCCAGGTCGACGGGCTCGCCGCCGACAACGTGCTCACGATCGTCGCCGACATGGCCTACACGAACACGGGTGAAGGCCTGCACCGCTTCGTCGACCCCGTCGACGACGAGGTCTACCTCTACTCGCAGTTCGAGGTGCCCGACTCGCGCCGCGTCTACCCCGTGTTCGAGCAGCCCGACCTCAAGGCGACCTTCCGCTTCACGGTCACCGCGCCCGCCGCGTGGGAGGTTGTCAGCAACCAGCCCGTCGAATCGCGCACCCCCACTCCTTCGACAGGCTCAGGACAAGCGACTGACACCGCCACCTGGGTGTTCAAGGCCACGCCGCGCATCTCCTCCTACATCACGGCGATCGTCGCCGGCCCCTACGCGAAGGTCGAGAGCGAGCTCACGAGTCGCGACGGCCGCAGCATCCCGCTCGGCATCTACTCGCGCAAGTCGCTCAGCCAGTACCTCGACGCCGACTACATCTTCGACATCACCCGAAAGGGCTTCGCCTACTTCGAGGAGAAGTTCGACTACGCCTACCCCTTCGAGAAGTACGACCAGCTCTTCGTGCCCGAGTTCAACGCCGGCGCCATGGAGAACGCGGGCGCGGTCACCTTCACCGAGACCTACGTGTTCCGCTCCAAGGTGACGGATGCCATCAAGGAACGCCGCGTCGTCACCATCCTGCACGAGCTCGCCCACATGTGGTTCGGCGACCTCGTCACCATGAAGTGGTGGAATGACCTCTGGCTCAACGAGTCCTTCGCCGAGTGGGCCTCCACGATCGCCACCGCCGAGGCCACCGAGTGGCACGAGGCGTGGACGACCTTCCAGGCCATGGAGAAGAGCTGGGCCTACCGCCAGGACCAACTCCCCTCGACGCACCCGGTCGTCGCGACGATCAACGACCTCGAGGATGTGCAGGTCAACTTCGACGGGATCACCTACGCCAAGGGCGGCTCCGTGCTCAAGCAGCTCGTGGCCTGGGTGGGTCGTGACGCGTTCTTCGGCGGCGTCGCCGCCTATCTCAAGAAGCACGCCTGGAACAACGCCGAGCTCGCCGACCTGCTCGGCGAGCTCGAGCAGACGAGTGGTCGCGAGCTCGCATCGTGGTCGAAAGTGTGGCTCGAGACGGCGGGCGTGAACACCCTGCGCCCCTCGTTCGAGGTGGATGCCGACGGCACCTTCTCGAGTTTCGCCGTGCTGCAGAGTGCCCACCCTGACTACCCCACCATCCGACCGCACCGACTCGCGATCGGACTCTACAACCTCGATGGTGGCGCGCTCGTGCGCACCCACCGCGTCGAACTCGACGTCGACGGCGAGCGCACCGAGGTCGCCGAACTCGTCGGCCAGGCGAAGCCCGACCTCGTGCTCGTCAACGACGACGACCTCGCCTATGCGAAGATCCGCCTCGATGACGACTCGTTCGCGGTCGCGATCAAGCACCTGGGCGACATCGAGAACCCGCTCGCCCGCGCGCTCGTCTGGGGTTCGGTGTGGGACTCGACCCGCGACGCCGAATCCGCCGCCAGCGACTACGTGGAGCTCGTGCTCCGCAACATCGGCCGCGAGACCGAGAGCACGACGATCCGCCTCACGCTCACGCAGCTGCTGCAGACGGCTCGCCAGTACGTCAATCCGAACAACCGTGCGAAGACCATCGAGTACATCGGTTCCTCGCTGTGGGAGCTCGCCAAGCTCGCGGAGGCGGGTTCGGATGCTCAGTTCCAGTTCGTGAAGTTCTTCGCCAACATCGCCTCCGTGGGCGATCACGTGAGTGCCCTGCGCGGGCTGCTCGACGGCACGGTCGTGCTCGACGGGCTCACCGTCGACACCGACCTCGCCTGGGAGCTGCTCGAGGGTCTTGTGCTGAACGGCGCGGCGACTCCCGCAGACATCGATGAGGCCCTCGCCAAGGACAACACGGCGAACGGGCAGCAGGCTGCGGCACGAGCACGAGCGACCTTCCCCACCGCTGACGCCAAGCTTGCGGCCTTCTCGTCGATCGTCGATGACTCGTCGGCTCCCAATGCGATCGTGCGCAACACGGCGCTGGGATACCAGCACGTCAACGACCCGTCGAGCCTCGAGCCGCTCGTCGCGAAGTACTTCGCGAGCCTCGGGTCGATCTGGGAGAACCGCAGCTACCACATCGCCGAGACGCTCATCGTGGGCCTCTACCCCGCACCGCTCGCCTCACAGGGACTCGTGGATGCGACCAAGGCCTGGCTCGACTCCAACCCGGACGTGCCGGCACTGCGTCGCCTCGTGATCGAGAACCTCGCCGGAGTCGAGCGCGCTCTCGCGGCGCAGAGCAAAGACAGCTAGGCCCGCGGAACCCACAGGTCGAGCAGGCGGCGCAGCTCCGGCACCGGATCGGGGTGATCGTCCACGCGGAGATCGATGACCAGGGACTCCGGTTCGCCCTCCGCCCACTGGGAGCGGCCGACCAGGAGCACCGCGCTCTGACGTCCACGCTGGTCGCCACCGGCATCCTGACCCGCCTGAAGCACCCCGATCAGGCGCTCACCGAACTGGCGGACATCCTCCGTCGCGGGCACGACCGAGAGTTTCGCCGCCATCGCGTCGAGCACCTCGGGGCCGACCAGAATGTTGCCCTGAACGCTGAAGCCCGCGGCGGAGATCGCCCCGTGCCACTCCGCGGTCTCGGCACCGGTGAAGACGGCTGCACTGCCCCGGCCATCCATCACGGCCACCTGACGGCCCGCGGAACCCTCATCGAGCAGCGGCACGGTCGCGATCGCCTGCTCGACGGACTCGCCACGACGCAAGGCCCTGATCATCTCGAACCGCAACTGCGGATTCGTGAAAGCCTGACTCCAGACGGCGCCGACACCCGGGACCACCATGGGCGCCGCGCTGCCGATCGCGAGGAACCTGGTCGACCCGGCCGCGGCCATAAAGGAACCGTCGGCAGACAGGGCGAGAAGCGAGAAGGTCATGCGCGTGCCACCGTCCGCGCCAGCAGCGCCACCTCGTAGGCCCCACCCTTGGTGACGAGTTCGCCGACCCTCTCGAAACCGAGCCGCTCGTGAAAGCGCATCGACCCCGGGTTCGGTGGCATCGTGTTGACCTCGCAGGTCACCTCCGCACGCCCCTGCTCCGCCGCGACGCGGAAGAGCTCCCGGTAGAGCGCGTCGCCGATTCCCTCGCCGCGGCGCCCCTCGGCGATCGCGATCCGGTCGATGTAGAGAAAATCGGGGCCGCGTTCGGAGAACCAGCGGTAGTTCTCGCTCTCGTAGTCCGCACCTGGCGCCATGACGAGGAGAAAGCCGAGCACGGCTGCGTCGTCGGAATCGTCGACGGCGACGAGCGACAACTCGGAGAGCTCGACGAGCCGGGCGACCTCGTCGGCATCCGCCGGTGTGACGCCCGGCACACCCGCCCCGTTGATAGCCGAAACCTGACCGATGTCCACCGATTCGAGTGGGCGGATGCGCATGCTTGGCTCCTTGCGTAGACGGTTGGGGATCGAAGTGGGGGGTGCGCCAGCTGAGCGCGAACCCAACCTACAGAAATGACGACGGCTAGACTACAGGGGCTATGGGCGACACTGACTGGACTGCCGTGTGGGCCGACGTGATGGAGTTCCTTGCGGCGTGGCGCGTGCCCGCGACGGTGGTCGGAATCATCCTCGGTGCGATCGTCGCGCGCTGGGTGCTCCAGTTTCTCGTGCGTCGCATCGTGCACCGCGTCGTGACCGGCGTCAAGAAGTCCCAGGGCGTCGAGTTCACGCAGGAGCTCAACGCCTCACCCCTCCATGCCGTGCGCGTCGTGCAGCGCACCCGCACGCTCGGAAACGTCTTCGGCAACCTCATCACCGCCGTGATCGTCATGGTCGCATTCCTCGTCATCATCAACGTCACGATCCCCAACGTCACGGGAGCCTTCGCCCTCATCACCGCCGCCGTCGGCGCAGGGCTCGGTTTCGGAGCGCAGAGCCTCATCAAAGACATCCTCAACGGCCTTTTCATGGTGGCGGAGGACCAGTTCGGGGTGGGCGACATCATCGACGTGGGCGAGGCGTCCGGGGTCGTCGAATCGGTGGGGATTCGGGTGACGAGCATCCGCAGCGTCGACGGCACCCTGTGGTGGGTGCGCAACGGCGAGATCCTGCGGGTCGGCAACATGTCACAGGGCTGGGCGCGCGCCGTGATCGACCTGCCCGTGCCCTACGCGGCCAACCTCGACGACGTGACCGCGACCGTTCTCGAGACCGCGACCGCCATGTCGGAGAGCGGCGAGTGGCGCCGCAAGATCATGGCCAAGCCCGAGATCTGGGGTGTCGAGTCGATCAGTGCTGAGGCCACCGTGCTGCGGCTCGTCGTGAAGACGCGGCCGTCGGAGCAGTGGGGCGTGGCCCGTGAGCTGCGGGCACGGTTGAAGTCGGCGCTCGATGCGAGCGGTGTGAGCATCCCGTCGCTCAAGCGCATAGTCATGGACCCGGCGGGCAACAGCGCCGCCAACGGCGGCACCCCCAAGGAGAAGTAGTGGCGGAAGATCGATTGACCCTGCGGATGTCGGAGGGCGGCCCCGTGGCGGGCGGCAGCCTGTTCGACGAGATCGGCGGCTCCGCAACCTTCGACCTGCTCGTCACGCGCTTCTACGAGGGCGTGCAGACCGACGAGGTGCTGTGGCCGATGTACCCGCAGCATGACCTCGAGGGCGCCATCCACCGGCTGTCGACCTTCCTGCAGCAGTACTGGGGCGGCCCGCACACCTACGGCGAGGAGCGCGGCCACCCGCGCCTGCGCATGCGCCACGCGGCGTTCAAGGTCAACCCGGATGCACGCGACCGCTGGTTGCACCACATGCGCGCCGCGGTCGACTCGCTCGAGCTGCCCGAGCTGCAGCGTGTGACCCTGTGGGACTACCTCGACCGGGCCGCACACTCGCTCGTCAACACGTTCGAGGAGTAGCTCAGACGCTGACGACTCGGTGCACGAGCGGAACCCCCGGGCGGTAGGCGAGGTGCACGTAGCTCGGGGCATCCAGCATCACCGCGTCACCGCGCTGGCCGACCGCGAGGCCGCCGACGTCATCGCGACGCAGGGCCGCCGCTCCCCCGGCCGTCGCGGCCCACAGCGCCTCCGCGGGCGTGAAGCCCATGTCGCGCACGGCGACCGCGATGCAGAACGGCATCGAGCTCGTGAAGCTCGAGCCCGGGTTGCAGTCGCAGGCGAGCGCGACGGTGACGCCCGCGTCGATGAGGCGACGAGCATCCGGGTACGGCTGCCGCGTGGAGAACTCGACCCCGGGCAGCAGCGTGGCAACCGTCGCCGAGTTCACGAGCGCGTCGACGTCGTCGTCGGTGAGGAAGGTGCAGTGGTCGACGGATGCCGCACCTAGTTCCACGGCGAGCTGCACAGCCCCCGAGGGGCCGAGTTGTGCCCCGTGCATGCGTGCCTGCAGCCCGCGGGCCTGGCCGGCGGTGAGGATGGCACGCGCCTGGTCCTCGTCGAAGGCGCCGCGGTCGCAGAACACGTCGATCCACTTCGCGTGCGGCGCGCACGCCTCGAGCATGTCGCCCGTGACGAGGCCGACATAGCCCGCGGGGTCGTCGGCGAACTCCTCGGGAACGACGTGGGCGCCGAGGTAGGTCGTCTCGGTGGTGAGGGTCTTGGCGATGCGCAGGGCACGTTCCTCGTCGACCGTGGTGAGCCCATAGCCGCTCTTGATCTCCACGGTCGTCGTGCCCTGGGCACGCATCTCGGCGACGAGGCGGCTCGCGCCCGCGAGCAGCTCTTCGTCCGATGCCTCGCGAGTGAGGCGCACCGTGCGACGGATGCCGCCAGCGGCATACTTCTCGCCGCGCATGCGATGCTCGAACTCGTCGGAGCGGTCACCCGCGAACACCACGTGGCTGTGGCTGTCGACGAAGCCGGGGATGACACAGCGCCCCTCGGCATCGATGCGCTCGTCCGCTGTCGGAGCATCGGCTGCCGTCCCGACCCACGCGACGATGCCGCCGTCGATCACAAGCGCCGCGTCGGTGCGCTCGGGCTGTTCGGGCTCGTTCGTGACGAGCAGCCCGATGTTGTCGAGGAGCAGGCTCATGTCGCACTCGCGCCCAGTCGATGACGCACGCCCGCGGTCGCCTCGAGCACGCAGAGCGCGACGAGTCGCACGGTGCGGGCGTCCGCGGTGTCGGCGGTCGCGTCGACCTCGGTGAGGTCGATCGATTCGACCTGTCGGTGCTCGCCCGCGATGCGCGCGGCGGTGCGCAGCTCGAACGCGGAGATGCCGCCGGGCACGCTCGCCGGGCACGCCGGCGCAACCGAGCGGTCGCAGACATCGACGTCGAGGTCGACGTGAATCGGCCCACCGGCTGCACCTGCGATCTCGAGTGCCTCAGCCATGCAATCGGCGATCGGGCGCCTCGCGAGCTCGTCGCGCAGGATGACCGTGATCCCGAAGTCGCGTGCCCTCGCCGCATACTCGGCCGAGTTCGCGAAGTCGGAGATGCCGACCTGCACGACGCGCGTGCCGTCCAGCCCGGCCTCGATCAACCGGCGTACCGGCGAGCCGTTGGAGACACCGTCGCGCAGGTCGTAGTGGGCGTCGAGCGTCACGAGCCCCGCCGTGCCGATGCGTGCCCCCCAGCGACCGAGCGCCGTGGACACCGTCGCCGCATTGTCGCCGCCCAGCGCGATGAGCAGCTCGGCGTCGACTGCCGCGATGCGCTCGATCGCTCCCTGCTCGTCACCGTCGGGGTCGACGAGGTTTCCGCAGTCGGCGAAGGTCAGCTCGCGGCCGCCGCTGTGGGTGAACTCGCTGTACCTCGGAAGCATGGCGCGCACGGCATCCGGAGTCTCGTGCGCGTTCGTCGCCGAGATCGAGGTGCGGTGCGTCGGCACCCCGACGAGGGCGACATCCACGTGCCCCGAGGGCGCTGGCCAGCCACCCGCCCGCGGCCAGAGCGGATCGCTCGGCAACGACGCGGTCGGTGACCCGGCACTCGCGTTCATTGCACCCCAGTCTCGCTCACTGGCCCAGTCTCGCGCATCGGCACGCGAACACCGCGCTCATCGGCGACCTCGACCGCGCGGTCGTAGCCCGCGTCGACGTGACGGATGACGCCCATGCCGGGGTCGTTCGTGAGCACGCGCGCGAGCTTCTCGGCGGCGAGCGCCGTGCCGTCGGCGAGCGCGACCTGCCCTGCGTGGATCGAGCGGCCGATGCCGACGCCTCCGCCATGGTGGATCGACACCCAGGTCGCCCCAGAGGACGTGCTCACGAGGGCGTTGAGCAGGGGCCAGTCGGCGATCGCGTCCGAGCCGTCGAGCATCGCCTCGGTCTCGCGATAGGGACTCGCCACCGATCCGGAGTCGAGGTGATCGCGACCGATGACGATCGGCGCGGAGATCTCGCCCGAGGCGACCATGTCGTTGAAGCGCACGCCCGCCTTGTCGCGCTCCCCGTAGCCGAGCCAGCAGATGCGCGCGGGCAGCCCCTGGAAGTGCACACGCTCGCCCGCCATGCGGATCCAGCGCGCGAGCGGTTCGTTCTCGGGGAAGAGCTCGAGCACCGCACGGTCGGTCGCCGCGATGTCCTTCGGGTCGCCACTGAGCGCCGCCCAGCGGAACGGCCCCTTGCCCTCGGCGAACAGGGGGCGGATGTAGGCGGGCACGAAGCCGGGGAACGCGAAGGCATCCGCGAACCCTGCCGTGAGCGCCTCCGTGCGGATGTTGTTGCCGTAGTCGAAGACCTCCGCGCCCGCTTTCTGGAACCCCACCATCGCCTCGACCTGCTTGGCCATCGACTGGCGGGAGGCGCTCGCGAAGCCGGCGGGGTCGGCGGTGCGGCGCGCATCCCACTCGTCGAAGCCGTACTCGATCGGCAGGTAGGCGAGCGGGTCATGCGCGCTCGTCTGGTCGGTGACGATGTCGATCTCGGCGCCCATCGCGAGCAGCGCGGGGAAGACCTCGGCCGCGTTGCCGAGCAGCCCGATGCTGAGCGGCTTCTTGGCATCCCGAGCCTGGTAGGCGAGCTCGAGCGCGTGCTCGATCGAGCGCGCCTCCACGTCGAGGTAGCGGTGCTCGATGCGCCGCGCGATGCGGCTCGGGTCGACATCGACGCAGATCGCGACGCCGTCGTTCATGGTGACGGCGAGGGGCTGGGCACCGCCCATTCCGCCGAGACCGCCCGTGAGGGTGATCGTTCCGGCGAGTGTGCCGTCGCCCTGCCCGCGCGCGTGGCGCTGCGCGGCGACCGCGGCGAAGGTCTCGTAGGTTCCCTGCAGGATGCCCTGGGTGCCGATGTAGATCCACGAGCCCGCCGTCATCTGCCCGTACATGGTGAGGCCGAGCTGCTCGAGGCGGCGGAACTCGTCCCAGTTCGCCCAGTCGCCCACGAGGTTCGAGTTCGCGATGAGCACGCGCGGCGCCCACTCGTGCGTCTGGAAGACGCCGACCGGCCTGCCCGACTGCACGAGCATCGTCTCGTCACCCTTCAGGGTGGTCAGCGTGCGCTGCAGGGCGTCGAAGCTCGCCCAGTCGCGGGCGGCCTTGCCCGTGCCGCCGTAGACGACGAGGCTGTCGGGATGCTCGGCCACCTCCGGGTCGAGGTTGTTCTGCAGCATCCTCAGTGCCGCCTCCTGCGGCCAGCCGAGGGTGTTGAGCTGGCTGCCGCGGTGGGCGCGCACGGGGCGCGGGCCGCTGTTGGGTTGGGTATTGGGGGTAGCGGTGGTCATACGAGTTCTCCTCCTGATTGGGCGACGACGGATGCCGCGGCCGCCAGCAGCGAGCCGTCGAGCACCATCGAATGAGCGGCCTCGATCTCGGGCGCCAGGTATCGGTCGGTGGCAGGCCCTTCGACCGCGGTTCTGAGCTGGGCGCGCACCGCGGCACCGACGGCGCCGGGCTTGGTCGGCGCGCGCAGATCCATCGCGCGCGTGCTCGTGAGCAGCTCGATCGCGATGACCCGACCGAGGCCGTCGATGGCCCGACGGAGTTTGCGCGCGGCGCTCCATCCCATCGAGACGTGGTCCTCCTGCATCGCCGACGAGGGGATCGAGTCGACGGATGCCGGGTTCGCCAGCCGCTTCAGCTCGCTCACGATCGCCGCCTGGGTGTACTGGGCGATCATGTGGCCCGAGTCCACCCCGGGGTCGTCGGCGAGGAACGCGTTGAGCCCGTGGTTGCGGGCCGGGTCGAGAAAGCGGTCGGTGCGCCGCTCGCTCATGCTCGCGAGGTCGGCGATCGCGATGGCGAGGAAGTCGAGCACGTAGCCGAGCGGGGCGCCGTGGAAGTTTCCGTTCGACTCGAGGCGCCCATCCGGTGTCACCACCGGATTGTCGATGGCGCTCAGCAGCTCGCGGTCGGCGACCATCGCCGCGTGCTCGATCGTGTCGCGCACCGCGCCGTGCACCTGCGGAGCGCAGCGCAGCGAGTAGGCATCCTGAACCCGCGTGAAGCCCTCCGGGCGGCTCAGCATCGGCGAGCCGGCGAGCGCCGCGCGCATGTTCGCCGCGGAGGCGCCCTGCCCCGGATGCGGCCGCAGCGCGTGCAGATCCGCCGCGAACACCGCGTCGGTTCCCTGCAGCGCCTCGACGCTGAGTGCTGCCGCCAGGTCGGCCGTCGTCACGAGAGCCCGGATGTCGGCGAGCGCCATCACGAGCATGCCCAGCATGCCGTCGGTGCCGTTGATGAGGGCGAGGCCCTCCTTCTCGTGCAGCTCGACCGGTTCGATGCCTGCTGCCTGGAGCGCCTCGATAGCGGGCATGAGAACGCCGAGAGGTTCAGTTCCAGAATCTGCAGCGGCGCTGCGCGCCGAGGCTGCCGCCCTTCGAGAGTTCGGAGCGCTCACACGCACTGAACCCTCGCCCATCGCCGCGAGCGCGCAGTGCGCGAGCGGGGCGAGGTCGCCCGAGCAGCCGAGGCTTCCGTACTCGCCCACGACCGGGGTGATGCCGGCATTGAGCAGCGCGGCGTAGGTCTCGGCGACAACCGGGCGCACCCCGGTGCGTCCGGTCGCGAGCGTCGACAGGCGCAGGAACATGGTCGCGCGCACGACCTCGCGCTCGACCTCCGGCCCGCTGCTCGCGGCGTGGCTGCGCACGAGCGAGCGCTGCAGCTGCGCCCGGCGCTCGAACGGGATGTGCTTGCTCGCGAGCGCGCCGAACCCGGTCGAGACGCCGTAGTGCGGCTGCGTGTCGGAGGCGAGCGCCTCGATCACGGCGCGGCTCGACGCGATGGCGGCCAGCGCATCCTCGGTGATGACGACCCGCGCGTCATG
Source organism: Cryobacterium sp. (assembly GCA_019638935.1). Taxonomy (GTDB): domain Bacteria; phylum Actinomycetota; class Actinomycetes; order Actinomycetales; family Microbacteriaceae; genus Terrimesophilobacter. The sequence goes on from JAHBSW010000012.1 coordinate 19,627, forward strand.
CCGGGCGACCGCGATGACGTCGGCGTGGGTGGGGGCACCGACGCCGAGCTGAACTTCGTGCACTGTCATGTGACTCATTAGAGCCGTCTTTTCGCCCGCCGGGAGCGCATTCAACGATAAAGTGTCTGGCATTCAAGACAGTTCGCCTGAGCCAATGCGAAATGCAGGAGATCTTGCGCTCGGCCCACGAGTTACCGGGATAGATCGGCCCATTCCACAGAATCTCCTGCATTTCGCGCAGGGCAGGCGGGTAGGGAGAGGAGGAGCATGAGCGAGGTGCCTGCCGCGCGGAGTGCGCTGCGCATCATCCGGTACCTTGCGGGGCACAGCGGACCCGTGCGCGCCGCCACCATGAGCCGCGACCTCGGCCTGCCGCGGTCGAGCCTCTACCACCTGCTGCGGGTGCTGCAAGACGAGGGATTCGTCGTGCACTCCCCCGAGCATCAGGGCTACGCCCTCGCGTCGCTGCTCGGCGAGATCGGGTCGTCGGTGCTCGCCTCGAACGCCCTCGCCCGGCTCGGCGCCCCCGTGCTCGAGCGGCTCGTGAGCGAGACCAAGCTGCCGGTCGTCGCGCACCTCGGGGTGCTGCAGCACGCCGATGTCGTCTACGCGTCCAAGGTGGCGGCCGCCCGGGCCCCCGCCGTCGTCACGAGCATCGGGGTGCGGCTTCCCGCGCACCTCACGGCGACGGGTCGCGCCATGCTCACAGCGCTCTCGAACGCACAGCTCGACGCGATCTTTCCCGCCGGACCTCTCACGCTGCGCACGAGCCGGGGGCCGGCATCTCTCACCGAGCTGCGCGAGCTGCTCGAGGCGACCCGCGAGCGCGGCTGGGCGACCGAGGATGGCGATATCGACCCCGCCTACGCCTCGGTCGCCGCCGCCGTGCTCGACCACAACGACTACCCGGCCGCCGCGGTCGGACTCACCTTCCGCCGCACGCTCGTCGATGACGCCCAGTGGGCGCGGTTCGGTCGCGCGGTCGCCGCGGCCGCCACGACGCTGAGCCGCCGCATCCGGGGCCGCCCCTGAGGCACCGCCACAACCGTCCCCGCCGGCGATGCGGAGTTTTGTCGACGATGCGCCGGTAAGAACATCCGCATCGTCGACAAAACTCCGCATCGCCGGCGCGAGCGGCGCCCGCATGGGCCGGACTAAGTTGGGAGAGCGTCAAGCACGAAGGAGTGAGGATGTCCACCACGAGCACCAGCAACCGCGACAGCGACGCCATCATCGTCGGGGCGGGCCTCGCCGGCCTGGTCGCCGCCGCCGAACTCGTCGACGCCGGCAAGCGCGTCACGATTCTCGAGCAGGAGCCCGAGGCGAGCTTCGGCGGGCAGGCGTGGTGGTCGTTCGGGGGGCTGTTCCTCATCGACTCCCCCGAGCAGCGCCGCATGGGCATCAAGGACTCACTCGAGCTCGCCCGGCAGGACTGGGTCGGCACCGCGGGCTTCGACCGCACCGAGGACGAGTGGCCGCGCAGGTGGTCCGAGGCCTACCTCGACTTCGCCGCGAACGAGAAGCGCGAGTGGCTGCGCGGGATGGGCGTGAAGTTCTTCCCCGTCGTCGGCTGGGCCGAGCGCGGCGGCTACACGGCGACCGGGCACGGCAACTCGGTGCCCCGCTTCCACATAGTCTGGGGCACGGGGCCGGGCATCCTCGAGCCCTTCATCGCCCGCGTGCGCGCGGGCGTCGAGAAGGGGCTGGTGACGCTCCACTTCAGGCACCGCGTCGACGAGCTCGTCGTCGAGGGCGGCGCGGTGGTCGGCGCGCGAGGCACGACGTTGGCACCAGATGCCGCGGGCCGGGGCGAGCGGAGCAACCGCGACGAGACGGGCGAGTTCGAGTTCCGTGCCGACGCCGTGGTCGTGTCCAGCGGCGGCATCGGCGGCAACCACGACCTCGTTCGCGCGCAGTGGCCGAAGCGCATGGGCGAGCCGCCGAAGCACCTGCTCTCGGGGGTCCCCCACCACGTCGACGGACGCATGCTGGGAATCAGCGAGAAGGCCGGTGCCCGCCTCATCAACGGCGACCGCATGTGGCACTACGTCGAGGGGATCACGAACTTCGCTCCCGTGTGGCCGCTGCACGGCATCCGGATTCTGCCGGGACCGTCGAGCGTCTGGCTGGATGCGACGGGTAGGCGGCTGCCGGTGCCGCTGTTCCCCGGCTTCGATTCGCTCGGCACGCTGGAGCACATCGTCGGCACGGGCCACGACTACAGCTGGTTCGTGCTCACCCAGAGCATCATCGAGAAGGAGTTCGCGCTGAGCGGCAGCGAGCAGAACCCCGACCTCACGGGCAAGAGCATTCGCGAGCTGCTCCGGCAGCGCCTCGGCAAGGGGGCGACCGAGCCGGTCGAGGCCTTCAAGGCCAAGGGCGAGGACTTCGTCGTCGCCGACACCCTCGACGAACTGCTCACGGGCATGCAGAGGCTCTCCCCCGATGTCGAGCTCGACACGGCGCGCGTGCGCGAGGAGATCGAGGCCCGCGACCGCGAGCTCGACAACGACTTCGCGAAGGATGCCCAGATCAACGCGATCCGGCAGGCGCGGCACTACCGCGGCGACAAGTTGATCCGTGTGGCGAAGCCGCACCGCATCCTCGACCCCAAGGCGGGGCCGCTCATCGCGGTGAAGCTCCACATCCTCACCCGCAAGAGCCTCGGCGGCATCGAGACGAACCTCGACTCCCAGGCCCTCAGCGCCGACGGCACACCCATCACGGGGCTCTACGCGGCGGGCGAGGCGGCCGGTTTCGGCGGGGGCGGCGTGCACGGGTACCGTAGCCTCGAAGGAACGTTCCTCGGCGGTTGTCTCTTCAGCGGCCGTCAGGCCGGACGCGCGATTGCCGCACTCTAAGGAGCCGAATGACCACGCCACAGCCCGGTTGGTACCCCGACCCGGAGAACAGAGGTGGAACGCGCTGGTGGGACGGCATCCAGTGGACCGACCATCGTTCGGCGCCCTACGCGACGCCCTACTCGGTCGCGTCGGCTGCCCCGCTCAAGGCCCCCGAGGGCACCGACGGGAACACCGCGTGGATCTGGCTCGTCGTGTTCCTGCCGATGCTCCCCCTGCTGGCGCTTCTCACCGATGACTGGAGCAGGGTCGTCGACCTGGGCGACCCCACGGGCCTCTCGACGCTCCGGTATCTGCTGTCGCCCGGTTATCTCATCGCGGTTCTCGGCGGATGGATCGTGTACGGCGTCGCCGTCTGGTTCTCCTACCTGGACTGGAAGGAGCTCACTGCCCGAAGCGTTCCTCGCCCGTTCCACTGGGCGTGGTCGTTCCTGTCGTCGGCTGTCTACGTGATCGGTCGTTCGGTGGTTGTTCGCAAGCGCACCGGTCGCGGGCAGGCGCCTCTCTGGGCACAGATCGTGATGCTCCTCGCCGTCTTCGCCATCGTGATCTACATCACCGTCGCGATGACCCTGGGGATCATCGACTCCGTTTCGACCATCGTGCGCTAAGCGGCGTCGGCGACCGTGGTTGCCGTCCGGGCTGGTGTCGCAGTCGGTGTCGTCGGCGGGGTGCGATACCGGAACCACGCCCAAACCCCGACCGCGAGCGCGGCATAGCCGAGGTACAGCGCGATCCAGGTCACGAGCGGCGCACCGACCTCGCCCCAGCTGAACGGCATGGGCATCAGCACGACGAAGAAGAGCAGCAGCCCGAGCGCGTAGAGACCAGCCCACGCGCCGCGATTCCAGGTGAAGAGCGCTTCGCCGTCGAGTCCCCGCAGAGGAAGCAGCGCGACGGGCAGTGCGGCGAGTGAGCCCACCGCGACTCCACTCAGCGTTTCGGCGAGGAGCACGACAAACCACCCGCTGAGCCCCGCGAGCGCGCTGAAGCCCAGCCAGCCGACTAAGCCGATCGCAAGCGCCCACGAGATGCCGATGAGCTTGATGCGCACCTCGCGCGCGGTTGCGAGGGTCACGCCGAAGGCGAGCCCCATGACGAGTCCGAACACCATGCCGGGTTCGAAGCCGACCAGCCGAGACAGGATGACGGCCACGAGGATGATGAGCAGCGAGCCCCACTTGAACTCGGCTTTGGGGTCGAGATCGGGGTCGGTGCGACGCAGTACGGCACGGATCACCACCCAGCCGAGCAGGGTCTCGATCGTGAACGCGATGGCCATGGAGAGCAGCATCCGCGCCGAACCCCAGTTGAGTCCGAACCCGGGGTCGACGAATCCGGTGAGGATCGACGCGATGGCGATGCCGAGTGCGAGCGGCAGCCACGAAGGCACTGTCGGGGCGGTGAGGGTGCTTCTGAGGGGCGCTGTCACGCGGCGCGCCACCGCCGTCGCCCGACCGAAGAGGCGCTCGTAGTTGTCGCTCAGCGTCGACCCGAGCAGGGTCGAGGGCAGGCCGACGAGCAGCAGCAGCACGATCGTCACCGCCGCCGCGACGAGGATGTTGGGCGGCGACGTCACGATCGTGCTCGCGGTGGGCAGCGCGCTCAGCACGCTCGTCGCGGCGGGATCGCCCGTGCCCAGCTGCGACCGGGTCGCGACGCTCGTGGGTGGTTCGGCCGGAACGGGCGGCGCGGCATCCTGGGTCGGCGTGGGACTCGGCACCACGAACTCGTCGACGAACTCGATGTTGATCGTCGCCTCGGCAGAGATGCTCCGCACGCTGCCGCTGGTGGTGACCTGTACGAAGCGCACCTCGTGCGGACCGAGGAATGGGATGTCGAGCCGCTCCAGATTGCTTCTGCTGATACTGAACTCCCACGTCTCTCCGTCGACGCTCGCGATCTGCCAGCACGCGTTCCCTTCCGGGTTGAGCTCGTTTCCGTAGTAGTCCTCGCAGGTCAGAAGCCTGCCGTCGACGAAGGCGAAGAGCCCCTTCCCACCCGCCGTGGTTCCCGTGAACTTCGCGCGCGTGCCGCCGGTGACGACCACCCCTGGGTTCGGCTGCTCGTCGACCGTGATCGCATCGGCCGCCGAGGCAGCCGGGGCAGCGAGTGCGAAGCCGAGGCATCCGATGAGGACTGCGGCCGCGGCGAGGTGCAGGCGTTTCATGGTTCCCTTTCTGGGATGGACGCGGGTCACTGTGCACAAGATGAGCACATCGTAGCGATTTCGGGTTCGCGCTGGCGACAGTGGGATCGAGCAGGAATCACGCTTCGTAATTGATCAATAAAAACAGATGTCTGCTCTAGAATTGTCGATGCGCGATCAGTTCTCGCGCACACTCCCACCGCGATGGCGCCAAGGCACCTTGCTTTGGCGTGCGCGAATACTGACCACCGAGTTTTTTCGGTGAGGAAGCGAAGTTCATGACACTCCCTCGTAAGAATCTGGCGATCGGCCTCGCCCTCATCGCAGGCCTCGTGCTTGCCGGATGCTCGGGCTCGCCCGAGGAGACCCCCGAAGCTCCGACATCGACCGAAGCACCCAGCGAGACGCCCAGCGAGACCCCGGCGGAGACCCCTGCTGAGACCACCGCCCCCGGCGACATCGCACAGCCCGGCGCCACCGTCGCGATCGGCCAGTGGGTCAACTACGAGTACCTCGGGCTCGACGACACCACAGCGATCATCTCGGCACGCCTCGTGAGCGCCGAAGCACCGAGCGCCGAGGACGCTGCGTTCCTCGTCAAGGAGATCCCGCAGCTCCAGGGCTACGAGCTCATCTTCTTCACCGTGGAGCAGAAGAAGGTCTCGGGCGACGAGATCGCGTTCCAGGCCGACTACACCGGCTGGCGCCCCGCCACCGCTGACCGCAAGCGCGCGCAGGACGTCACCGTGATCGGCTGGGACAAGTGCAAGACGAACTCCTTCTCGAGGGACTTCGACACTGCCGGTGCCACCATCACGCAGTGCGTGATCGGCGCCAAGGTTCCCGGTGGCCAGGACATCGCGGGCATAATGTACGCCCCGTTCGACTCGCCCTATGCCTACAGCGACGGAAACCCGATCCTCTTCACCAAGTAGTCACGAAGCCGCACCGCACATGACGAAGCCCCCTCATCAGTGAGGGGGCTTCGTTCTGCGCACGGGGGTCGGATGCCGATCGTTCAGCGCTGCAGCGTCCACGGCTTGCGCCGCACGAGCACGTGCCCGCGGCTCGTGCTGAGCCGCGTCCACGGTCCGGTCTCGAGCACCCGCACCGGGTCGCCCTCCCCGAGAAAGCCGAGCGAGTGCGCGGCGAACGCCGCCCCGGCCGGCACATGCTCGAACCCTTCGATCGGGCGGTTCCAGACCTCGTGACGCACGCGCTGCACGATCGACGCGCCGCTCTCGGTGCCTACGGCGTCCTTCACCTCGCGGATGCCCGCGTCGGCGACCGACTCCAGCACGGTGCCGGGCAGGTCGTCGAGGCTCGTCCACCCGCCACGCGGCGGCGAGATCGCCGCCCACACCACCGTGTTGACCTCGAGGGGGAGGGAGGCGACGACGGGCGCACCGGCATCCGTGAGCGTGCTCTGGAGCCGAGCGAGCCGATCCAGCATCGACCGCAGCGGCACGACGACATCGAATGTCGCATCGTCGGCGAGCGCAAAGGTGCGCAGCCCGAGCACGGTCGGAGTGTCATCGTGAAGTCCGGATGGGTAGAACACTGCCGTGTACACGGCGAGAACCCCGGATCCGGCGATGAGGCGCGTCGAACCGTCCTCGACCCGCGCGGCACGACCGAGAAAGGTGGCGAGGTCGCCGAGGGCGAGGGAATCTACGAGAGTGAATTGCTGAGACATCTGGCCTCTAAACTACCTACAAGTCGCTGGTGCGTGGGCGCCGGTGAGTGAACAGTTCTGGGGGAGGCACGTGACGGACGCCCTGGGCGGCATGATCGACGCCCTCGAGTTGCAGCGGCTCGTGCCCGAATCGGAGGGCGACGAGTTCGAAGGCCCCAGCCAGTGGATGCCGCACGGTCGAGTCTACGGTGGCCAGGTTCTCGCTCAGGCGCTCGTCGCCGCGCTGCGCACGGTCGATGACGAACGACTGCTGCACTCGACGCACGGCTACTTTCTGAGGCCCGGTGACATCAACCTGCCGATCAGGTTTCAGGTCGATCGTATTCACGACGGCCGATCGTTCTCGACACGGCGGAGCCAGGCGTTTCAGCACGGACTGCCGATCCTGTCGCTCATCGCGTCATTCCAGATCTCGGACGACGGGCTGGAGCACCAACTCGACATGCCGGGCGACGTTCCCCCGCCCGAGTCGCTCCCGAGTGACGAAGAGTTGCTTTCCGACATCGACCACCCCATCGCTCGGCACTGGGCATCGGGTCGGCCCTTCGACATGCGGCACGTCGACCCCGACATCTTTCTGCAGCACCGGGGTGAGCTCATGGCTCGCCAGGCCGTGTGGTTCAAGGCACGCGACCGGATGCCTGACGACCCCCAGCTGCACCGCGCGGCTCTCGCCTACGCAAGCGATTACACGATTCTCGAGTCGGTGCTGCGCCGCCACGGTGTGCCGTGGGCGCAGCGCGGTCTCAAGGTGGCGAGTCTCGACCACGCGATGTGGTGGCATCGATTCGCACGCGTCGACGACTGGTTGCTCTACGTGCAGGAGTCCCCCAACGCGATCGGCGGACGCGGCCTCGCCCAGGGTCGCATCTACACCCGCGACGGGATGCTGGTGGCCTCGGTCGCACAAGAGGGCATGATCCGGGTTCCCTAGACCCTCGTGAGGAGAGAACGTGAACGCGTCGGATAGCACGTCGACTGCCGCCGTCGGCCTCAGCCGACGTTCGTTCATCTCGAACGGCGGTGTCACCGCCGTCGCGGTTGGCACCCTCGCGCTGGCGGGGTGCAGCGGGTCAGCGTCGACTGAGTCGTCCGATCCCACGGGTGGGCTCACGCCCGGCACGGTGATCCTGCCGCTCAGCGAGCTCGCCGTCGGAACCACCGCGGCGGTCACCGTCGAGCGCGTCGGCATCCTGCTCAACCGCACGGCGGAGAACACCGTCCTCGCATTCAGCGCGGTGTGCACGCATCAGGGCTGCCTGGTCGAGGCATCCTTCCGGTGCCCGTGCCACGGCTCCCGTTTCGACGCGGCGACCGGGGAGAGGCTCGCTGGTCCGGCCAGACTGCCGCTGCCCGCCATCGAGGTCGAGCTCGTCGACGGCGACATCGTGATCGCCTGATCAGCCGCGTGAGCGAAGCTGCACCGGCTCGTCGAGATAGTCGGCCCACGCCGCCCGCTCGGCATCGCTGATGCGGCGGGGCCGCTCGGTCTCCGAGTCGATGAAGACCATCGTGCTCGCGGCCCGCACGGCAAGCCCGTCGTTGCAGTAGACCTCGTAACTGATCTCGGCGCTCGCTCCCCCGAACCGGCTGATCCACAGCTGCACGTCGAGCGGGTTGCGCTGGTAGGGCACGGGCAGCAGGTACTCGATCTGGTGCCCGGCAATGAGGGTCGTCGTCGTGGAGCCCGCGGCGGCGTCGATGATCGCGGTCGGCGGAGTGTGATCGTCCACGACGCCGCTACCCCGAGCATCCGGGGCCCAGAAGGCGCGCACGCGCGATTCCTCGAGAATGCGCATCATCTGCACGTTGTTGACGTGGTTGTAGGCGTCGAGATCACCCCACCGCACGTGCACGGGTATGTGGAGGCGCATGGAAGACTCCTTGTCAGTCACTCAACGTTAGCGTCGGCATGCGGAGGGCGCTCGCGCGCGGCCGCAGCACGCGCACGCGCGCCCAGTGGCGACACGCTAGAACAATCAGTCTCGCGTCAGCTTGCGGTAGGTGCTGCGGTGGGGTTTGGCGGCGTCGGGGCCGAGCCGCTCGATCTTGTTGGCCTCGTAGGCCTCGAAGTTGCCCTCGAACCAGTGCCAGTAGTCAGGCCTCTCCTCGGTGCCCTCCCACGCGAGGATGTGCGTGGCGGTGCGGTCGAGGAACCACCGGTCGTGCGTGATGACCACCGCGCAGCCCGGGAACTCGAGCAGGGCGTTCTCGAGGCTGCCGAGTGTCTCGACATCGAGGTCGTTGGTCGGTTCGTCGAGCAGCAGCAGGTTTCCGCCCTGCTTGAGGGTGAGCGCGAGGTTGAGCCGGTTGCGCTCGCCACCGGAGAGCACGCCCGCCTTCTTCTGCTGGTCGGGGCCTTTGAATCCGAACTGGCTCACGTAGGCGCGCGAGGGGATCTCGGTCTTGCCGACCGTGATGATGTCGAGCCCCTCGGAGACGACCTCCCACAGGGTCTTGTTGGGATCGATTCCGCCACGCGACTGGTCGACGTAGGAGATCTTGACGGTCTCGCCGATCTTGAGCTCGCCCGAGTCGAGCGGCTCGATGCCGACGATCGTCTTGAAGAGGGTCGTCTTGCCGACGCCGTTGGGGCCGATGATGCCGACGATGCCGTTGCGCGGGAGCGTGAAGCTGAGCCCGTCGATGAGGCTGCGACCATCGAAGCCCTTCGAGAGCTTCTTCGCCTCGATGACGATATCGCCGAGACGGGGGCCGGCAGGAATCACGATCTCTTCGAAATCGAGCTTGCGGGTCTTCTCCGCCTCGGCGGCCATCTCTTCGTAGCGGGCAAGACGAGCTTTCGACTTCGCCTGGCGGCCCTTCGCGTTGCTGCGCACCCACTCGAGCTCGCTCTCGAGACGCTTGGCGAGCTTCTGGTCCTTCTTGCCCTGAATCTGAAGGCGCTCGGCCTTCTTCTCGAGGTAGGTCGAGTAGTTGCCCTCGTAGGGGTAGAGGTGACCGCGGTCGACCTCGGCGATCCACTCGGCGACGTGATCGAGGAAGTACCGGTCGTGCGTCACGGCGATGACGGCACCGGGGTACTTGGCGAGGTGCTGTTCGAGCCACTGCACGCTCTCGGCGTCGAGGTGGTTGGTGGGCTCGTCGAGCAGCAGCAGGTCCGGCTTCTGCAGCAGGAGCTTGGTCAGCGCGACGCGGCGCTTCTCACCACCGGAGAGGTGCGAGACCTTCTCGTCGCCGGGCGGCGTGCGCAGGGCATCCATCGCCTGCTCGAGCTGCGAGTCGAGATCCCATGCGTCGGCCGCATCGATCTCCTCCTGAAGCGTGCCCATCTCGGCGAGGAGGGTGTCGAAATCGGCGTCGGGCTCGGCCATGGCGGCGGAGATCTCATTGAAGCGGTCGAGCTTGCCCTTGATCTCGGCGACGCCCTCCTGCACGTTCTCGAGCACGGTCTTCGACTCGTCGAGCTCGGGCTCCTGCATGAGGATGCCGACGGTGTAGCCGGTCGAGAGTCTCGCCTCGCCGTTGCTCGGGGTGTCGAGGCCCGCCATGATCTTGAGGATCGTCGACTTTCCGGCACCGTTGGGGCCGACCATGCCGATCTTCGCCCCGGGGTAGAACGACATCGTGACGTCGTCGAGGATCACCTTGTCGCCGACCGCTTTGCGGGCGCGGACCATCGAGTAAATGAATTCGGCCATGCGTCCATTCTAGGTTGGCAGCGCGCGGCTCTTGGCCGCGCCGAAACCGTTGCCGAAGCGCTACCTGAGCGTCAGGGTGTTGCCGATGAGGCAGGATCCGTCGGCGAGCACGGGAGCGATGTAGCTCGTGTACACGTTCTTGCCCCACTGGCCGATGAGACAGTCGTCGTGGGCGCGAACGGCGAACTCGATCGCTTCGGCATCGCGGCCCGTAGGTGTCTTGCCACGAGTCACTTCCATCGCCGAGCCGTCGAAGCCGGCGGCTTCGAGCATTGCGAGGATCTCGATGTCGGCAACGCCGGGTTGCTGACCGAACAGCACCTGGTTGACGTAGTCGAAGTAGTCCTTGTTGGCGAGCGCCGTTCCGTCGGGGAGGAAGTCGGGTGCCTCATCGCCTTCGGAGTCGGGTCTCGTCTCCGGGTCGGCTGACGGAGCCGTCGGAGTGATCGACGGTGTCGCCGACGGGGGTGCCTCGTGCTCACTCTCGGCAAGACACGCGGTGAGCGAGAGCACCATCGCCACGGCGAGAGCAACCGCGGTCACGACTCGACGTTCCTTCACCCGTCGAGTCTATGACGCGCTTCGCGCGCGCTAGAACGGGGTGACGACCTCGTCGGCGCGCTCGGCCTCGGCGAGCTCTGCCCGGGCGGTCTCCTCCTCGATCAGAGCGTCGGCCTCCGCGTCCCCAGGGCCGACCTTCGGCTCGGCCGAACCGTCGGACTCGGTCGAGCGCAGCGAGCGCGAGTACGTGGTGGTGCCCCAGTGCAGGTCGTGGCCGAGCGACTCGGCATCGACCTCGATGGAGACACCCTTCTTATCGCCGGCCTCCCACGGCCGAACCTTGAGCCGACCCGTCACGATCACGGGGTCACCCTTCTTGATCGAGCCGCCCGCGTTGCGGGCGAGCTGGCGATAGGTCGAGACGGTGTACCAGTTGGTGTCCCCGTCGATCCACGCCTGCTTCTCGCGATCGTAGCGACGCTGAGGGGAGGCGAGCCTGAAGCTGGTGATGTCGATTCCGTTGGCCGTCGTCACCTGACGGGGGTCGGTGCCGACGGTGCCGCGGAGTGTGATTGTGTCAGTCATGCGAACAGTGTGCGTCGCGACATCCGCTGGCCCAGCCACGAGGGCCGACCGCCGTGAACGGATGCCGGGCGCATCCTGCTGTGGAGGAGAACTGCGCCGGGAGTGGACCCACCGTCGCGAGGGGCTACGCCGCGCGCACGTACTGCGAGAACGCCTTGCGCACCTTGTTGACCTTGGGCACAGCGACCGCGAGGCAGTAGCCCTGGCCGGGGTTCTTCGCGAAGAAGTCCTGGTGGTACTCCTCGGCGGCGTAGAAGGGGCCGAGGGGCAGCAGCTCGGTGACGACACCGCCATCCCAGATCTCGGATGCTCGCGCGAGCGCGGCCTCGAACGTCGCCTTCTGCGCCTCATCGGCGTAGTACATGCCCGAGCGGTACTGGGTTCCGACATCGTTGCCCTGGCGGTTCAGCTGCCGCGGGTCGTGCAGCGTGAAGAACGCGTCGAGGATGATGTCGGCGGGAATCACCTCGGGGTCGAATGTCACCGCGACGGCCTCGGCATGACCCGTCTGGCCCGTGCACACGGCCTCGTAGCTCGGGTCGGGAACCGTGCCGGCGGTATAGCCCGAGACGACGTCGGAGACACCGTTCAGGGTGCGATACACGGCATCGAGGCACCAGAAGCATCCACCGGCAAGAACGTAGGTCTCCATGCATCTAGGGTAGTCGCATGAGCTCTACCGCCGCTGTCGCGCGCAGCTGAACCCGACAGTGGGATACCTCTACGCGTTGGCGGCCGCAGTCATCTTCGGCAGCAACGGCAGCCTCGTCAAAGTTCTGCTCGAGACGGGCCTCTCCGCCGCTCAGGTGACCTTCGCCCGCACCGCAGGCACCGCCCTCATCGCCGGCGTCGTGCTGCTCATCACGAACCGTGCCGCCTTTCGCATCACCCCGAGCCAGGCCGGCATTTTCGCCCTGCTCGGCGTCATGGGTGTCGCGATTCTGCAGTGGGCCTACACGATCGCCGTGGGCATCCTGCCCGTGGGCATCGCGCTGCTCTTCGAGTACCTCGCGGTGCTCATGGTCGCCCTGTTCGCGTTCTTCGTCTACCGCGAGCGGGTGAAGGCGCGACTGTGGATCGCGATCGCGTTCGTGCTCGCGGGCCTCGCCCTGGTCGCACAGGTGTGGGATGCCTCGCTCGACCCGTTCGGCGTGTTCATGGCGCTCTGCGCGGCGGTCTCGCTGGCGATCTACTTTCTGCTCGGGGAGCGTGAGGTGGCCAAGTCGTCACCCATGGCGGTCGGATTCTGGAGCATGGGTTTCGCCGCCGTGTTCTGGCTCGCGTTCGGCGACGTCTGGGCACTCGAACCGGGTGCTCTCGGCGAGGCGGCCTCGCTCGGCGGAGCCCTCGACGCGGTCGTACTGCCCCTCTGGATCATTGCCGTGATCACGGTGGTCTTCGGGTCGTTCACGCCGTTCCTGCTGTCACTGCTCGCACTGCGTCACTTGACAGCAACAGCGGCGGGGATCACGGCATCTTTCGAGGTCGTGTTCGCCTTCGTCGTCGCATGGCTGTGGCTGGGCGAATCGCTCGAGCTCTGGCAGATCCTCGGCGCGAGCGTCGTACTCGTCGGAATCGTCGTCGCGCAGACCGCCCGCGTGAACAAGGTCATCGATCCCGACCTCGCGATCGCCCGCGACGACGCGCGCATCCTCTGATTCAGGGAATGTCCCCCGTTCGGGGGTATGCTTCCCCGCATGGATTGGTGGAACAGCTTCGTCGCATGGCTCTCCTCGGGGGCCGTCGTCGGCGTCTTCAACGCAGCAGTATTCCCGACGCTCGCCGTGCTCATCGCCGGCATCGTCGCCGCACTCATCGGCAGGGGGTCGACGAAACGCGTCGTGAGCCTCTACGAGCGCGACCAGCGGATGGCGGCGGTGATCGGCATCCTCAGCTCCGGTCGGCGCGCGGCACGCTGGAACCTGCTCTCCCCCGCCGACCAGCAGCACGCCGACACGCTCGCGCTCGAGGCCGAGGTCATGCTTCGCCTGTTGCCCGCGACCGGCGCCTCGATGGCGGCCGACTGGGCCGTGCACGAGCTCGCCGACATGAAGCGCGACGCCATCTCGTTCAGCTTTCAGGCGGAGCAGTCGCTCATCGAGTTCCGAAACCGCATGCTCGAGTGGCACGAGAAGCCGGGCCGCGCGAAGAGACTCTTCAAGAACGACCTCGACTCCTGGGCGTACGAAGCCACCCTCAACGAGGAGGCTCTCGTTGCACAGCAGCAGGCGTGGGCTGCCGAGCAGGTTGCGAACAACGCCGCAGAGTCGGCCCCGGTGACGGATGCCGCAGCCGAGACACCCGCGTTCGCCGAGCCCGTCGCTGTCGAGCCCGTCGCCGGGCCTGCCTCGACTGCGCCGGCCTCCACCGCGCCAACCTCCACTGCGCCGATCTCGACCGCGCCGCAGGCCGAGCCGATCGGCTTCAGCACCGACGAAGCCCAGACGGCGATGTTCCCCGAGCAGTTGCCGGTGCCGGCGGCATCCGTGCGTCAACGCCTAGAACCGTCCGCAGACAGCCCCGCATAGGACGCCGCTCGTTAGGACTCAGGGTCGAAGGCTGCTGGGGTATCGTTGAACCGCGATTTTGCCCTCGTAGCTCAATGGATAGAGCAACGGCCTTCTAATCCGTAGGTTGCAGGTTCGAGTCCTGCCGAGGGCACCCGTGACGAACGAGCGATGCCTAGTGCTCCCCGCGGTCCTCCAGCGCCTCGAGCTCCTCGCTGTCCTCCGGATCGTAGACGTACTCGATCTGGTACTGCTCGCCGAGAGTGCGCCACGACGACACCGTGTAGTTGATGAGCGTCTCCTTGCCATCGACAGCGGCGACGACCGTGAGCTCGTCATCCCACGTGCCATCCGTGCTGATGCGACGGTCGACCTGGCCATCGTTCGGCCCGCCACGGAAGAAGACGATGTACTCGTCGCCGCGCTTGAGAGTGGGAGTGTCTTCGCTCATAGCCAATTAGTACCACGTTCGCACCGAATCAACGAGTCACGATCGGCCGTCGGAAGCCCGGCGATAGACTCGCCCGTATGGCAAACCCCTCCGATCGCCTCGTCTGGGTCGACTGCGAAATGACCGGCCTCGATCTCGAACGGGACGAGCTGCTCGAAGTCGCCGTCATCGTCACCGACTCCGACCTCACCGTGCTCGACGACGGCCTCACCGTCGTCATCAAGCCCAGCCACGAATCGCTCGAGAACATGTCCGACTTCGTGCGCACCATGCACCAGAAATCGGGGCTGCTCGAGGAACTCGCCGACGGGATGTCGCTCGCCGACGCCGAGTACGCCGTCAACGAGTACGTGCTCTCGCACGTGCCCGACGAAGGGCAAGCACCCCTCGCCGGCAACTCCATCGGAACCGACCGCGCCTTCCTCGCCAAATACATGCCGCGCGTCGACTCGCACCTGCACTACCGCAACATCGACGTGTCATCGATCAAAGAGCTCTCACGCCGCTGGTTCCCCCGCGTCTACTTCAACGCACCGGAGAAAGACGGCGACCACCGCGCCAAGGCCGACATCCTCGAATCGATCCGCGAACTGCAGTACTACCGTCGTGCGGCCTTCGTCGCCGACCCCGGACCGACCACCGTCGAAGCCCGGCTCATCGCCAGTCAGGTCATGGCCGACTTCCCCGCCGGACTGTAATAAGATGGTGAGTCGTCGCCGCCACAAGCGGCGCACATGGTGGTCGTAGCTCAGTTGGTAGAGCGCTGGCTTGTGGTGCCGGATGTCGCGGGTTCGAGTCCCGTCGATCACCCCAATCGCCGTTCTGGCTTCGTCAAATGACCGGGTTTCGCATCGCGCGATCGCCTGTCGGCGCTCACGGGGTTCGAGTCCCGTCGATCACCCCAGATTCTTGAGCAACCAAACCGACGGCCGAGACGGCCGCCGGCGCTGGCGTCGCCGCGAAGGCGAGAAATCGCCTTCGCTCTATGCTCCAGCGCGCCCGTCGATCACCCCAATTCTCCATGACCCAGCGCGCCATCCTCGAACCGCGCTCGTGCGCGATCGTGGTTCCGCCCGACCGCGACGAGCTCCGTGGCCTTGGGCAAGCCCATCGGCTTGGTCGACACGTAGACGCTCTCCGCACGCTCCACGAGGAACGTCTCGTGCCAGATCCCGACGGAGCCCGGCGCCTTTCGGGCCGCCTGATTGAAGCGCGTCCACGCGGGTCGATGCTCCTGCGACGGGTTGGATGCGTAGGCGTAGAGCTTCTCGACCGATGACCAGTACTGCACGACGTAGGGACCGCCCGATCCGAACAGCAGCTCATAGCCGAGCAAACCGGAGTCGGCATCCGTCAAGAGCTCCCGCAGCATCCGCGGCATGGCGGTGAACGCGGGCAGCCAGAGATCGGGCCGCCACCAGCGGTTGATCTGCATGCCGATGTGGAACACGACCAGCTCGCTCTCGTAGCGGTGCGTCATCCGCCCCTTGATCACTTGTGACATGACTCACTCCCTAATTAGATAGCGACACTATCTATAATGGATAGCGATACTATCTAAGTCAAGAGGTGATGATGAAAATCTCCGAACTGGCGAAGCAGAGCAGCGTTCCCGCACCGACGATCAAGTACTACATTCGCGAGGGGCTGCTGCCCGAAGGGACGCGAACCGCGCCGACACAGGCCGAGTACGACGAGAGTCACATGCGGCGGCTACGGGTGATCCGCGCGCTGATCGAGTCCGGCGTGAGCATCGCCGAGACGCGCCGCATGGTCGAGACGCTCGACGACCCCCCCGCGCAGCCTCATCTGCTGCTGGGTGCCGCGCACGCGGCCGTGACCCCGCCGGTGGACGAGACGCTAGACCTCACCGCCGCCGCGAGACTCGCCGCCGGGCTGGGCTGGGAGCCCGAGAAGTGCGACGACGCCGTGCTGTGCGGCGTCGCCCGTGCCCTGCAGGGCCTCGAAAAGGCTGGGTTCTCGGTGCCCGACGAGGTGATGCCCGTGTACCTCGAGAGCATTCGCAGGATCGCGGATGCCGAGATCGCCGGCGTGCCGACCGACTCCGTCGAGTCCGCCGTGAGCTATGTCGTACTGGGGTCGGTTCTGGCCGAGCCGCTGCTGCTCGCGCTGCGCCGCGTGGCGCAGCAGGTGAGCTCAGCGGAGAGGTTCAGCGGCCCTGCCTCGTAAAGCCCGCCGCTCGGGTGAGCCACGACGCGGCTTCGAGACGGTCGCTACGCGACCTCCTCAACCACCAAGACCTAGCGAGGTCTCGATACGCCGCCGATAGCGGCTACCCAACCATCGAATCTGCCCGCAACTAGGCTAGAAACATGGCCCAGACGATCGAAGACACCCGCGTCAGCGAGAGCACCGCGATCGCGACACCCTGGGTCACGATCGTGCACAATGACCCCGTCAACCTCATGTCGTATGTGACGTTCGTGTTCCGCAGCTATTTCGGGCATCCACCCGCCGAGGCCGAGCGCCTAATGCTGCAAGTGCACCTCACGGGCAGAGCCGTTGTCGCGACGGGGCCGCGCGAAGAGATGGAACGCCACGTCGAGGCGATGCACGGCTACGGGCTCTGGGCCACCCTCACCCGGACAGACGGCTGACCGTGCGCGAGTTCCGTCTCGAGGCCGACGAAACCGTCGCGGCGCTCATCGAACTCGATGAGGCCAATGTCGTGCGTGATCTCGCAAACCAGCTCACGCTCCTGCTCACGGAACCCGCCGAAGGCGACCCCGCACTACTGAGGCTGCTGCCGGATGCCTACCCCGACGACGCGGCCAGTTCCACCGAGTTCCGCAGGTACACCCACGATTCGCTGATCGACCGCAAGGTCGCCAACGCGAGCACCGTCATCGAGACGCTCGACGCCGCCACCGCAGCGGTAGACGCTGCGAGCGAGGAGCACGCATCCGCCTCGCTCCGACTCGACCGGGACCAGGCGATCGCGTGGCTGACCACGCTCACCGACATCCGCCTCACCCTCGCGAATCGGCTGGGCATCATCGAGGACGATCAGCGCTCCGACGATGTCGTGCTGCAGGATCTCTACGACTGGCTCGGCTTCGTGCAGAACGCTATCGTCGAGACGCTGGAGAGCTAGCCGCCCATGCACGACATTCCGCACGACGAGTTCGAGAGGCTCGTGATCGATGAGCTCGACGAGCTGCCCGACGACATGGTCGAGGGGCTCGACAATCTGGTCTTCGTGGTCGAGGACCGTCCCGACGACGGCTCGCTCGACCTGCTCGGACTCTACGACGGCGTCGCCCTCACCGATCGCGGTCAGTACGGCTTCGGGGAGCTGCCCGACCGCATCATCCTCTACCGTGAGCCGCTGCTCGACATCAGCCACGACCTCGACGAGCTGCGGGACCAGATCCACGTGACGCTCGTGCACGAGATCGCGCACTTCTACGGGATCGATGACACCCAGCTGCATGAACTCGGCTGGGCGTGACCGCGGTGCAGCGCCGACCCAGCGTGTTCCGCATCCCCGGCTACGGCGCGTACTGGACCTCGTACTCGGTCTCGTCGTTCGGCATGTACGTCACCGCCCTCGCCCTGCAGGTGCTCGTGCTGCTCGAGCTGGGCGGCACCGCCGTCGACGTCGGGCTCGTCGGCTCGGCGCGCTGGCTGCCCTACCTCGTGCTGGGGCTCGTCGTCGGAGTGCTCGTCGACCGGGTGCGTCGCAAGCCCATCCTGGTGGGCGCCGACCTCGCACGCGCGGGCATCCTCCTCTCGATTCCCGTGCTGCACGTCTTCGGCCTGCTCAACGTCGTCGTCGTCGTGGTGCTCATGCTGCTCTTCGGAACCGTCGCACTGTTCGGCGACGCGGCGCAGCAGTCTCTGCTGCCCCTCGTCGTGCCGCGCTCGCGGTTGCTCGAGGCGCACGCCCACACCGATAAGAGCGATGCGGCCGCCCAGACCCTCGGCCCGACGGTGGGCGGGGGAATCGTGTCGCTCTTCGGCGCGGCCGCCGCCATGGTCGTGGAGGCGGGGGCGCGCATCGTCTCCGCGGTGGCCATCTCGCGCATCCGGGTCATCGAGATGCCGCCCGCCCCCGAGAGCCGGAGCATCCGGCGTGAGCTCGCCGAGGGGTTGCGCTGGGTGTACCGCCACCGCACCCTCGCGCCGCTCGCGCTCGGCACCCACGCGTGGTTCCTCGCCAACAGCATGCTCACCACCGTGTTCGTGTCGTTCGTGATCGTCGAGCTCGCCCTCGACGCGTTCGCCTTCGGCCTCGCCATCGCGGCCGCCGGCGTCGCTGCGTTCGTCGGCGCGTCGATATCCATCCGGCTCGGGCTGCGCTTCGGCGTCGGCCCCGTCGTCATCGGCTGCCACACGCTCATGGCACTCGGCTGCGTCGTCATCGCGCTCGCGCCCCCGGTCGCCGCCGACACTGCGGGCGAGTTCTGGCCGGCCCTCGCCGTCATCGCCACCGGACAGTTCGCGATCGGCCTCGCCATGGGAGCGAGCAACGCCAACGAGATGGGCTTTCGCCAGGCCGTCACACCCGACCACCTGCAGGGCAGGATGAACACGACGATCCGGTCGATCAACCGCGCCATGATCGTCATCGGCGCTCCGCTCGGCGGCGCGCTCGCCGTCATGCTCGGCAACCGCCCCGCGCTGTGGATCGCCGGGGCGGGCTTTCTGCTCATCGCCGCGTACCTGATGATCAGCCCCTTTCGGGGCGCGCGGCACGTCGAGGTCGACTGACGAAGGGCGCAGGCCGACTGCGCAGACGCCCTCGGCTAGATCGTCACCTCATTGCCGTCGAGCACGAGATCGGCGAGCGACTTCGGGTGCTCCCGCGCGATGAACGCCTCCTCCTGCGCCGCCCAGTCGTCCCAGCGATCGATCCACGAGCCCCCGTCGCGGGCGATGACGCGCTCGCGACGCGTCTGCTCGTCGAGCTCCACCCACACGGCGTAGGCGGCGAGTGCGCGGTTGGCGCGGCTGAGCGCACCGCATCCCTCGATCAGCACGGGCCGACGGGGATCGAGCACGTGCCACTCGGCCGGTTCAGAGGCGGCCCAGTCCCAGCGCTGCCAGCGGCGAATCGTGGCGGCGAGGATGTAGTCGTGCACGTGCTGGCTCCCCGCCTCGAGGCCGCCCCAGCCGGGGTAGAGGTCATCCATGCGCACGAGCTGCAGCTCGGGCTTCTGCCCGACCATCGCTCGCGCGAGCTCGGTCTTGCCCGAGCCGCTGCGTCCGTCGACGAGCACGACATCCGGATGCACCGGTGTGCGTGGCGGCAGAGCGCGCGCAGCCTCAGCCGACAATGAAGTTCCAATGCCCGGTGGCGATGGCGGTTCCGATGGCAATCATCCCCACCATCCAACCAGCAATGACGACGAGCCACTCGCGCCAGCCGAAGAACGACTCGCGTGCCCAGGTTCGCCGCCCGGTGCCGCCGAATCCGCGCGCCTCCATCGCCGTCGCCAGCTTGCTGCCGCGGCGAATGGCGAGCACGAACAGCGCGAACACCTGACCGGTGGCTCGACGGATGCGACCGCTGTCGCCAACGCCTCGTGCGCGGCGAGCGAGGGACAGATATCGCCAGTCGTCGAAGAACAGCCCGACGAGCCGGAACGCGGCGAGCGCGCCCAGCACGAATCGCGCCGGCAGACGCCACACCTGCGCCAGCCCGTCGGCGAGATCGGTCGCATCGACCGTAATGAACAGCACGACGGCGGGCAGCCCGATCGCGAGCACGCGAAGCGCCGTGGCCAGGGCGAGCTCGAGCGAGCCGTCGCTCACGCGAATCGCGAGCCACTCCCAGTGCACCGTGCCACCTGCCTGGCCGTAGAGCGCGATCGTCAGTGCCGCGAGAGGCGCAGCGATCCACACCGGCAGTGTGCGCAGCCAGAACACGCGCCACGGGATGCCGAGCCGCCCCATCGCGGCAAGCGCCAACGCGATCAGCGCCTCGAGTCCGAGTGCTGTCGCGGCCGACACCCAGTCGATGGTGAGCACGAGGCACAGAGCGAGCAGCAGCGCGGCTCCCAGTTTCGCGACCGGGTTCACCTGACGGATGCCGCGAGTCGCGTCCGCTGCCACGAGCCCGCTCATCTGCCCGCTCCTGTGCCTACTCACAGCTCGACCCGCTCGTCGGCCAGAGCGTCCACGAACTCTGCATCGTGCGTCATCGCCACGATCGCCCGGCCCTCGTCGAGCAGCTCGCACAGCAGCGCGACCTGCTCTGCCCAGGTGCGGGCATCCTGACCGAACGTGGGCTCGTCGAGCACGAGCATGCGCGGCCGCGTCGCAATGACCGTCGCTACGGAGAGCCTGCGCTTCTCCCCGCCCGACAGGGTGAAGGGGTTGGCCTCCGCGAGCGCGTCGAGGCGCAGCCGCCCGAGCAGCTCGTCGACCCGTCGGGCGGTCTCGGCTGCGGAGAGGCCCAACGCGCGCGGCCCGACCTCGAGCTCGCGCCTCACCGTCGTGCTGAGCAGCTGGTGCTCCGGTTCCTGAAAGACGGTGCCGATGCGGGTGAGCAGTTCGCGCGACCTCCAGCGGATCGGGCTCGCGCCGGCACCGGAGTGCAGCTCGGGCAGCGCCTCGAGCGAGCCCCCGAGCGGTGGCAGCAGCCCGGCGAGCGTGTGACCGAGCGTCGTCTTGCCCGAGCCGTTAGGCCCCGTCAGCGCGAGAGCGCGGCCGGCGGTGGCCGAGAGCGTGACGGGAGCGTGCACCGGCGCGGTCCTGCCGAAGGAGAGGTCCACAGCCTGAAGCAGGTGCGCTCCCTCGCGCCTGAGGCGCTGCGGTACCACCCGTGGGCGCCCCGGCACCCACACCCCCGCCGCGGCGAGGTGGTCGGCGCTGCGCCCCAGGATGACATCCGGCGCACCGTCGGCCAGCACGCCCCCGCCGGGGGCCAGCACGACGACCCGCTCCACGAGCGGCAGCCAGGTTTCCACGCGATGCTCGATCACGACGAGGGTCGCCCCCGTGCGATCGAGCACGCGCGAGACCGCGTCGCGCACCTCGATGACGCCCGCCGGGTCGAGGTTCGCGGTGGGCTCGTCGAGCAGCAGCAGCCCGGGCTGCATCGCGAGCACCCCCGCGAGCGCGAGCCTCTGCTTCTGACCACCCGACAGCTCGCTCGTCGACCGGTCGAGCGGCACGTCCAGCCCGACGGCGTCGAGCGACTCGCGCACACGCGGCCAGATATCCTCGCGCGGAACGCCGAGGTTCTCGCAGCCGAAGGCCACATCGTCGCCGACCCGGCTCAGGATCACTTGGCTCTCGGGATCCTGCAGCACGAGTCCCGCGCGACCGCGCTGCTCCCCCGGCGGTCGGCCGTCGACTGCGAGCCGACCGAACTGCTCGCCCTCGTCGTCGCCACCGAGCACTCCCGCGAGCGCGTGGACGAGAGTCGACTTTCCCGAGCCGGATGCCCCCAGCAGCAGCACGCGCTCGCCCGGCTCGATGACGAGGTCGAGCTCGTGCACGGCCGCGCGTCTGCGGGTCGCGTACCGCCAGCCCCACCCGCTGGCGCGCACGTCGGCGGGTCGAGCCGGCGGCATCCTGTTCATGGAGATTGTGGTGCGCCGACGCTCGCTACACCCGCACCGTGACTTCTCGACCGCTCGCGAACCGGCTGAGCGCCCCGGTCTTCGCGAGACCGCGCACGAGCAGCCACGACAGCACGCCCGCGATGAGCGCCCCAGAGACGACACCCGATGCCGCGTACACGGTCGCGAACGTCGCGTCTGCGCCCGGGTACCAGACGACGAGGTCGAAGGCGACCATCGCGATACCGGCACCGGCGCCCGCGAGCGCCGCCGCCCACAGCCGCCAGTTGACGTAGAGGAAGATCGCGAAGACGAGCTCGGCGCCGAGCCCCTGCACGAGTCCCTGCACGATGGTCAGCGGACCCCACTGGTTGCCGATGAGCGCGGAGACGACCGCGGCGACGGTCTCGCCGTAGATCGCCGCACCGGGCTTGCGGATGACGAGCGCCGTGAGCACTCCGGCGAAGAGCCACACGCCGTGGCCGAGAGCCTGGAGCCCCGGCAGCGCGGCCTCGAGCGGTGCGGTGACGGGGCTGCTCGCCACGTTCCACACGACGAAGACGACGCCGGCGGTCACGCCGATGACGCTCGCAACCACGATGTCGACGACGCGCCACCGCAGGTCGCGACGCGGCGCTGGTTGAGTTTCAGTACTGGTCACTTTTCGTGCCTTTCTCCTATGAGTGGCACGGGTTGAAGAGAAACTGCCCTCCCTGCGCTGGCATGATCCAGATCAGGTTCGACGGTCGAAGCTTCGATCAGCTTCCTCTCAGCCCGGCTCACCGGACTCCCGTGTTCGCCCCCGAGTATAACCCCCACGGTCGTGACAGGCTGGAGTCATGGACTTTCGCATCTTCACCGAACCGCAGCAGGGTGCCAGCTACGACGACCTCCTCGCTGTCGCGCAGACAGCGGAGCGGCTCGGCTTCGACGGCTTCTTCCGTAGCGACCACTACCTCAGCATGGGCGAGGGCGACGGACTGCCCGGCCCCACCGACGCATGGACGAGCCTCGCCGGCCTCGCCCGCGAGACGAGCCGCATCCGGCTCGGCACGCTCGTCTCGAGCGTGACCTACCGGCATCCGGGCATCCTCGCGATCCAGGTCGCACAGGTCGACGCGATGTCGAACGGCCGCGTCGAGCTCGGCCTCGGCACCGGCTGGTTCGAACGAGAGCACGAGGCCTACGGCATCCCCTTTCCCGAGAAGCGGTTCGGGATGCTCGAGGAGCAGCTCGAGATCGTCACCGGCCTGTGGTCCACGCCCGAGGGCTCTCGCTTCGACTTCGCGGGCGAGCACTACCGCCTCGTCGACTCGCCCGCCCTGCCGAAGCCGGTGCAGTCACCGCTGCCCGTCATCGTCGGGGGCAGCGGCGCGTTGAGAACCCCCGCGCTCGCGGCGCGGTTCGCGACCGAGTACAACACGACGTTCGGCGAGCTCGATCAGTTCGGCCCGCGCATCGCGCGCGTGCGGGAGGCGTGCGAGCGCATCGGTCGCGACCCGGCAACGCTCACCCTCTCGATGCCCGGAACCGTTGCGGTCGGGGCGACGCGGGCGGATGCCGAGCGTCGCGCCGCGACGATCGGCCGCTCCGTCGGCGAGGTGGCGAAGGGCGGTTTCGCGGGCACCGCGAACGAGGTCGTGGACCGAGTCGGCCACCTCGCCGGGCTCGGCATCACGCGGATCTACTTGCAGGTGCTCGACCTGCACGACCACGAACAGCTCGAGTTCCTCGCGAGCGAGGTCGTGCCGCACTTCGGGTGAGGGGTCTCTTGCCGGCGGGTTTCGATACGCCGCCTGCGGCGGCTACTCAACCACCGAACAGACGCCCAACCCGCGCATCGAAACCACACCACCCAACCGGGTTTCGATACGCCGCCTGCGGCGGCTACTCAACCACCGAACAGACACCCAACCCGCCGGTTGAGTAGCGGGCGAAGCCCGCGTATCGAAACCACACCATCGAGCTGGGTTTCGATACGCCGCCTGCGGCGGCCACTAGACCAACGGACGGCGGGCGACCTGCTCAACCACCGACCGGCGGCTTGCGCGTCATCCCGCCGCGCGGCGCGGTGCCGAGCAGCCGCGCCGGGCCGATCGCGTCGCGGCCGAACCTGCCGGCGACGCTGTCGAGGGTGCGCTCGGCGTCGCGCCATCCGTCGTCGTCGCCCCACAGCGCGGGCTGCCCGTCGTCGTGCGACAGCTGCTCGGCGCGCACGCCGATGAGTCGCACCGGCCGATGCTCGCCGAGCGACTCGTAGAGCGCCCGCACCTCCTCGTAGATGCGTCGGCCCAGATCGGTGGCGTCGGTGAGCGTGTGCGAGCGCGAGATGGTGGTGAAGTCGGCGTAGCGCAGCTTGAGCACGACGGTGCGCGCGGTCACTCCGTGGGCGCGCAGCCGCACCCCGACCTTCGTCGCCTGACGCAGCAGCTCGCGCCTCAGAACGTCGGGATCTGCCACGTCGTAGTCGAACGTCACCTCGTGGCCCACGCTCTTCTCGACGGTGTCGGCGCTCACGGCACGCGGGTCGACCCCGTTGGCGAGCTGGTGCAGCTTCGACGCACCCGCCTTGCCGACGGCGCGCTCGAGCTTCGCGAGCGGGGCGTGCGCGACATCCTGAATCGTGTGCAGGCCGCGGTCGCGCAGGGACTTCTCGGTGACGGCACCCACTCCCCAGAGCGCGCTCACGGGCAGCGGATGCAGAAAGCCCAGCGTCTCGGCCCGGGGCACCACGAGCAGCCCGTCGGGCTTCGCCATGCCCGACGCGACCTTCGCGACGAACTTCGTCGCCGCGGCGCCCACCGACGCCGTGAGGCCGGTCTCGTCGCGCACGCGACGACGGATGAGCGCCGCGATCTCGGCGGGCGACCCGACGGCTGCCCCTGCCCCCGACACGTCGAGGAAGGCCTCGTCGATGCTGAGCGGTTCGACGAGCGGGGTGACGTCGTGGAAGATCCGCTGCACGATGCGCGAGTAGTGGGTGTACTTCTCGAAGTGCGGCTCGAGGGCGATGACGTGGGGACACAGCGAGCGCGCCCGCGCGAGCGTCGTCGCCGAGCGGATTCCGAACTTGCGTGCGGGGTAGTTCGCCGCCGTGACGACGGAGCGCGGGGAGTCGTGCGCGACGACGACGGGCTTGTCGACGAGCTCGGGCCGATCGAGCAGTTCCACCGCGGCGAAGAACGCGTCGAGGTCGACGTGCAGGATCGTCGCCGTCGCACTGTCGACCGCCTCATCGCTGACGCGCCTCTCGCTGCCATCCTGCCGTCCCACAGGCTCAGGCTAGCGCGCACCGCTGTCAGCGGATCCGGCGCCGCTCAGGCGACTACTTTCTGGCGTCGATGCGATCGTTGCGCTGCTTCATCGACCGCATGAGCTTCGCGAGGGGGTAGATGAAGAAGAACACGACCATCGGTGCACGCAGCATGGGGTTGCGCAGTCGGTGACTCGCGTAGGTGCGGTCGAAGCGGTTGACGTAGAACGCGTAGTCGCGCGGGGAGTCCTCGAGGCGACGGGCGGACATCCCGCTGACCATCTCCGACACGTAGGTGGCCTTGAGGTCGTGCTGCGCGAGATGGATCGAGAGGTCGATGTCCTCGTGCATGAGGTCGGCGTGGTCGCGGCAGACCTCGCCGCGGATCTCGCGCCACGCACTGGCCCGTATGGCCATGTTGCTGCCGAACAGGAAGTGGTAGTCGCGGCTGAGCTTGAGGATGACGCGGCGCGTGCGGTCGTCGGCGCGCAGCCCGAAGCGCCGCAGCGGCATGTCGTAATAGAGCACTGGGCCGGTCGCAGCAGCGATGCTGTCGTCGGCGAACGCGAGCCGCACCTGCTCGACCCAGTTGGGTTCGAGGATCGAGTCGGCATCGATGCGTCCCAGCACGTCGCCCGTCGCGGTGTCGAGTCCCAGGTTGCGCGTGGGGATGAGTCCCTGCTCGTCGTTCTGTGCGATGAGCCTGATGGGGGCGGTGGGATGCTCGGCCATGACCGAGCGCACGACCTCGGCTGTCGCATCCGTCGACCTGTTGTCGACGACGATGATCTCGGTGGCGGCAACCGTCTGCATCACCGCTGCGAGCAGGCACGACCGAATGGTGGCCTGCTCGTTGTACGCCGGGATGATGATCGAGACGCTCGGGGGGGTTTGCGACACGGGTCCAATGTAGTGCGTCGCAGCGACTCTAGGGGATTTGTTTAGAGGTACGAAGCGTTCTGCTCCAGCCAGGGAAGCGGGTTGATCGGGATGCCGTTGATGTGGATCTCGAGGTGGAGGTGCGGGCCGGTGGTCACTCCGGTGCTGCCGACCCGTCCGACGGTTTGCCCGATGTGAACCGTGTCGCCGACGCTCACAGCGATCGAGCCGTACTCCAGGT
This sequence comes from Cryobacterium sp., assembly GCA_019638935.1. Classification (GTDB taxonomy): domain Bacteria; phylum Actinomycetota; class Actinomycetes; order Actinomycetales; family Microbacteriaceae; genus Terrimesophilobacter. The sequence continues at coordinate 45,944 of JAHBSW010000012.1, forward strand.
GCGCGTAGACCGAGATGACTTCGTGGCCGTTGATGTTGTGCTTGATCCAGACGTGCTGGCCGAGGGCTGACCAGTTTCCACGGTTGATGTCGATGACGGTGCCTGCCGCGATGGACATGACCGGGGCGCCCGCACCGGGATCGAAGTCGACGCCCTCGTGGAACGCGCTGCAGCCCGCGGCGCACGAGGTGCGGGGGCCGTAGTAGCTGGCGATCTTGGTGCCCTGGGGAACCGGCCAGATGACGAGCGGCGGTTCGGTCGCGTCGTAGGCGTCGCGTGCGACGGCGAGTGTTGCCGCCTCCGCGGGGACCTCGAAGCTCTGTCGCGTCTGGATCTCGTGCTCGATCTGCTGCGCTTCGGTCACCGCCTCGCCATATGCGGGGAGTCCGATACCGAAGCCGAGAAAGAGACCGAACGCCGCAAGTCCCGACACCGCGACCTTGACCGCGCGGCTGACGAGTTGAACGTAGCTGAGGTGACGAACGTTGCGTCCGTTGAGCGCGGGGAGGTTGACTGCGGTGTTCTTCGGCGTCGTCGCGCGCGAAACGTGCGCGCTCGTAGTCTCAGGCAAAGGGTGTGCATCTTCCGTGTCGGGGCGACCCGCGGGTTTGGGTCACTCGCTTCCCCCTCCGCGCCAGCGCGGTAGGGTTGGCGCCCCCGACAACGGGGGCACTAAGCCTCGTGAATCTCGCGGCCATGACTGTCAGTAGACACCACGGATCGGGTTTCACCGGTGAGGCTCTACAGAAAACTATGAATGACCAACCTCTGAATTCCCTGTGGAGGACAGGAGCAGAGCTCGAGTTCTCGGGGAATGGTTGAGGAAATTCCTAGCCGTTCAGTCGCTCACGAACCCGAGGGATGACCTCACGGCCGTAGAGGCCGATGCTCGTCATGAGCTGCTCGTGCGGCATGGTTCCGTTCGAGTACTTGAGATCGAACCGATCGAGACCGAGGCCCTTGACCGCGCGCACGATCTTGTTCGCGACGGTCTCGGGGGAGCCGACGAACAGCGCGCCGTGCTGTGCCTCGTGCTCGTACTCCTCCCGGCCGACCGGTGGCCAGCCGCGCTCGGCACCGATGCGGTCACGGTTCGCCTTGAAGTGCGGGAAGAGCTCCTCGCGCGCTTGCTCGTCGGTTTCGGCGACGTGGCCGGGCGAGTGAGCACCGATCGACAGCGGGTCGCGCCCGAGCTGCTCGCTCGCCTTGCGGTACAGATCCGCATAGGGCTCGAACCGCAGCGGGTCACCGCCGATGATCGCGAGCATGAGGGGCAGGCCGTAGTTGGCGGCGCGCACGACGGACTCGGGGCTGCCGCCGACCCCGACCCAGGTCTTGATCGTGCCGGATTCGGCCGGGGGGAACACGAGCTGATTGCTCAGTGGCGCGCGCTTGGTGCCCTGCCAGGTGACCGGTCCGCCCTTCAGAAGCTCGGCCATGAGGTCGATCTTCTCCTCGAAGAGCACCTGGTAGTCGGAGAGCTCGAATCCGAAGAGAGGGAACGACTCGGTGAAGGAGCCGCGCCCCAGGATGATCTCGGCGCGACCGTTCGACACCGCATCGAGCGTCGAGAACCGTTCGAACACGCGCACGGGATCGTCGGAGCTCAGCACCGTCACCGCGGATCCGAGCTTGATCCGCGCGGTGCGACTGGCGATTGCGGCAAGCACCATCTCCGGTGACGAGACCGCGAAATCGTCACGGTGATGCTCCCCCACCCCGATGAAGTCGACGCCGAGGGAATCGGCGAGCACGCCCTGCTCGACCAGATTGCGAATCGTCTGGGCGTGCGTGAGCAGGGTGCCATCGGCATCCTGGGTCACATCACCGAAGGTGTCGAGTCCGAGTTCGAGTGTCATGGTGCGCCCTTCGACTGTTCATACGTTTGCATTTACTCTGGTGAACCACGGAGTCCGTCGGATTATTTCGCTGGGAGCTCACCACCGAGGCGTGCGGTCGTGAGGCTGCTGGCGTAGGGTCAAGGGTATCGAGGCCGACCGAGCCTTCGAGGGAGGGAGTCGCCATGGGAGACAAATCACCCAAGAAGAGCAGCAGCAAGACCGCCGCTTCGAAATCTCTGAAGGAGAAGCGCGCCGATAAGAAGGCGAAGTCATCCAGAACGAATTCGAACGCATAAGCGATCTTCCTCGCGCATTCGGGAGCCGGGCCATCGAGTCCGGCTCCTTCTTCGTTCCCGAGCACGCAGCCCTAGACTCGGCACATGCTGGCAACTGTCATTCATGGTGAGCGCGACATTCGCGTCGAGACCGTACCGGATTCCCGGCTGATCGCACCGACGGATGCCGTGGTGCGGGTCGTTGCGGCGTGTGTCTGCGGTTCGGACCTCTGGCCGTATCGCGGCGTGACGCCGGTGACCGCGCCGCGCCGCATCGGACACGAGTTCGTCGGAGTCGTCGAAGCGGTCGGTGCCGATGTCGCCGCCGTGGCTCCGGGCGACTTCGTCATCGCACCGTTCTACTGGTGCGACAACAGCTGCCTCAACTGCCGGGGCGGCGTGAGCACCTCCTGCCTGCACGGCGGCTGGTGGGGCGCCCCCGATCGCGAGGGACACCTCGTCGACGGCGCCCAGGGCGAGTTCGTGCGGGTTCCGCTCGCCGACGGCACGCTCGTGAAGACCCCCGGCGCGCCGGATGACGCTCTCGTGCCGAGCCTGCTGACGCTCGCGGATGTCATGGGCACCGGCCACCACGCCGCGGTCTCGGCCGGTGTCACGGCTGGCAGCACGGTCGCGGTCGTGGGCGACGGCGCGGTCGGGCTCTGTGCGGTGCTCGCCGCGCGACGACTCGGCGCGACTCGGGTCGTCGCGATGTCACGGCACACCGATCGTCAGGCGATCGCACGCGAGTTCGGCGCCACCGAGGTCGTCGCCGAGCGGGGCGACGCCGGTGTCGAGGCGATCAAGGAGCTGTTCGACGGGATCGGCCCCGACTTCGTGCTCGAGTGCGTGGGCACGAAGGAGTCGATGGATCAGGCCATCCGCTCAACCCGTCCCGGCGGCATGGTCGGCTACGTCGGCGTTCCCAACGGCGGCGCCGAGCTGCCGATCCGCACCCTGTTCAGTTCCAACGTCGGCGTGAATGGTGGCGTCGCACCCGTGCGCGGCTACATCGAGGAGTTGCTGCCGGAGGTGCTCTCCGGCAGCCTCGACCCCGGCCGGGTGTTCGATCTCGAGCTGCCGCTGGGCGACGCCGCCGAGGCCTACGCCGCGATGGACGAACGCCGCGCCACGAAGGTGCTGCTTCGTCCCTAGCTCGGTGACTCACCTCGGGGTCGCATCACCCGTCGCAGGATCACGCGCTCGGCGAGCGTCCACGCCGTCGTGACGGTGAGGTAGAGCGTTGCGGCGAGGGGAACGAGCGCGGCGAAGACCACCGTGAGGAACGGCAACCAGCTGAGCGGCCCCATGAGCGACTGCACCGCGGGAGACACGCCATCCGTCGGCTGACCCTCGCTGAAGCGCAGGGCGACACGGCGCGACAGCCACGCCGTGACGGCGATGAGGGTGAGTGCGATCGCGAACACGAGAACGCCAGGCCAGGGCTCGGCCGTTCCGAGAAGCGATACGAGCGAGGTGCCGAGCGGCACTCCGCCGAACTGCTCGGTGAGCAGGTGATTCGGATGCCCGTTCACGGTCGTGAGGATGAACAGTGCGTAGAGGGTCGAGATGACGGGCAGCTGCGCGAGCATCGGCAGACAGCCGGCGAGTGGTGAGGCCTTCTCCCGTGCGTAGAGCTCCATGGTCTTGCGCTGGAGAAGCTCGGGGTTCTTGCCGTGCCGTTTGCGCAGCTCGTGGAGCTTCGGCGCGAGTCGGCGCCGAGTGAACTCGGCGCGCACCTGAGATCGGCCGACGGGAATGAGCGCGGCACGCACGAGCACGGTGATGAGGATGATCGCGAGCGCGGCCGAGACCCCTGCCGCGAGCGGGTCGAGCAGTGCGGCGAGCAGTTCAGCGAGCGCCGTGACGACGGTGTAGGCGCCGTCGACGACGGCGGCGATGGGGGCGAACGAGTAGAAATCCACGGGGGTGTCCCTTTGCTTCGGAATGGATGGGTGGCCGTCTGGCCACACGATCCTGCCGAGCGCGCGAGACTACGCGACGGAGAGCGGGGTGGCCGAAACCACCCGCGAGGGGGCACGCGATCGCGGACGCCCGTCGGTGTCGGGGTGCTGGGGTTCGGGCAGCGCGCCGAGCACCTCACGGTGCTCCCGAGAGCGCGCGCCGATCATGAGTTCCTGGGCGCCGGCAACGCCCACGACGATCCGTGCCGCGAGCAGCGCACCGAGAGCCACGACCGCGACGCCCGTGACGAGGGACATGCTGGGTTCCGGCTGTGCGAGCGCGAGCGTGAGGAACGAAGCGGTCAAGAGAATGACCGCGTAGCTCCTCAACCGCTGCATGAGGAACAGACTACCGCGTGGGGTCGAGCTAGGTGTTGGCGCCGCGCGCGACGACGGGCCACGAGTCGATGACCTCGCCGTTCTGCACCACCACGTACTCGTTCGCAAGATTGACGGCGTTGCAGACATGGTTCGGCACGATCCGCAGTTCACCGCCGAGCTCGGGTACGGGCTTCGAATCGGGGATCCGCACCGTGGCGTGGTGCTCGGAGAGCGCCGTGATGCGAGCCTCGGGCAGCTCGAGCACGCGACCGTAGCCGCTTGCCCACGCCGCGCGATCGGCGCCGAGCGCCTTGCTGCCCGCGTCGACGATGACGTCGTTTCCCCGCCTGCTCACCACCGTGGTCCGCGCGGTCAGTGCGACGTCGTCGAACCCGCACGAGCCGAGCTCCACCTGCTGCGCATCGTTGAAGACGTAGACCCCCGGCCGGGTCTCGGTGAGCACCGAGGAGTCGGTTGCCGCCCTGCTCGGGGTCGAACCGCCACTCCGCACGGTGGGTTCGATGCCCACGGCCTCGAGCGACTCTGCCGCCTGACCGATTGCCAAAGCCTCCTCGAGCGCGGCGCTTTCGCGGGCATCCGGTGAGTATGCGTGACCGGGAAAGGTGAATACGCCCACCACCCGAAGACCGGCACGCGCCGCCGCGACCGCGACCTCGCCGGCATCCGTCGGCCCGACACCGCTGCGGTGGTGTCCGCTGTCGATCTCGACGAGCACCTCGACGGTGTCCCGCGCGAGCACAGCACCCAGCCGCTCGGCGGTCTCGATCGAGTCGACTCCGAGGCGCAGGCGTATGCGCTCGGCGAGGCTGCGGATGCGGCCCGCTCGCCGCTCGCTCGGCCACACCGGATAGGCGATGAAGATGTCGCTGAACCCGGCGTCGGCGAACAGCTCTGCCTCGCTCACCGTCGCGAGGCTCAGCCCCACCGCGCCGTGGGCGAGTTGGCGTCGTGCGATCTCGGGCGACTTGTGGGTCTTGGCGTGCGGCCGCAGGTCGAGGCCGTTCGCCGCCGCGTCGTCGGCGCCTCGCGCGAGGTTTCGCTCCAGCAGGTCGAGGTCGACTTCGAGAAACGGTGTGTCGAGGGGTAGCGAGTGCACGCCGGTCATGCAGAGACGCTATCGCACGGGACGATTCTGACGCCGACGAAACCATCTCCCGTTCAGCGCCAAATGGGGGTATCTTCGACCTCGTGAACCGGTTAAGCACCATCACCAGCCTCGGCACAGCAGCACTCTTCGCCGCCGTTCTCCTCGCGGGTTGCGCACCGCTGCCGAGCGGGGGTGACGAACCGGGCGAGCCGACGACGCCGCCGACCGTGACGGTCACCGCGCCCGCACCCGAGCCGGAGGTCGTTCCCGACTTCGGCTTCACGTTCTTCCACGAAGCAACCCTGGGCAGCACGTGGGAGGAGATGTCGGACCAGCTCAACTACCCCGTCATCGGCATGTCGCAGTGCCCGTACTACGGCCCCGTGTGGCAGACCGAGGCGGCCTTCACCGGCGCGTTCTTCGACCCTGACGGGCTGACCGACGGCGCCACCTTCTTCTATTCGATGGAGGCGTTCATCGAGACTAACGACTACCCACGCAATGCGGAGAACGTGGGAGTCGGCAGCACCGTCGCTTCTGTGCTGGCGGCCTACCCCACGGCGGTCGAGTCGGACTACACCGACCTCGGCGCGGGCGACCTGAAGCTCATCACCGTCGACGATCCGTCGAGCAGCTCCAAGTACGTCTTCGCCTACTACCCCGGCAACACGAGGATCTCGCTGCTGCAGTGGGGTCCCGGTGCGGGCAGCCAGTGGTCGCACCTGTGCGGGGGCTTCTGAGCACCGAGTTCTGCGCACCGCGTTCTGAACTCCGCCCCGGCGCTAAGCCCCGGCCAGGATCCGACGCACGGCCGCGGGAATAGCAGCGCCGAGTGCGAGCACCGTGAACGGCCCGCCGACGACTTCAGCCGCGGTCACGTGGACTCGTGAAGCTGTCGCGGCGAGCGCCGCCAGTGCGGGAGGGTCGCTTTCGACCGCGCCTGCGTGGGTCGCGACGAGAGCGCCGAGTATCCCCGCGAGCGAGTCGCCCGTTCCCGCTGTCGCGAGCCAGGATGACTCGGCGGTCACTTTCCAGCGCGAGCCGTGCGGGTCGGCGACGAGGGTCTCGTGGCCCTTGAGCATGACCGTGACCGCGAGCTCGTCGACAGCGCGCAGCACCGACGCGGCGCGGTCTGCCTCGACCTCGGCACGGTCGACTCCGAGGATGCGCGCGAGCTCACCCGCGTGGGGGGTCAGCACCGTCGCGCCGTGCGCGGTGGCAGCAAACGGCAGTGCCCCGGCGTCGAGAACGGTGGGCTTGCCGTCTGCGATGGCGGCGGCACTCGTCTCGTCGAGTTCGGTCATCCCCGAACCGAGCAGCCAGGCATCCACGTGTCCCGCACTGGCGACGGCCTCGGGGCGGCGGGCGAGCACCGCCGATGCGGCCCCACCGAGGTACCGCACCATGCCCACCCCCGTGTGGAGTGCGGCGTCCACACCGATGACGGCGGCACCCGGGTATTCGGTCGACCCGGTGACCACGCCCAGCACACCGCGCGAGTACTTGTCGTCCTGGGGCGACGGCACGGCGATCCAGTCGCTCGCCTCCTGAATCGTCCACTCGCGAAACTCGGCGTTCGCGCTCTGCCGGTAATGGACCATGCAGCCACGATAGTTTGAGAGAGGCCAGCAGCTCGAAGAGAATCGCTCTGCGAGAGCACGGCCCACATCGGTACTGCGACGAATGGACTACCCACTGTGACGAGTTCTGAAGCACCGCCCGGCGCGCGCCCGCTCTTCAGCGAGTACCGCATTCGGAGCACGGCCTTTCGCAACCGCCTCTGGGTCTCCCCCAT